>DOPG01000152.1:12452-33825 GCA_003513555.1 Rhodopirellula sp. | reverse complement strand
TGCCGACATTATCTGTGAGTCACCGATCGTATCAAAACTGTCGGACGCGTCCCGCGGGAATTCGAGGCTGGGATCAAACAATGTCATATCAATACCGAGCAAATCTCGTAATGTATTTTGATATTCGCGATGATTCAAACGGCGCAAGACTGTTCGTTTTCCCGTATCTCGACTTTGCAGCCGCATGCTCTGGAGTCGATGGCTCAAATGGCGGATTGCACTGAGACGTTGTTTGGCATCTGGCCGCTCAGCATCCTTGGGTGGCATGCTCTTGAGTGTCAGTTGATCAATCACTTCCTGCAAAAGAAGTTGCGTATCAAAGTCAGATTTGGACAGATCAAGTCCTTCGAAATTTCGCTGGGCAGAGGGAGACGGGCCCTGATGGCAGTCGACACAGTAACGCGTTAGAAACGCTTGTGATTCTGCAACCTGATGATGGTTGTCTACTGCTTCGAGGTTCGAAAAGCTAAGGCAAACCCATAAAAAAATTGAAGAGCTAAAGAACAGCTTTCGCATACGTTGAGGTCCAAGCATCATGACAAACCTCGAAGAGTTCCTGTGCTTGTAGCAAACTGGTCAACTTCGGCACCAAATTCTTGCAGCATCGAAACAAACAGGTTCGTCAGTGGCGGCCGCCCCGTCGCCTTTGGGTTGAAAATCAGTTGCTTGCCATGCTTCCAGCTGCCACCAGCCAAAACTACCGGTAGATTGGTGTTCGTATGCGAGTTGGCGTTCCCCATGCCACTGCCAAACAATACGCAGGTCTTCCGCAACAGATTGTCATTATCATCCTGGGTTGCAGCCAGTTTGCCTAAGAATCGTGCGAACTGTTCTATCTGATATTGATCGATTCGAAGCAATGACTCGATAGCGGCTGGGCGATGTCCGTGGTGAGATAAACCGTGGTAGCCACCTTTGATACCGAGATCTTTTGGATTGAAATCACCACCGATCTCGAGCGTAGCAATTCGGGTCGAGTCGGTTTGCAGAGCAAGTAGAATGAGATCGTAAAGGAGAGGAAGGTCTTCGACCATATTCTGATTCTTTGGCTCTCGAAGAGAGGCCTTTGGCTTCGGCCGATCTACCCAACTGCGTCGCAGATCAAGACGTTTTTCAACTTCTCGCAGTGAATTCAGGTATTCATCCAACTTGCGCCGATCGGCCGCATCAAGTTTCTTCTGCAATCTTCCGGATTGCTCCAGAACTCCATCAAGGATCGAGGCTTGTAATTCAAATCGTTCGGCTTCTTTGATCTTGTCTGATTGACTTGTTCCCAGAAATAGCTTTTGAAAAAGTTGCTGAGGCCCAGTGATCGGCGGCACTCGTGTTCCACTTCGTGTCCAAGCCAGCTGACACCCACCGTGAATTCCTGAATCGCTGCCTATAGTGAGAGTTGGGTACCTCGTTTGACCGGTGACGAACTCCGCTGCGTACTGGTCAATCGTCATGTTGGCTGTTGGCATCGCCTTTGCATCAACTTGCCGTACCCCGGACAGGAATGCGTGAATGGCAAAATGTCCGCCCGCCAGCAAGTGATCAAAGCCTTGGATCAATGTAAAATTCTGCTGCTGCAATTCCAGTGATTTGCAGGTTGGGCGTAACTCATACTCGTTGCGGCTAACGAGAGAAGGATGATTCTCAACTTTCCCATCTTGTTTGGGGTTTTCAGGCCAAAATGCGGCAGGATAGAACCCCAGCATATTTCCAATGCAGACCATGCGTTTCGGCGCGTTCAATTGGGCTTTATCGAAATTTCCCATTCCAATGTCATTTGCCGCGGAAGGCATAAACGGCAAGCTAAGCGAAACGCCAACGGAACGCAGCACGTCACGTCGTCTTGGAGTTTTCATTTCACAGTCATTGAAAGAAGGTTTACAGGTAAACGTGAGCGACAAGTCGCCCCCGTATGTTTCATTATCGACAGATTCTCATGACATGACAACACAATGAAGGGATAGTACGGTTGATGAGGTCAAATTGCAGGTTTTGCCAAGCTAACCCCGAGGGGCAAAGAACTCAGTGGAACAAAAAAAACTGCACGATGTCGATTTTCAAGCATTTTCAGACCACCGACCTGACCTGATGTCCTTTGCGAGTCGATGCCTTCCATGTTCTCGCAACCCTTCTCAGTGGAACGGCGTACGAATCGGTCGCTCACAGGATTGGCCAAACAGCTTTGCATTCTGCAGGCACACATTGAACGTCTCGTATTGGGTTTCCCTGAGATACTGATGGAACTCATTCAGCAATCATGACACTTGATGTTGATCATTCTTGTTCCCATGCCTCCATCAAGTGCCAATACTCAATGGATCGCTTGCGATTTCCTGTGGCCGGTTGCGACAGCTTGAACCTCGTGCCCGGTAAATTGAGAGCCGGTTGCGTTAATCGTCGCTCTGACCTTTTAAGACAACGTTATCCCTATCCAACGTTGTTCCCAACTTGTCAAAAACGACGCTTTTAATCATCGCAAATTCTCTTCAAATAGTGCTTTGTGAACCCGGCACTGCTGGTCATTCCCTTGCCACCAATTCCAGTAACAACATGAATTTGATCACCAATCGTTTCGGTGAAAACACCCGATGAATGTTCCGTTTGACAATAAATCCCCGCCCACGAAGTTTCGACGTCCCAAGAGTGAAGGTTCATGATCTTTGCGGCTTCATCGATCATGAACGTATTGATATCGGTGCTTAAATCGAAACCGAGCCTGTCATATTCGGCGACGGAAGCATACTCATGAGAATCGCCAACGATGATTCCACCATCGGCCTCTTGTTTGAAAAGAATGTGAACCCCCCATTGTTTCTCCAAACTTTCCCTGGGTTCACGTGCTTTTACTGCATTCCACGAAGGACACTGGCGAAAACTCTCATAACGCCGGATGGAAAGCCCTGTCAGAATGTTGCCTGGTAAAACAGATTGGGGTTGGGGCTTGAGCCTCAACATCTGCAACTTGACTGCCTTCAGATCACTTGCCAGAAAACGTTCTGGAAATAGCAATCCAAACTCACTGCCTGAACAGACAATGGCTCTGCTCGCAAAGAGTTCCTCGCCAGAGTTGGTCATTGCTTTGACTAGTCCTCCCCGATCGGTGCGCAGTTCTCGAACGCTGGTTTGAAATCGAGATTCAAAATGCTCCGAAGCAGCGAGAAACTTGTGAAGCTGGTGGATCATGGTCCTCGGGTTGACTGAAACTTCCTGTGGGAAGAACAACCCACCAACACAATATCCGGTTCGTAATTGCGGATACCTTTCGTAACACTGAGCGGCACTCCAAAGCTCTGAACGGTAGTGAGTTTTAGAATTGATCGAATGGAGCTCGTGAATCAACGTTAGTTCATCATCATTGGAGGCAAGGTAAATGCTTCCTTGCTGGCGAACCGAGATGTTAAACTGAGACTGAATCGAGTGATAAATCTCCAGGCTCTCAAGGCCGTATGGCTGCCAGGTTTCGTCGAGCCCAGACGGAACTACTTGACCGAAATTTCTAACGGTCGCCCCAACGGGCGCCGAATTTCGCTCCAGTAAAATTACTTTTTTTCCCGACGCGGTTGCGTGGTATGCAAAAAAGCTCCCGACGACGCCTCCACCAATAATCAGCAAGTCTGCAGTATTATGCGAGTTCATTTACGCTCAATGACGATGTTGGATCCCAGTTGTTGAAATACTCTTCGATAGTAAATCATGAGCATGCATGCAAACAAAGTCGAGATGACAGCAATCACCACGGACACCCAGGTCAACAGCTCTAGATAGCGTATTTCGATGGATGCCGTATTCCGAAATATAATGATCCCAAGGTAACCCAGGTAGCCAAAGGCGTCAGCGAGATACATCAAATAGCCTATTGTTCCCGTTTCGCGAAAAACCGCTAACATCCGCTCAAATACCGTCGTATGAAATGCGACATAGGGAATATACATTCCTAAGCCTATTAGAATCATGAATTCCATCGGTGCGAGAGTTCCTGATCGGTAACCGAAAACGGAAGCCAAGACGATCAAAAACCCAACGCACAAACAACTCAGAGTCGTCAGAAATGCTACCCGGTTGTCTTTTATCAAGAATGCCAACCCGTTGAATACAATCACGCCGAGCATGACCCAGAATTCCGAGCGGGCAAATACAGTGGGCTCATCGCTGACGCCCATTTCCTGCCAGATTTCAACTGCAAAGTCGTCCCGAATGCTTCGAATGATTGTCAACAAAACATAAATAAACAGCAGGCACAGCAACCCAAATCGATGCCGTCTAAAAAACAATCTCCTGTCTTCATGAGTCATGGGCTTCCGCGTTGACCGATGCAATTCATCTTCTTTTGTTGGCGGTGGAATCTGAGAAAGCAAACCCACGCAAATAACAAGTGGCACCACAAATATCAGCCCGGTCAGAAATGGCATCCAAAATTGATCCGTACCATAATCATCGATGAGGCTTCGCCCCACTGATTTGACGAATCCGGACGCTAAAATAAAACTCGCGCACAGACCAGCCGAAAGAGCTTCCGTAAATTTGCGTCCCTCTAAAAAACCCATGACCAAACCAAACACCATGCCGAGTGGTAGCCCGTTCACGAACAGCCAAAGGAAGTTCCACGGTGCCGGGGTCACTGCAAACATCAACAACGCGATTTCCGCGATCCCAATCAAACCGAGAACGGCGATTGCCCGGTATTTCGCTGGCATCTCAGAGACAATCTTGATTCCAACGAACTTGGAAAGCGTATATCCCGTGACTTGGGACACAATCAAGATTGTTTTAAATCCCAATCCAAGCCAAATAGTGTTCTCGTAAGTTGCCGCCGTGAAAGGTTTTCGGAATGCATACATGCAAAAGTAAGTCCCGAATGCTGCAACAATGCAGTAGGTCGAAAAGACAAGTGGGTGTGCTTCGGCAAGTCGTTTGCTGATCCAACTTTCTTTCATAGCCGATTTCTCTTACACATCATTGCTGGTCTGTTTTCCGAAGCAGAGCGGCCCCAAAGCAATCGAGACATGTGAGGGCAAATCGAACGGCGTGAAAGATTGTGAAATATAGCCGGTCGATGGTCAAAGAGGTTTGCTCCAGCCAGAGCATTTCTGGCTTAACTAATCTGCAATCTTCATTGTTACTTAATAAAGGCGGTGAGGGTGAGAAACTTGGCAGGATTTGCATTCGAATTTGAGTAGCCAAGCCAAATGTTGGGCAGTCCCAAGCGGTGCAGCTGTTATCATAGCTGCGACGGAGACTGGTTTGCTGCTAAGCGGCAACTGACATCGACGTTCATGGCAGGGCGATCAATTTATGCTCTGAAGGTGGGCAAGCTTCAGTTTCTCGATTCTAACCGCGGTCCAATTCGGAGACCGATCGTACTTCAATCGTTTGAATTGTGTTATCGGTCGCACGTCATCGTTCGATCGTCAACATTGCTTCGGATGTATTTTCCGATAACTATTCTGCAAGGTTACCTCGCGAATGACGCAGATTTTTGAATCGTGCTCCAAGCGCCGTTGAGAGTCAACTCGCGGTGCGTGGTCGGGAAACGACCAGAGAAAGTACCCCCGGCGGGATTCGAACCTGCGACCTGCGCGTTAGGAATGCGCTGCTCTATCCAGCTGAGCTACGAGGGCGTTACTTCGCTAGCCTATCATGCATCCCTGCTCTGTGACAACGAGACAGAAATAGCAGAATGTGACCTCGACTGAATTTTTGCATCAGATCAGCGAGTCGGACCATGATTTGCCATTCCAGACAGCCGCCGTTTTGGTCCGCTGTTGATGCTTAAACGGTCCTGAGCAGCCGGTGACCGGCATTGTGCCTGATTCTTATCACCTGTTGCGTGGACAGATTAGAGTGGGGCAGGAACTGAGCGTTTGGGGAAGTCGTCTGTGGAAATTTGAGTTGGGGTGAGTCTGTGGTCTTGGTTTTCCAAGCTTAGCCAAGGGGTGGTGGAGTGAACCTCCAGCCTGACATCATTTTGTATCACGCCTTAAAATGCTGAACACGCCTCAAACAATACGATCAATCGCGAATAGCCGGCAACCACTTGTTACAGGCCATGAATGGAATGAATAAAGAGATCCGTAATGCTGTCTACCGCATCTTGGATGCGTCGGCGAATCGCGTTGGTGAGGGTCTTCGTACGATGGAGGAGATCGCCCGATTCGTTTTAGATGATTCTAAATTGACATCTGAATTCAAGAGTCAGCGGCATGGTCTCGTAGATGCCTTGAAATCGATCTCACGTGTTTCTCTGCTGAGAGCTCGTAATACGGGCGAGGATGTGGGCACCGAAATTACCGGAACAGGAGAATACCTGCGGGCCGATCTGGCGGATGTCGTTGCGGCAGCCGCTGCCCGTACGCAGCAGTCATTGCGAGTTTTGGAAGAATATACAAAAACGATTGATCCTGACATCTCTGTAGAGTTGGAACAGATCCGTTACCGCTGCTACACAGCATGTGCGGCGATCGAACTTCGTATTGTGACCCACAGCAAAAATTGCAGTTTGCATTCATCCAGTCTGTATGTCTTGATGAGCTGTGGTAGCAGCCAATCCAATTTCCAATCGAAAGTTGAAGAGCTACTCGTTGGCGAGGTCGACGTTATCCAGTTGCGAGATCGGAGTGCCGATGACCGTACGTTGATCAGCCGGGCAAGAGCGGGGACTGAAATTGCCCGTAGATTGGGTAAAGTCTTTATCATGAATGATCGCGCTGACCTTGCGTTGGCTGCGGATACGGACGGGGTGCATGTTGGACAGGAAGAACTGCCAGTTGCTGATGCTAGAAGGATTGTTGGAAATCGCCTTGTGGGCGTCTCGACCCATTCAATTCAACAGGCACTCGATGCGGTGAAAGATGGGGCAGACTACATTGGATGCGGACCGGTATTTTCAAGTAAGACGAAGTGCTTTACAGAATTTGTGGGAACTGAGTTTTTAACTCAGGTGGTTGACGAGATTCAGATCCCGGCTTTTGCGATTGGGGGTATCGACCTGACAAATGTTGATCAGGTTATTCGTAGCGGAATGCATCGCGTTGCAGTTACCGGAGCGATTCGAGATAGCGATAATCCTGTCGAGGTGGCTCAACAGCTGAAGATGGTGTTGAACGCTGCTGTTGAGGCGGCTGACAAACCCGAAGATCCTCGATGAAAAAAAGAACCAGGATTGCAACGGTCATGAAGAGCACCACATATGATGCTCACGATGTTGAACAGGTTTCCACTGTGTGGCGATCGCCTATTGCGCGCCGAAAGCTGTCGAATCACTTCAGGTTTTGGTGTGGTGTAGTAACGATGATGTTCTGCCATGCGGGCTGTTCGGTCACCGAGGGTCAACCGCAAGACGGGCATCGAAACAGCAGCGATGAAAAGGTCACTAAAGAAAATAGTGGTAATTCGGTTTACCTTGCAGATAAAAGTGTGACTGAAAGTAGTGGATTGGCAAATTCTTTGCGTCGCGAAGGGTACTTTTGGACTCACAACGATTCAGGAGATGGGGCGTCTTTGTATGCCTATGACAAAACTGGTCGCCGTACGGCAAAAGTAAAGCTCGAGGATGTTAGTGCAAATGATTGGGAGGATTGTTGTACCTTCTCGAGCGATGGCAAGGCCCGATTGCTGATCGCAGATTGTGGAGACAATGCCCGGCAACGGTCAAAAATACACTTATTTTTATTGGATGAACCTGATCCACTTGAGTCAGACACAGTGAAGAAGGTCAGTCGCATCACAGTGCGCTATCCCGATGGGGCTCACGATTGCGAGGCAGTCGCCGTCGATAGCGAAAGGAATCAAATTGTGCTGCTGACCAAAAGTTTCCTTCCGCAGTCAGGTGTTTACGTTGTTCCGTTGCCCGATTCAGCAAAAAAGGAATTCGACATAAACGTCACCGCAACGAGGATTGCGACACTTGTTTTGCCTTTGGTGACAGCGGCAGATTTTGATGCGTCCACTGGAGATCTTTGGGTAACCAATTACCTGCAGGCTTTTCGTTTTCGTGCGACACAGCGAAGGCAATCGTTCGCACAACAATTCAAACAGCTTCCTGATGCATTTGATTTGCCCAAGTGGCGGCAGGTGGAAGCGGTTGCAGTCGACCAAGATCAGAACGTGTGGATTACAAGTGAAGGATCACCAACGCCTCTTGGGCAAGTGGTTTTGGAACCGTCCGGCAACGGCGGAAAAATTCCGACCCATTCAGTGAACAACAAAAAGAGGAATTAGAGGCATGGCTTACGAAGTCGAGCAAAAATATCATCTGCAGGATTTGCTGTCATTTGAGAAAGCACTGAAAGATTGCGCTGCGGTGGAAGAAGCAATCGAGCATCATGCTGATACATATTACAACCATCCATGCCGCGACTTTGCTGCCACGAATGAAGCTTTCCGTATTCGTCGCATCGGTGAGGTTCCCATGATCACCTACAAAGGGCCAAAGCTGCCGGGCACGGTCAAAGCGAGGCGTGAAATGGAGTGGCGTTTGGATCCAGGAGATCGAGACGGAAATCAGACAGCCGAGCTGCTGGAGCATCTGGGTTTCAAAAAGGTGGCAACTGTAAGAAAAACGCGACGTCCTTTTCGTGCTCGTGATACCACTGGCCCGTTTGGGGTCGTGATTGACGAGGTTCAGGGGTTGGGATTCTTCGTTGAGGTGGAGGTCATGGTTGAGAAAGAGGACGATGTTGAGCAAGCTCGTGCAAAAATTGAGATGATTGCTGGGCAGTTGGGATTGCAACAGCCAGAGTCGCGTAGTTATTTACGGATGGTTTTGGAAGAAAAACTGCCGAAATGATTGATTTCGGTATGCTGCTGTGCTTATGCTCGTGCAATCCTATCGCAGCTTCAAATAATCCCCCCCCCGGAGAATCAAAGCATGAAAAGCTTCATGACATTTTTGGCTATTTGTCTCGTCGCTGGCGCAACGGTCGTTGCTGGTGATGTAGATCTGAAAAACGTGCAGTGTGTTGTAGCTAATAAGCCCGCATCTGCGGGTAAAGCCGCAGATTACAAAGATGCAAAGGTCTACTTTTGCTGTGGTGGTTGCGCTGGCAAGTTTGCAGCGAATACCAAGAAATTTACAGAGCGAGCGAATCACCAACTGGTAGCGACGAAGCAGTACACCCAGAAAGGCTGCCCGTTCAGTGGTGGTGAAGTGAAGGCCGGAAAAATGATCAACATTGCTGGCACAGAAGTTGGTTTTTGCTGCGACGGTTGCAAAAGTAAAGTGGCCTCGGCCAAGGACGATGAAGCTCGAATGAAGCTCGTTTTCTCCGACAAAGCATTCGGAAAAGGCTTCGAGAAAAAAGCCAAGAAGGCTAGCAAGTGAGTTGAGCAACAACTTCGTTAACATTCGCAAAGCCGGTAGATCCATTAGGTCTGCCGGCTTTTTTATTTAAACGAGGGGCGGTTTTTGTCCCGAAGCGTGGGCGGCAGACCTCAGCGGGGGGGCGGAATCTGGGCGGCAAGTTTGTGCATTCTTTCGTGAAACCTGTTTGCCTCGGCGTTGGGTGACTTGTCGGTATACGGCTGGAATCACCTCCTTTTAAGGCATAATTCGGCCTTCCTGTGCAGGCTGGGACTTCCTTCAACGTGATACTGACGTGACAATGAGTTTGCAGCCAATCGACTGAGCCCTGCCGATTTCAGTCCTGAGATATGCATTCCGCTTCTGAATTCACGTACCCGGGTAAACCGCTAAATCATGTACTTGCGACTAGCTCAGAGATTCCTGAAAGAAACTGATAAACGTTTGCTTTGGAAAGCTGCTTGGACTTTGGGGGCGCGAGGGCTGTGGAGCGTTCACCAACATAAACGCCGATTGAAGAAGGGTGAATTCTTCCCACCCTTCCTGTATATGTCTGTGATCAACAGCTGCAATCTGCGTTGCCAAGGCTGTTGGGTTGACGTTGGAGCAAAGCAAAATCGCATTGAGGTTGAGGCTGCCAATAAAACAATCGCTGAAGCCAAAGCGATGGGCAACAGTTTCTTTGGCATCTTGGGTGGTGAACCCTTCATGCACAAAGATCTGATGAAGATTTTTGAGGCGAACCGTGATGTCTATTTTCAGGTATTCACAAATGGACATTTCATTACCGACGAGGTCGCTGCTGAACTGCGACGTCTCGGTAATGTCACTCCGCTCATTAGTGTGGAAGGCACTGAGATTATCAGTGATTCTCGTCGTGGTCGTGCTGAGGTTTTGAATCACACGATGCAAGGCTTGGAAGCCGCTCTTCGTAACAAGTTGCTTGTCGGTGTGTGTACCAGCGTCTGCAAAAGCAATATTGATGATCTTGTTAACAACGCTTGGGTTGACCGTCTGATTGAGATGGGGGTGATGTACTGTTGGTATCACATCTATCGGCCTGTTGGTCCTGAGCCGAATCCACAACTGGCATTGTCGAGTGAGGAACAGCGGCGCGTCAGGCAGTTCGTTGTGGATACCCGTGCCACGAAGCCGATCATCGTGATCGATGCTTATCATGATGACGCAGGTAATGCGCTCTGCCCGGCAGCTACAGGATTCACCCATCATGTTGGACCGTGGGGCGACATTGAACCTTGTCCTGTCATCCAGCTTGCAACAGATTCCATCCATGATGAGAAGCCATTGGCTCAAACGATGAATGAGTCGTCGTTTTTGCGTGATTTTCGCGAGTTAACGGCACAACACACTCGGGGATGTGTGATCATGGAACGTCCGGACTTGCTGGTTGAATTGGCAGAGAAGCATAACGCTCGTGACACGACGGCCCGCACTGAGGTGATCGACGAATTGAAGAAGGTGACCCCCAGGAGAAGTCAGTTTCAGCCGGGTGACGAAATACCGGAACGAAGCTTTGTTTATCGTTGGGCAAAGAAATACGCGTTCAATGACTTTGGCACCTACTCAAAACATTTTGATGTTTCACGGTATGAGGATCCTGATGCGGCTGAAGTGTCTAGCTCGGGGGATAATGCGAATAAGCACAGTGATTTGCCGATTATCTCGAACTAGTTTCACGCTAGAGGGTTGGTGGGTGAGGCACGAATTGCCCACGTCTAGTCTTTACGGTGACTGGGCAACTGTCTTATAGGTGGGTTGAGTTGATGGTACGGAACTGCGGTGCACCATTCGGTGGCGCACGTGCCTCATGTGAGATACAAGAAAGGATCTCGGCGTGACCCAGCAGGCTGAAGTGATCGATGGCGGAATTGCGATGGCAACCGAGGCAGCCATTTTGCAGCTTGGTGAAGGTGATTTTTCAGGCTTGACGGATTACGCCACCCAGCACCTTGGGCCCGCACTCATCTATGCAGCCTTGGGTTTAGCTATTGTCTTTCTTGGGTATCTACTTGCGCAATATCTGTCCAAGGTGATTAGCCGGCCAATTTGTCGCCGTGTTGATGAGACACTTGGTAAGTTTGTCGGTAAGCTGATTTTTTATTGTGTGTTGGGCAGTATTACTGCAGCTGTGCTTTCAAAGTTGGGAGCGCCTCTTGGGGGCTTGGCTGCGATGCTGGCTGCCACAGGCTTTGCCGTGGGTCTGGCATTTCAGGGAACACTCAGTAATTTTGCCGCCGGCGTGTTGATGTTGGTGTTCCGGCCATTCAAAGTAGGTGACGTGATTACTGCAGGTGGAGTCACCGGAAAAGTAAATGAAATTGATCTGTTCAACACGACGATTGATACCGCTGATAATCGGAGGATCATAGTATCGAACGGAGCAATTTCTTCGGGCACTATCGAAAATGTTTCCTTCCATCCCCATCGGCGAATCGAAGTTGTGGTGGGGGTAGATTACAACGCGGA
The DNA here is from genome assembly GCA_003513555.1 of Rhodopirellula sp. GTDB lineage: Bacteria > Planctomycetota > Planctomycetia > Pirellulales > Pirellulaceae > Rubripirellula. Next base: position 22,046 of record DOPG01000152.1, on the reverse strand, counting down.
TTTGTCGGAGACGCGTTCGGCACTTCAGAAAGCAGCTGATGCTTTGAAGCCGCAGACCATAACGGGGGAAGGCCGCGGAACAGCGGTCATTCTGGCTGGGCTGGGAGACAGCGCTGTGGAGTGGAAGGTTCGTGTCTGGGTCGCGGTCTCTGATTATTGGCCAGCCCAGGAGTGTTTGCTTGGTGAAGTGAAACAGAATTTGGATTCTGCGGGCATTTCAATTCCGTTTCCGCAAATGGATGTTCATTTTGACCAAACCGATTCGGCGGAATTGCCGCGGCGGCCCTCACGTACGCGGCCATTACGGCGAGAAAATAGCGACACTTTTTCTGCTCCGATTGCTGCCGCACGTCCTTAGTCGTTGCAGGGAAAGCAGTTAACAAGGTTTCAATAAAGTCTCCGGAAATCCGCTTCCACCGTCAACTTTGTCACGTGTGTTGGTTATTATGGCCGGCTCATCAGTTGTCGTTGCATCTTGCTTTCTGTAGGGTGAAACTGCGGCAGTGATCTTGAATTTGCAGACGGGACAGGGACGGCTGAGGAGGCACGTTGCAATGTGGCACACGAGTCGCGGAGATCGAACACTACAAGGTGATGAAGCCACCTTGGTCCGTGAAGCCATTGATACGATGGTTGACGTGCTTTCTTTGCATATTGATGACGATCCTGCGGGCGGTGTCATTTGCGAGTCGGGAATTGCTGTTTTTGATCAGCTCACCCCATCGCAGCGAATCGCTTTGCTACATGACGCGGCTACTCATTTGCTCACTGACGTGGGTGCTGCCCCGACGCTTTCCGCTCCGCTTGAAGCCACGGTCGCCGCAATCTTCAAAGACATTCGCGATCATGTCGCAATCGAGGTCGGTTTTCCGCAGTCCACAGAACATGCCAGATGGGTTGAGCGACCGGGATGGCGGCATCTGGTAGCTTCGGCATTTCACTCGGTCACTATTTCGGAAGGTGACTTCGAGTCCTTGGAAGAATTACCCTTGGAGGCTTCCAGCGATCTGCAGCAGTGGGAACGCCTGATCGACTATCTGGCTGACGCTATTCTCTGGGATCGCGACTTCGAATTTATTGGTAACTTTCTAGACATGGATCCAGAGATTCTGCGAGAACGTAGGAAGATTCTTGGGATCGAAGATGATTACTTTACGCAGATTGCACCTGACCCACGCCCCACGGAGCTCGCTGAGCTCGTGTCTGCCACACGTAAAATCGTGCGCCAAAAGCCAAGGTGAATCCTCGGTTATCTCCATGCGGGGCGGACTTGAATCTGCCTTTCCTGATTTTTCAGCAACATTCCATCTTGCTAGTAATCGGGTTTGGTAGGCACACTCAAGCGGCATTGGGCACCATCCACAATTTACCGATCGAGTAAGTTGTATCCGCAGGCAAGCTGTAGCCGTCGATCATGTTTTTGCACAAACCACTGCTGTCGTTTCTAAAAAGAGTGCATTGCAGCAGCACGCACCACTATTTCGCGTTGGATGCATTACCACTTGTACAAACGCCTGCTGGTAAGCGTTTGGTGAGAGTTTTGCTACGGCATCACAGGCGCTATCTGCTTGGGGCCACGGATCCTGATGTCCGTTTTCGCGATTACCAGAATCATGTGATCCATGTCAAAAATGGTTATTGGGGTGGTGCACCACGTATGGCGCACAAGTGGTATGACCGCATGCAGCGTTACTTGAGGACAAACCGCTTCTCTGATGCTGCCCATGCCGCAGGGGTGTTGAGCCATTATTTCACTGACCCATTCCAGCCTTTGCACACCCAACATTCAGAGCTGGAAAAGCTTTTGCACCGCCCAATCGAACAGAGTATTTATCGAGGCTACTCAGAGATCTATCAACTGTGGTGCGGTAGCCAGATGAAAGTGATTTTTCAGTTATCCAATCGTGTCAGTTGGCTGGGTGAATCGCTGTTGCATGGATCACAATATGCGAATCGGAAATTCGGTTCTCTGCTCGATCAATTTGATCTGATCAGCGCGGTTGAGGATCCGCGAACAGGTTTATGCTTAGATGCAAAAAATTCGCTTGCTGAGATATTTGGGTTGGCGATCACTGGCTGGGCACGGGTGTTGGAGAGGGCAGCACAGGAAGCGGAGTGTGACCGGGAAAACAAGGTACCATTCCATTTGGTTTCACCAGCGATTCTGACGTCAACGTGTCGAGCACCTTTGGGGTTGATGCAACAATATTTAGATTCCCGAAGGCAGCAAAAAGAGATCCTCTCCATGATTGAGGAGTATGTAACTGTGGGGAAGTTGGTTCATAAGATTCCGGCAGAGATTGATATCGTGCACCGAGTTGCTGATATCTATCAATCTGAAAAAGAATGGCGGCCACCACAGCTCAACTGCGATACGAAGGTTGCGGTGAATTGGACTGGTCGTGCGTGCTCAAAGGACTGGAAGCCAACTGGGGAAGCTGCAGATTCGGCGAAACGGGTTAACGAACTTTCAGCAAGAGATTCGGTTTTTGCAGCTCCGTTTATCTATGCTGATGCTGCGCAACGCATGGTCGAAGTAGGCGTTGAGCGGCTGGGTGATTTTCTTCACGGTTCACCTTGCGAACTTGCAGAACGGATGAAGCTCGATGGGGTAACAGCTCAGATCCTGACTCGCTGGCAAAGTCAGGTTGCCTTAATGGTTAAGGTTAAGGGTTTGGGTGAGCAGGCTTCGATGTTGTTGGTCGCTGCTGGTTATGCAAGTGCTGAGTCGATTGCAGCGGCTCAACGCAAGTCGATCCATCGGGCGGTCCGAAAAGTCGTTGCCGACCAAGAGGTGGAACTATTTCAGCATGAGGGTGTGGACGCTGAATTGTATCCACGGAGCTCGGACATCAATTCCTGGATTGCATTGGCATCAGCTCACGTTGAATTCTCTCAACGTAGATCTGCCTGATTTTCCTGCAAATTGGGCCATTTTACCCTGCTGGAGAAAATTGCATCTGCCCCAAAGATCTTGTTAAATCATGCATCAATTTGTGAACCAAAGAACGGGTACTGTTGATACTAAATTCTAACGTCACCGGTGCGTGATCGAGTATCTGCGTGTTATCCTCTAACTTTTAGAACCTATGGCTTTTGGAAATACCCATGCGAGCCTTTGAAGCAATTCAGCAATTTTTTGACGTAGCCGCTGAGCATTTGGAAATCGACGAACGACTGCGTGAAGCGTTGTTGATGCCGCATCGAGAGGTGCAGGTTCAGGTGACGATTGAACGTGATGATGGAAAGTTGGCAAATTATGTGGGATTTCGCGTTCAGCACGATCATTACCGTGGTCCGATGAAAGGTGGTTTGCGGTACCACCCTGAGGTCGATCTGGATGAAGTTCGAGCACTTGCCAGCTTGATGACGTGGAAGACCGCTGTCGTGAATTTACCTTATGGTGGAGCCAAGGGTGGCATCGGTGTCGATCCTTCTGAACTCAGCCAACGTGAAGTGGAACGCCTGACTCGCGCGTTCGTCGACCAAATCCACGACATCGTTGGCCCCGATACTGACATACCTGCGCCCGACATGGGAACTGACCATCGGGTGATGGCTTGGTTTCGCAATCAATGGGAAAAATACCACGGTTTCAACCCATCGGTGATCACAGGGAAACCTGTTGAGGAGTACGGAGCCAAAGGTCGTGAGGAAGCGACCGGTCGTGGTGTCGGATCGCTGACGTTCAAGTTGTCAAAGCGGTTAGGCTTGGAACCAGCTCGAACCAAAATTGCAATTCAGGGATTCGGTAATGTTGGAACTCATGCCGCCAAGTACCTATATGAATCTGAGTTCCCTATTGTTGCCGTCAGTGATATCACGGGGACTTATTATCATCCAGACGGATTGGATATCGCGGCGATTCTGCGTCACAAGATAGAGCACCCTCAGGGCTTGCTTGAGGGCTACAGCGAGTGCAAGCATCTTCCGATCGATGCATTGCTGTATTTGGACGATGTTCAGGTGCTAATACCGGCGGCACTGGGAGGGGTGATTACTGCGGATAATGTGGACCAGATCAAGGCACAAGTGATTGTCGAGGCTGCTAACGGTCCGATTTATCCTGTTGCTGATAAAATCCTTGCTGAGCGAGGGGTCACGGTACTGCCCGACATCCTGGCGAATGCTGGTGGTGTGACTGTCAGCTATTTTGAGTGGGTGCAAAATCGTCAGCACTACCGATGGACGCTTGACCGGGTGCGGCAGGAATTAGATCACACCATGAGTCAGGCATTTGAAGATGTTTGGCAGATGGCGCAGCAGGCTGATGTTTCATTACGGACTGCGGCTTACATCATTGGGATCAATCGAGTGCGTCGCGCTGCAGAGCTCGCCGGCTTTGCGACTTAAGAGGAATTGACTACATGCCAAGTTTGACAACGGAGAACTACGTCAAGGCGATTTACCAACTGGGTGGGCACGTCTCAAACGAAGTCGTGGCAACGGGGGCCATCGCGCAGCAATTGACAGTATCTCCGGGCAGCGTTAGTGCCATGCTGAAAACACTCCGTGATGCGGAGTTGGTTGAATATGCACCTTATGAAGGTGTTAGGTTGACACAGAGCGGCAAAAAACTAGCCTTGCGAGTCCTTAGACGCCATCGCTTGATTGAACTTTTCCTGGCTCAAACTCTCAAACTGTCTTGGGATGAGGTGCATGAGGAAGCTGAGCACATGGAACACGCAGTAAGTGATCGGCTGGTGGATAGAATTGACGACTATTTGGGACACCCTCAGGCAGACCCGCATGGGGACCCAATTCCGAAGAGTGATGGAACCGTTGAAGCGGCGATGGGCAAGGCTTTAACAGAATGGCCCGTTGGGAATTCATTCAGGCTTGTCCGAGTTCTCGAACAGTCGAGCGAATTTTTGCGTTTTTTAACCGACTCGGGTTTGCATCTGTCTGCAGTGGGCCAGTTGCTTGAACATGCACCTTTTGCAGCAACAACCACCGTTGAGGTGGAGGGGCGTACGACTGTATTGAGTGAACAGGTAGCGGAAAAGCTAATCGTGATCACACCGTAGAATGCATCGTGAATCACTCGGGATTTGTGGGGCCAGTTCCTGATTTTATGTCGACCGAATCGATTACTTTTTCTCCTGTTGGTTTTGCCTCGACGAGGCAATGAAAGCCGACGCATGGTTCTTCTTCGAGTCGCTCTTGTTGAGCAGAGTTGAGGATCTCTTGCACCTGCTGCATCCGTTGGGCGCTGAGCGCAGCAGAGATGACACGCTGTTTTCCATCGGGTCCGATTGCCAGGGTGGTAATCACAGCAACGGTATCTGGATGTTGCAGGGCTCGAATGATGTGTTCACCGACCTGTTCTTCAGCGTTTCTTATCGTTGTGATGAATTGCGTGAGTTGTGTCTGGTCAGCTTGATCTGCCGGTTGCACTCGGCCGACGGAGGCTGCCGCGTCACTGTTCGGTGTTTTGGTTGTTGGATCTGGCTTTTCTTGTGGTGAAATAGAATCGGATTGAGTCATGAGTTGAGGCTTAGGTTCGAGGCAAGGTTACTCAGGTTTTAGAGCAAACATGAGCAGAAGACAGAACAGGCACGTGCTTGTGATAGCTTTTGTACGCCATCATGAATGAATCGATCGAATCAACACTTCGCTGCTTGTTGCAGCACTTCTTGGTAAAGTGCTTTGTAGTCGGTGACTTCCCTGTCTTGTGAATATTCATTGATGGCAACTTCTCTGGCTTTGCATCCAAGCCGTGCTGCTTCATCACGATGTTCAGCAATGTATTTCAGTTGATTTCCCATTCCGAGCGAATCGCCGGATTGAACGAGCCAGCCCGTTATACCTGGACGAACCATGTCGGGTACTCCGCCAGCATCAAAACCAACCACGGGGATACCGGTAGCCAGTGCCTCAAGGCATGTGAATGGCAGGTTGTCTTCAAGGGATGGCATGACAAAAACATCACAAGCGGAATGGATGAGAACCATTTGCTGAATATCACGGATGAATCCCATGATCCGCAACTCGGGAATTGCATGCTCGACTTTCGGTACACTACCTCCACCAAACATTAATCCCAGAGTGTTTGGCACATCTGCAATCACTTCCAGTGATTTTAAGAGTGGGGCCAATCCTTTGCGTCGATTTCGAATATCGGCAGCACCAAAGGAGAATACGAAAGCATCCTTATCAATACCCAGTTGTTCGCGGGCATCTTGCTTGTTGAGAGGTTTGAACACATCCATCGCAAGCCCATACGGGATATGATGGAAATCTTGGGCATGCTCGAAGATCGGACTTTTCTTGCTCTGTTCTGTCATCCAATGACTAACAGTGACGATATGAAGGTTCACGTCGCGTAAGGCTTGCATCTTGATTGAGAAAGTCTGTCGACTGATGTCGTCAGGTCCGCGACTTGGTAGCTGCGGGCAATTTCCGCAGTGTTGGATGAACTGCTCACACCCTTCGCTGAAGTGGCAACCACCGGTGAAAGGGTTCATATCATGAAGCGTCCAGATTACGGGCTGGTGCTTCGGCAGAGATTGGAAAAAACTGGTGTAGTCGATGAACTTGGCTACCCAATGCAGGTGGATGATATCGTTGGGCTGAGGCTCAACACTGGTTGGCGGCCAAGGTGTATGAGGCGCTCCGCGGGGTGATGTGAAAAATTCTTGTCCGGGATCCCGGCCGCGAATCTTATGTTTGAAGATCTGGCGATCGATACGATGGCTAATTTTCCGTTTGAGCTTATTCAAACCACCTGAATTCCATGTCAGTGGTTGGCAGCCATCTTGTTGTAGTTGTCTGATTTCAGGGCCAACTTTTAAACCAGCAGGGTAGTGGAGACAGGAATTCACTCCCGCCTTCCGGAGGCCATGCTGCAGATGTGTTGCTCCATTAGCAGCTCCCCCCGCCAGTAGTCCGGAAAGCAGATGGATTCTCGGTTCATCACTCATATCGTGTTCAGTCACATCCGAGCTCCCACATTTCTGGCATCAAAACCTCGTTGTTGGCGATGAAGAACGTTTTTCCAACTTGTTTTCTGCGTCGCAGGATAGTCATAAAGCTGGTGCTGATGCCACTGGATCCTGCGGCGACGGCTCCTATCTCTTGACGCGAGGGCTGAAAATGACATCAGAAGCCCATTTTTACCGTGTTTTGGACGGCATAAACCGCCCATTGGCCTCGACGATTCCGGTTGACTCCTGCTAAAGTGCCGAGCTTCCCTCAGTGTGACGCCCATGTCGTCTACTGCTGTTTTGGTCTGGTATGGGTAATGGCTGATAGATTGATCTCAGATTGATCATAGAAACAAGCATAGAACTGTCTCAAAAAACGCGACAAATACGTGATTCTGATCCTCAAGAGTAATGCGACCGACGACCAGATTGACCATGTTTTGGAACGGGTCGAGGCGATGGGTTTACAGCATCACCTCAGTCGGGGCACTTTTCGCACGATTGTGGGAATCATCGGTGATGAGGAAAAACTGAGGCAGGAGCCGATGCGGGCGATCCCCGGCGTAGCCAAGGTGATTCCCGTGCTCCCTGCCTACAAATTGGCATCCCGAGATGCTCATCCCGAAGCGAGTGTGGTCGACGTTTCCGGCGTGAAAATCGGCGGAGGCAATCTCGGCATGATCGCAGGTCCATGCAGCGTTGAGGAACCTGAGCGAATGTTTCGCATTGCGGAATCAGCTTGCAAGTCAGGTGCGAATCTGTTCCGTGGTGGAGCGTTCAAACCACGAACCAGCCCGTATGCATTTCAGGGCATGGGTGAAGAAGGCTTGCGTGTGCTCCGCGAGGTGGGAGATGAATTTCAAATACCCATCGTGACCGAGGTAACGGACCCCCGTCTGGTCGACCTGGTCAGCGAGTACGCCGATATGCTGCAGGTCGGTGCCCGAAATATGCAGAACTTCGCTTTGCTGACAGAAGTTGGAAAGTCGACTCGACCGGTGTTACTAAAGCGTGGCATGAGTGCCACAATCAACGATTTGTTGATGTGTGCTGAATACATTCTTTCGCAGGGAAACAGTAACGTTGTGCTCTGCGAGAGAGGGATTAAGAGTTTTGATCCTGCAACCCGGAACCTGTTTGACGTGGCTGCCGTGCCTGCAGTTCAGGCGCTTTCGCATCTGCCCATCATTGTCGATCCTTCACACGCAACTGGACGTCCGGACCTAATCCCACCATGTGCTCTCGCAGGATTGGCTGCTGGTGCTGATGGTGTTCATATTGAGGTTCATGACTGTCCGGAGGTTGCCAAAAGTGACGGGCCTCAGGCACTGCTTCCCGAACAATACGATGAATTGGCAAGTCAGATGAAATCACTTGCCAGTTTGCTTGGAAAAACGATTTCACCGCTCCCGGAGACTTTAGTTTGAGCCGTCGAACACTGATTGCTGGAAATTGGAAAATGAATACGCGAGCTGCTGATGCAACAGCGCTTGCTTCGGGAGTTGTTAGCGGCGTCGGGGATGATCCCAGCGTAGAAGTCGCTCTTTGTCCTCCCTCGGTATACTTGAGTGCGGTCGCAGAGGCCGTTGCGGGCACACCCGTTGGGCTAGGGGCACAAAACTTGTACGCCGCGGACGACGGTGCATTCACTGGTGAAGTGAATGCATCCATGCTGACCGATGTCGGATGCCGCTACGTGATTTTGGGCCACAGTGAACGTCGTGCCATCATGGGTGAGTGCGATAAAATGGTCAGCGAGAAACTACATGCTGCTTTGGCAGGGAATCTGGTTCCGATCGTGTGCGTTGGTGAAACTCTTGAAGATCGGGAATCAGATGCAACCGAAAAGGTGGTCGAGTCGCAGATTCGAGGTTCACTCGCCGGACTTGATGAAGTTCGTGCTGCAGGCATTGTGATCGCCTACGAACCAGTCTGGGCGATCGGTACAGGTCGAACAGCATCGCCTGAACAAGCAGAAGAAGTGCACGCTTTCATTCGAAAACTTCTTGGTGAACTATTCACCGACGACGTTGCCGCACAAATCCGGATCCAATACGGAGGCAGTGTGAAGCCTGGCAACGCTGAGGAACTTCTGGGGCAACCCAATATCGATGGAGCCTTGGTCGGTGGCGCCAGCCTGAAGGCGGAAGATTTTCTCGGAATTATCAATGCGGGCTAAGCCCCAAACTACAAATATCCAAACTCAATACTTGGTAGTGTCATGAATTTCTTGTTGTTGGGCGGTTTTGTCAACGGAATGCTCGGTTTTCTGATGGCCTTTCTGTCACTCTTCCTGATCATGCTGATCTTGATTCAGCGTGGCAAAGGCGGTGGTTTGACAGGAGCTCTGGGAGGACCTGGTGGCCAAAGTGCTTTCGGTAGTAAGGCAGGCGATACGTTCACAGTGGTGACCGTCGTGGTTGCCTCGATCTGGGGTTTCACCTGTGCCTTTGCTATGTGGTTGAACGTCGAGTCCGGTGGCGATGTGTCCGACCCTGACCAGACGGCAGCCGTTCAGGCAGCGGGCGATGATGAACTTGGTGCTGGTGCAGAAGCTGACGCTGGTGCGGACACGACTATCAATACTGATCTAACGCCGGGGTTGTCTCAGGGTGGTGAGCTTGTGAGTCCAAGTATTACTGGACCGGCCGAAACGGCGAAGCCAGCC
>DOPG01000152.1:0-12165 GCA_003513555.1 Rhodopirellula sp. | reverse complement strand
CCAGCCGATGCTCCAGCCGAAACAGCGAAGCCAGCGGATGCACCGGCCGAAACAGCGAAGCCAGCCGATGCGCCGGCTGAAACTGATTCTGGTGAGGCAGCCGACGCCAAAGACAACAACTAAGAACAGCCGTCCTTGCGTCACTATTCTGGACCGCTTAGTGGTTGTGATGATTGATCACACCCAAGCCTCGTAAAGCAATCTCGTATGACCACATCCAAGCCTTCGATTGTTCGAAGTATGACCGGGCAGGGGCATGCAAGCGAGCAAGGTGAGTTGGGAACCGTTTCGGTAGAAATCCGGACAGTGAACAATCGTGGATTTAAATGTGCTCCGCGGGTTAGCGACAGCTTGGCAACGCTGGAGCCCAAGATCGAGGCTTTGACTCGCTCTTTGATTCATCGGGGGACCGTCCACCTGACCGTCAGTTGGCGGCGTGTTGCATCCGAGAGTCTGCCGTCCGTAGATGTTCAGGCATTGCAGGCCTACGTTGATCAGTTAGCAGAAGTCCAAGTAAATGGAGAGTTGAGGCCAACTCTGGACTTGGCAACTTTGATGGCGTTGCCCGGGGTGATCGGGTCAGTCCGCGAAGATCGGCGGGATGATGAGAAACTCTGGAGTTTTGTTGAAAGGGTCATTCGCTCTGCCATTTCAAATCTGGATGAGATGCGTCTGACTGAGGGAGGTCGCATGGGTGAGACCCTCACGGCTGATTGTGAGATCGTTGCTGAGCGTTTGGCACGCGTTCGTGAGATTGCTCCTCGAGCAGTCGAGAGTTATCGGAGCCGGCTGGAATCGAAGATTCAGCGGGTATTGCAGGAACATGACCAGCAGGTGCAGACAGTCGATTTGCTTAGAGAAGTTCAGATTTATGCTGATCGAGTAGACATCAGTGAAGAAATAACGCGTTTGGGCAGTCACTTGCAGATGTTTGATGATGTTCTGGCCGGAAAGGAGGCAGGACTCCGAGAGCCGATGGGCAGGAAGTTGGACTTCATCTTGCAGGAAATGTTCCGCGAGACCAATACGATTGGAAGCAAAGCAGCGGATGCCGAAATCTCTTCACACGTGGTAGAGATCAAGTGTGCGATCGAGCGGATGCGAGAACTTGTGCAAAATCTAGAATAACCGTGGATCAAAATCAGCGTCTCGGACGGGAGAAGAGGCGTTGTGGGTAGTCGGAGAGCGTTCATGAGTGATGGTTCATCAGGTCGATTGATTATCCTTTCTGGACCTAGCGGTGCTGGGAAGTCGACAGTGGTGCGTCGTTTGTTGGAAGAATGTGATTTGCCGCTGAAATTAAGTGTTTCAGCGACGACGAGGAGTCCCAGAGAAGGTGAAAAGCACGGACAACACTACTTTTTCCTGTCAGACGGGGAGTTTAAACAGCGGCGTGAAGCTGGCGGATTTCTCGAATGTAAGGAGGTTTTCGGACTCGGATACTGGTACGGGACGCTTCGGGAGCAGGTAACCACTGGTCTGGAAGCCGGGGATTGGGTTATTTTGGAGATAGATGTTCAGGGTGCATTGGCATTGATGGACGACAATTCTCTATCGCCAATTACTCTGTTCATACACCCCGGAGGTATGAAGGAACTTGAGCATCGACTCCGTTCGCGGGGTACTGAGCCCGAGGAAGCGATTCGTGCACGTATGGAAACAGCACACAACGAGATGCAACAAATGCATCGATATCAGTTTGAAGTCATCAACGGATCCATTGACCTAGCCGTCGACGAGATCTGCCAAATATTGAAAGATCAGAAGGAAAATCATCCATGCTCGAAGAGCTAAAAGAAGAAGAGATCGTCAACAAAGTGGGTGGCCGCTTCAAACTGAGTACCCTCATTCAGAAGCGCTTAGTCCAACTCAATCAGGGCAGTCGTGCCTTGGTCAATGTTGACACTCACGACAAAATGTCAATCGTGCTTCAGGAGATCGTTCAGGACAAGATTGTCTTGAATATGGACAATGAAGTTGAGCAGGTAGCTGATCTCGACGCGACAATCGCGGCGGCCGAGGGACCAGAAATCGAAGCTTCTGACCTGTGATTCTGAATTTCACGGTCCTGAAGTCTGAACGGCTGGATTCTGGGAGCTTGAATCATGAGTGACACGAGGCGAGTGATCGTGCTCGCCGTGGGTGGTGGAATCGCCGCCTACAAGTCGGCATTCCTTTGTAGTCGACTCGTGCAAAACGGGTACGAGGTGCGTGTGGCCTTGACCAGGTCCGCACTCAACTTTGTGGGCGTATCCACCTTCTCTGCCCTTTCTGGGCGAAGTGTGGCTACCGAGGTGTTCCAACCGGAACAGCACCCCTTGGGGACCCACATCGAGCTAGCTAAGGCGTGCGATCTGATGATCGTCGCGCCCGCGACCGCAAATTTAATGTCCCGGTTTGCTCTGGGGCAGGCGGATGATCTTGTTAGCACATTGTATTTGCAGCTTAGAAGCCCGGTTCTACTGGCCCCGGCGATGAGCGATTCGATGTGGAATAAGCCTGCAGTGCAGCGAAATGTGGCCTGTCTTCGCGAAGATGGTTGTCATTTTGTCGGGCCTTCCTCGGGCTGGCTCAGTTGCCGTGCCCGCGGTGATGGCCGGATGAGTGAACCGAACGAAATTCTGGAGGCGGCAGAGGCTCTGTTCAACCGATAAGAATACTGTGGACTCGGGATGACTGTTCTGCGGAGGCAAAGCTCTCTGTGATCGCGATATTCCGAGTCGTTCACGGGTAGCCAAGCTGATTCGTTTGGTTTTCCTTCATCATTGCGACTAACAGCCACCGATCCTGGCATCCGGTACCTATGTCTTCTTTATTAGTTTTCGGTCATCAAAATCCCGACACCGACGCAATCTGCAGTGCGATTGCTTATGCAGACTTCTTGCGCGCGACGACACGACCCGACGCAGTCGCAGCATGCTGCGGGACTCCTAACCAGCGAACAGAGTTCGCGCTCCGCAAAGCGGGTCTCCAAGCCCCTCGGATCATCATGGATATTCGTCCTGAGATCGAGGATGTTTGCACACGGAATCCTGTTGTCGCTCGTCACGATGAAGTTTTTTATGACGTGTATGAACGTATGCAGGAGGGTGGTCTGCGGGCCATACCCGTGCTTGATGATGATGACCAGATCATGGGGATCGTTTCGCTGCTCGATTTGCTCGAGCTGATGTTTACCGGCGGTGTAGATCCGGTGCACTCGCGAAAACTCAGTAGCACCTTGAGCAAGGTCAATGCGGTTGTTGGTGGCAAGTTTCAACACGCAGTCAATCCTGATCAGACAGATGACTTTGTCTTGACCGTCGGGGCGATGAGTGCTGGTGGTTTCACTGAGCGGATGATGCGATTTCCAGCCGAGCGTTTGCTTGTGGTTAGCGGAGATCGCCCAACCATCCAGTTACCGGCCCTTGAAATGGGGGTGCGGGCGTTAGTGGTCACAGGAGGTTATGAACTTTCCAGTGGCCTGATGCAGCTCGCAGAGGCTCGTAATGTTACGGTGATCAACAGTCCGTATGACACTGCAACGACGACCATGCGTATCAAGGCCGCGCAGCATATCTCATCGATCATTAATACAAATTTCATGACTGTGCCTGCGAAGATGCCCATTGAGGCGGTTCGACATCATATTGTCCGGTCCAATCAGACTATCTTTCCCATCGTCGATAGCGGGAAATTGGTCGGTGTATTCAGCAAGAGTGATCTGGTGCATCCACCACAGCAGGAATTGGTGCTTGTCGATCACAACGAATTGTCGCAGGCAGTTCAGGGAGCCGAAGATGCAGACATTGTGGAAGTTTTGGACCATCATCGCCTGGGCGGCTCGTTGACATCCAGTCGTCCCATTCGTTTGACGATGGAGCCTGTTGGATCAACTTGTACTCTGGTCGCCCGCATGTATCGGCTGGCAAAAATTGACCCTACTCCGGGTATTGCACTCTGCATGGCATCGGGAATGATCAGCGATACCCTGATGTTGAGGTCACCAACAACCACTGATGTTGACCGGGATTGCCTCGAGTGGCTTCAGCAGTTCTGTGAAGTCGATCTGCATGAGTATGCAGGTGATTTTTTCCAGGTCGGATCAGCGCTGCGTTCGTGCACGCCAGCAGAAGTGGTGCGTGAGGATTGCAAAGAATTTCATGATTCCGGTCGTCGATTTTCCATTTCTCAAATTGAGGAAATTGGGTTCGACCTGTTTTGGCAACGGAAAGACGAGATGGCGTCTGCACTTGAGGCTTTGGCCTCAGCAAGTAATCTTGAATTTTCTGCCCTGCTCATTACAGATATCAGTAGCAATGGAAGTTTGTTATTGATGAGCAGCGAGCCGGAAGGTTGGGAAGAGATTAACTATCCGCAATTGGAAGAGAAACTCTATCAACTCGATAATGTCGTCAGCCGTAAGAAACAATTGTTGCCGTTGATCAGCAGCCTGCTCGAGGCTGCACCTGTGGTTGCCAATTGACGGATTGAAATCTGGCACCTTTTTTCGAGATCGACAAGCAATCAAAGTGTCTGATTGTTTCATGCCATTTTTGTTATGAATCTTCGAGTAAAAGTTGATTCAGCGTGCGAGATCGACAGCAACGATTTCTTTGTCGTTTCGAATGTAGGCAGTTTGATTTGCATAGGCGGGATGGCTCCATACAACGGACCGGCCAAAACATTCTGCCGTTGGATCTACAGCGTGAAAACGTCCCCGACTGGTGTAACCTTCCTTGCTCAATTCTGCGATTTGAAGATCACCGGTTTCACTCATCACGAGGAAACGATTGGAATCACCAATTCGAGTCAGAAACGCTGTTCCATGTTTGATGAATCGTTTTTCAGCAGGCTGTGTTGCTTCAAACGTTTTCCAGAGTCGGGAGCCAGATTTTCCATCCACTGCAATAAGGCAGCCTTCCACGCAGTCGGTTCCATAGATGACCCCATCCATCAACATGGGAGTTGCATTAGCACAGTGGACTGCACTTTTGGGTTCGCCACGCCACAATTCCCTTGCTGTTGCTTCGTCCTCGGACAATGCGATGAGTACAGCTTCGTTGTGGATCGAACTGGCGTACATTCGGTTACCTTCCACCATCGGTCTGGTGATCGACATTCCATACGAGGGTTGCATGGGAATACTCCAGTTTTGATTTCCGTTTTCTGGATTCAGGCTAACAACAGCTTCTGGATTGAACACGATCAATTGCCGTGTCTGTCCAGCTTCGATGATTGATAAGGGACAGTAACCCGCTTCTGAATCGAGCGTCTTCCAGCGAATGTCACCCGTTCGCTTGTCGAATGCGACCACACCCTGCCCTTCACCACCAACCATCGTGTAGAGCAGGTCTCCATCCACTAAAGGATGAGATGAAAATCCCCAGATTGGTACCTCTGCTTTCAAGTCATTTTTTAGACTGCGTGACCAAATAACTTTCCCGTCTGCCACCTGTAAACATTTGAGATCACCTTCACTTCCCAAAATGTATACATGTTCATTATCGACTGTTGGTGTGCAGCGTGGGCCATTCGGATACGAGACGCTGTACGGACATTCGTAGGAATGGGTCCATAGGATTTTTCCGGACGCGGCATCCAGTGCAACCAATCTCTCGCTGCCACCCAAATTTGCCCTCTCGCCCGGATTGTTGAACGCGTCTCCGGCAGTTTGCTGATAGTCAAATACAAATACACGTCCATCGGCTGCAGCAGGGCCTGCATATCCACTATAAATTGGGACCCGCCATTTGACTGGAAGGCCGGTTTCGGGGATTGCATTAATGATTCCGGTTTCGCGGTACACTCCGTCCCGAGAATTTCCCATCCATCCTCGCCAGTCATCAGCTATACATGAAAATGGAAGGATCTGGATTGATACCAGACTGGCAATTACTGTACTCGTAAGGCGTTTGAGGCGAGGGCTCATGGCTTTTTTTCAGTGCGGAATGGGAAACCGAGTTGGTCAGGATGCATCATTTCCATTTCAGTATAAGCTGTTAGGTATCAGTTGAAGATGGCCAGGGGAAGAAGCGTATGAGTATTGGTGAGTGCCGCCGCTTGGTGCTGATGCGGCATGCAAAAAGTGATTGGGGTGACAATTCGTTATCCGATCACGATCGGCCCCTTAATAGGCGTGGGATGGCAGATGCGCCGTTGATGGCACGATGGCTGGCAGAAAATGACTTGATCCCTGATCAAATTCTCTGTTCCAGTGCTGAACGTACTCGTGAAACCGTTGAATTGATGGTGCAAGTCTGGCCGGGGGAACTTAGTTGGTCAGCCGTCGATTCCCTCTATTTGGCGTCGCCTGACACCATCGTATCGATGATTCGTTCTGGTTTTTCAGGTGCAAAGACTTTGATGGTTGTTGCTCACAATCCAGGCATGGCGTACTTGGCAAGTATGCTTGCCGGCAAAGGAGTTGATATGCCGACGGCAGCGATTGCGGTTTTTGGAGTGAGCCATTCCGAATGGGATGACTTGGATTCTGAAACACCTCTTGAATTGACACATTTCATGCGTCCCAAAGCGCTGTAGATTGCATGGAATTCCCGCTATCCTGTCTTGTCATTCTTGCAGTCCTGATGGGACATTTTGGGCTCAATGTTGCAATCTACAATCGCCTCAATGGTACAGCTATTCCACGCTGGACTTTGAAAAGAATTACCAAGGTGCTCCTTGCTTGGACTCTGTTGGGCCCGCTGCTAATCACTTTTCTCTATTCTGAGTTCATCCTTGATTTTCTCTGGGGTCAACCAGTTCAGGAACCTTTTCTTATTAGTTGCTACACCTGCTTATGTTTTGCGACTTGGGTTGTTTTTGGTATCCCATGGATAATCTGGCGGCCAGTTTTCAAACTTGAGTGGGTGACTGCCGAACGGCGTATCGAAGTGATTGACGTCCAGTCGACGACTGGCAACGAATTGGCCCTCACTCCTAAATGTAAAATAGCCAGACGCTTGCCGTGGAATCAAATTTTGGAGTTGTCGATTGAGGAAATTGAACTGCCCGTGCGCGGCTTACCAGAAGGTTTAGACGGTTATCGTATCGCTCATCTTTCAGACATTCACCTGACGGGAGATATCCATCCTGATTTTGCCGGCTACGCTGTCCGTAGGGCTACTCAGTGGCAGCCCGACCTGATGGCATTGACCGGTGACATTATTGACAGTCAGATCTGTGTGGATTGGTTGGTTGAGATCTTTTCACCTGTCCACTGTCGTGATGGCTGTTTCTTTATACTTGGAAACCATGACACACGAATCGTTGATTCACGCCAGACCAGAGAAGCGATGAGTCGTGCAGGCTGGACTGATTTGGGCAGTCGCAGTTTACGGCTTCCACTCGCTTCAGGAGTCGAGGGAATGCTGATCGGTAATGAGCACCCATGGTTCACTCGCCCGCAAATCCCAACTGATAATGATTCCGCCTTCCGAATCCTATTGAGCCACAGTCCCGATCAGTTTTGGTGGGCTCGGCGACATCATGTTTCATTGATGCTGGCGGGGCATACGCATGGAGGGCAAGGACGATTGCCTCTTGCAGGCCCCATTCTTGGCCCCAGTTATCACGGGAGCCGCTTCGCAGCGGGTGATTTCTATCGCACTCCTACCAGTTTGCATGTAAGTCGTGGGTTGAGTGGCACTCACCTGCTTAGGCTCAATTGTAGACCTGAGCTGTCATTGATCACTTTGCGGGCGCAGTGAAACGACGGCGAGAATATTTGAAGCCGGGAATGAAGAAGCACGCAGCTGATACGACCCCAAAGATCAGGTGGGCATAGTCCGGCTGGATTGCCATTAGCAGAGCCGTGATCAGTAAAGCCGCTGCCTGAATGTAGAACACGCCACTCAGCATGCTTGCTTTGATAATGAAAACCATCGCGGAGATTACACCCAGCAGCGGTGATAGGGCGAGTACCTCAAATTCCATTAGACGTTCTATTGGAAAAAGCATTGCAATGGCTACCATGCTTGCTCCCCAAACATGAGCAATTTGTCTTTCGATAAAGGTGACCGGCCCCATGCGTTGCCGGAGTTTCCAAAACACGCCTGCCCATGCTCCTAAGCCGAGCGTCCAGACAGCGACGTACATCCAAATTTGGGTGATGCCCAAATAGTCCATTTGCCATGTGAGTAAACCGGCTATTAGTAAAACCATGGAGTGCCAGATCCAGAGTGTTCCCCAGTTTTCGAGCACTGTCGCGTGATGGGTTTCCCGAAAGACGCGTGCAAGCACCTGATTAAAGCGACCACTGCGTGCGGCGACCCGTTCATCGGCTAGATAAGCTTCAAGATCTTGGGCGAGTGCTTCGCCAGAGGAGTAACGCAGATCAATCGGTTTTTGAAGGCAGCGCACCACGATCATCTCAAGATCACGATCGAGTTTTGGCCGCAGCGTTCGGGGACTAATGGGATCCTGTTCGACCACAAGCATCACCGTTTCCATCGGCGAGTCTGACACAAAGGGGCTACGGCCAGTCAGAGCAAAATACAGAACACAACCTAGCGAATACACATCACTGGCAGGACCGATCAGGGCCCGGCGACCACCTGCTTGTTCCGGAGACATGTAGGCGGGTGTGCCCACCAACATGCCACTTCTTGTAAGGCTCGCATCCGAATCACTCTGCTTTGCGAGCCCGAAGTCTGTAATCAAAGGCGTTCCATCTGTGGCTAACAGAATGTTGCTTGGCTTGAGATCACGGTGCAGAATCCCTTGTTCATGAGCAAACCCAATGGCTCTCGCGATTGCAGCTACGATCGCTGCAATTTCACGTTGCGGCAAAGGACCATGGTTGATCACGCGTTCAGCGAGTGTTTCCCCAACGACCAGTTGCATGCTGAAGAAGGGACGCCCTTCGATGTCACCCGCTTCATAAACGGGGACAATGTTCGGGTGCTGCAAACGCGCAGTTGCAGATGCTTCAGCCAAAAATCTCTGCAAATCGGCTTCACTTGCAAGACGACCCCGTAGAATCATTTTGATCGCGACTTCGCGGTCGAGACTGATTTGCCTCGCACGGAAGACGACACCCATCCCACCACGACCCAACTCCTCAATCAACTCGTAGTCACCAATGGTTGTGGGAAGCGTCAAGCTTTTCCATCGAGATGTATCTGACACACTGCTGAGGCCTTCGTCGGCGATTGCCCCAGCGGTGTCCGTGACCAACAGAGCACCCCACAGTCTGCGCAGCTCTCCCGATACTTCTGGGTTCTCTTCGCAAACAGCTTCGAGATCGACAATCTCGCCTCGGCATACCGCATCGGCAATATCCGAAAGGATCACGGCCAGACGTTCTTCGTCATCTGTTACCGCTGCATTGCCTGTCACAGTGAATTCTCTGTTGGAGCTTCGATGTGATTTTCAGCTAACAGTTGTCTTAAACGCCGAAGTGCACGCAGGTATCGCATGCTCGCCGCTGGTGGGTTGAGCTTGAGTACTTCTGCAATCTCGAGATTTGAGAGATGTTCGTAATGCCTCATCAAGATGATTTCGCGGTCCTGCTCGTTCAACAACTCAATGACACCTTCGACCTTGCTGGCAATCTCTCGTTGAGTCGCAGCGGCAGCGGGCGTCAAAGCTGGATCCCGCAATTGAACTGCAAGCTCCATGGTTGACTGATCTGAACCGGCCGGAACAGCAATCGGTTGCTCACGATCCATGTTGCGTTTTGCACTAACACGATGTCTTCGGTAGGTATCGATGATTCGATCCCAAGCGATCTGCCGAATCCAGAGGTGAAAAGCCATGACTGGATCATCAAGGTACTTTTCAAGCCTGCCGCTTGCCTCGACCATCACGTCCTGCACTACGTCGCTCACGTCCACACGCTGCTGAACTTTGCGGTCCAAACGCATCTCGACCAACCGACGAACGGAACGTCGGTGCTTTTCGAGAAGCTTGTTGACCGCATCGGAATCTCCGGCCCTCGCTCCATCGAGCAGGGTCTCGGTTTGATCATCGATCGGCCAGATTGACTTTGCCATTTGGTTCACCACGGAAATGAGAGGGGCGAGATAGACCCCTACGCAAATAGCATAGCCAGAGGGGAACAGTTCAGAGTTTCACGCCTCTAGAATGGGGGGAATAACGCTGTTTCACTGGAAGTGTCCAGTTTTTAGCGATTATTTCATGCTTTCCAAGAGATGGGTGAATTCCCGGCCAGGTGGATGAATTGCATCCTCATGGGTTGTGTCAATGATCTGTGCCGATGCCATTTGGAGTTGCCCAAAATCCACCGCGCTGGTGATCGAAGGTAAGTTTGCTTCCGCGAAACTGATCGTCAAAACCGTTTTCAGCGGACCAAACCTGATGTCCTGAAACCAATGTTTGAACAGGCCATCCTGTTAACGAATGGCCATGCCATGGGCTCCAGCGAGTCTTGGTTATCTGTTCTTCATCCAAGATCATTTTCTGTTTTTCAAGGTCCACGAGCACCATGTCTGCATCGTACCCCTGCTCAATGCGACCTTTTCCAACAATGCCCCATATCCTCGCCGGTGCATCGCTCATCCATGATGCGATTTGTGGCAATGAGCATTCACCCGCGACAGCACGATCTAGCATGAGAGCCAGACTATTCTCCACAGCTGGTAGACCAGAGGGGCTTTGAGGATAGGGTTGAGACTTTTCCTCGAGAGTATGTGGCGCGTGATCGGTTGCAATGACTTGGATCGTTCCATCAAGTAGTGCACGCCATAACCCTTCATTGTCCTGCTTTGTTTTGATCGAAGGATTCATCTGGATTCGTGAACCCAGTCGCGCGTAGTCCCCGGTGTTGAAGAAGATATGGTGCAGGCAGATTTCAGCAGTCAGGTAGGGGGTAGGTTCCGTTAGGAACTCCAGCTCGGCGGCAGTAGACACGTGCAGGACATGAAAACGATGCTTGTGCCTTCGAGCTAAATCAGTTGCTCGCTTTGTCGCGATCATGGCCGCGTTTTCATCACGAATTCGAGAATGATCCGTGATGTCAGTGGTACCCGCGTATCGCTCTGCATTTTGGCGGACCGTAGTTTCATCTTCACAGTGCGCGCAAATTGGGAGTGTTGTTCCTGCAAAGATTCTTTCAAGTGCAGCTTGCTCATCTACCAGAAGATTGCCGGTGCTGCTGCCGATGAAAATTTTAATTCCGGGAATGTTTGTCGCTTTGGATAGCTCTTCGACATTGTCAGGCGTGGCGCCAATATAAAAACCATAGTTCACCCGAGATTTGGTGGCAGCAATTTGCTCTTTGACTTCCACTCCCGCCATTGTGATTGCCGGTGGCTTCGTGTTCGGCATTTCCAGAAATGCCGTAACACCACCTGCCGCGCAAGCCTTTGATGCAGACTCAAGATCTTCTTTATGAGTCAGGCCAGGTTCGCGGAAGTGAACTTGATCATCGATAACACCCGGCAGTAAATGCAGTCCAGTGCAATCAACCACTTGGTCAGCTTGCACGGCTGATCCGGCGTCAACATCAAGAATGATGCCGTTTTCGATCAGGACAGACCCCGCACGGACCTCCTCAGGCAGGACGACATTTGCATTTCGAAATAAGGTGCGTTTGACGGCTTCTGGCATCGATCTTTCTCATACTGTAGGAGTGTCAACAGCAAGAGAATAACCAAACCGAGCAAACTCGCGAACCCGCTAGAGAGGTGTTCGCCAGTCAATTCATTTTCCCCGGCCCATCGCTCGGCGAAACGCGTCAAAAGCATCTCGGTAAGCAGCGGGCGGTGGTTGGCGGTTGCCTGAGTCTCGAATGCCTTGAAGTGAGTCCGCTGCTTCACGGATTTGGTTGGTTTGACCCGCGGGTGTACGAAGCCCCAAGCTTTTCAACGCATCTTCGATTTCTTGATTCTTGCCAGGCACCGAATCATTTTGCATCTTGCGAACTTTTTGCCAGCGATCAGCGAATCTCTCAAGATCATCCTCGCTCCAGTTCAGCTGATCAAGCAGATCCTGATCAGGGGCGTCGCGAGTTTCATCCAGGTAATCAAGTACCATGTCGGTAGCTTTTTTTGCATAGTCAACGTTGACTGGATCGGGCGCAATGGGCGACTCCGATGCTTCGCCTTTCGCGTTGCCACCAGTGCCGCTGCCCGCCTGCGATGTTCCCGCACCAGAATCGGATTTTGACTGAGGGTCAGCATTGTCTGACTTGTTATCAGCTTCCTGATTACCTGATTCCTG
>DOPG01000017.1:21683-25954 GCA_003513555.1 Rhodopirellula sp. | reverse complement strand
CGTTCCGCATATCTAATGATTCGTTCCCAGCCTGCGGGAAAGTCGAGGTGTCAGCGACTTCAGTTGGCGATTATTTCGTCTTCGTACACAGGATTCTGCCGATGATCACCGAAACCGAGAAAGTTCACTTCAACAGGGAGTCGCCCTTTTTGTATGATAGAAGGACAGTTGGGGGTTGTTCCGCATCTTTGGGATAATCCCCTCGTTGAACGCACGATGTGCTAACGCAAGAAATGATACAGAGTTGATCCACAATACCGACGTCGGGACTGTGGATGCTATTAATGTCCATGGAGATCAAGGTTTACCGTGATGTCAGTAAATAAAACAAGGCTGTCGTTCATTGGCCTGCTAAGCTCTGCTGTGCTAGTGATGGCAGCGGGGGGCCACGTTATCGCCGCAAACCCCGCAGAAGAACTGGTCTCAGAGCCGAATCAGGTAGATTCCGAGAATAGCCAGAAATCCGAATCGAAACCCAAGAAAGAGGCCGTCGCTACTCTTGCGGGTGGTTGTTTTTGGTGCACTGAAGCTGTTTATGAGCGGATGCGAGGAGTAAACGATGTGGTTTCCGGTTACATCGGTGGCCATGTGAAGAATCCCACTTACCAGCAAGTTTGTGGAAAGCAGACTGGGCACGCGGAGGCTGTCGAGATTTACTATGACCCAAGCAAGACGACCTACGAAGAACTGCTTGAGGTATTCTTTAAGACACACGATCCAACAACGTTAAATCGACAGGGCGCTGATGAGGGGCCCCAGTACCGCAGTGCTGTCTTCTTTCATGACGACAAGCAAAAAGCAGAAGCGAAAAAGTACATCGCTAAATTGAATGCTGCTGGTGAGGGGCCTATTGTCACAACGCTCGAGCCCGCATCAAAATTTTATCCAGCCGAAGAGTATCACCAAGATTACTTCGCCCGAAACCCGAACGCAGGCTACTGCCGAGCAGTCGTGCGTAACAAGGTGCGAAAGTTCAATCGTGAGTTCGGTGACAAGATCAAGAAAAAAGGCGAGTAGGGCGGTGAACCGCGAACCCCACGAAGCTACGCAATCCGCGTGCTCGAAAATTCGCTCAGAATTTCTCGTTGCTCAATGAATCGGAAGGCAGCTTGTCAGGAGCTTGTACAGTGAAACACTTTTACACTCTGCTTGGAATCCTGTTTACCATGATTTCTGGGGTAAGCGTTTGTCGCGCACAGTTGCCTTCTGTTGTGCAGTTGCCTAGCTTTCACACCTTTTCATATGGGGGATCAGTGCTTGTTCCCGATGGCGGCACCACGTCACTGGGCGGGGTTAAGAGGTCGGCTACAGGGTACAACCATCGAGGTTGGAACCGAGGCTACGGTAGCGTTAACTCCACTTCCAACGTTTCGGTTTCGGCCCGCATCATCGATCTTGCTGAGATGGATCGGCAGATTTTGGGTGGTTCACCCGCTGAATTTCTAAGTCGCATGCGATTCCAGGAACAGCAGGCTGTGGCAACGGACTCGCCCGCGACCGTTGGCGGGCGACTGACGCAAGGCATTGAGAAACCCAGGTCTTTGACACTTTCGAGAACTGAAGAGGGCAAAGCACTGGTTCGGTTCGCTAGGCAAGAGTACCGGGAAGGGCGGAAGTCCTCTTCTATTCAAGCCTATGGCATGGCAATTAATCAATTAGACGGTCGTTTGAAAACGCTCGCGATTGCTGAGTTTCGGCGAGTCTACGGTACGGCCGCGGAGCACTTGTTGCAGTTGTCTTCGTTGCGGCGATGACTAGGACCTGCTTTTCAGAACGGATGCCGTTGTAGTACGGGCGTTCATCAAGTGACGAGGTGAACAGCATCGAATTCAAGGACCTGCTTGTTGTGCTGGGGTCTTGTTGGTGTGACCTCTTGCGTGCTATCGATGGGACGTGCTTCATCCTCGTAAAGTAGCGAACTTCTGCGGTTTCTACAGCGGAATTTTGAGTCTGCAACGGGTTGTCGTCGTGAATTTTTTGGCCGCGAGGTTGCCGGTTTTTTAAATGGCTGTTGTCTTTAAGTCAGTAAGCATCGTTTTTAGCTCGTTGAGCTAGCCTTTGTTGTGTGCAGTAATCGGCGGTGTCTGGTAACCTGTCCGGGGGGCAAGATACCGTGGGGCACAAAAAAATGATGAGCTGAGTGTTGAATACTCCGACGAGTGAATTTGCCCGACGAGTGAATTTGCCTGAAGAGCGAGATTGCCTGACCATTGAGAAATGAAACTTATGATCCCACGCCGTGACCTTTTAATTGCCGCGACTGCCATGACTGCTGCTTCCATCCCGCAGAAACAAGCCCAAGCTGCTGCTCAGTCGAGCAGCGATGTCCCTGTTCGCTTTGCTTTGAATACCAGTACGGTACGTGGTCAAAAATTGTCCATTGAAGAGCAGGTTGATTTGACTGCCAAAGCTGGCTACGACGGCATTGAGCCATGGATTCGCGATATTCAACAGTATGTCGACGACGGCAGAAGCGTTGCTGATTTGAAGAAGAGAATCGCGGATGCTGGCCTCACCGTGGATAGCGCGATTGGTTTTGCAAATTGGATTGTTGATGATCCTGATGCTAGGGCCAAAGGGCTGGAGCAGGCGAAACAGGAAATGGCATTGGTAAAAGCGATTGGGGGAGGCCGTGTGGCTGCACCACCTGTCGGTGCACACCGAGGTGACAGTACTCCACCGCCGTTGCCAGTGATCGCGGAACGATATCGTGCTCTGTTGGAAGTGGGCAAACAGGTGGGGGTTGTCCCGCAATTGGAGCTTTGGGGGTTCTCGCCTACGTTGAGCAAGTTGAGCGAATTGGCCTACGTTTCTGCGGGGGCCGGGCATCCAGACGCGTGCGTGTTGCCTGACTTTTATCACATTTATAAGGGTGGCAATGACTTCGCATCGCTGGGAATGATTGAAGCGTCACGGATGCATTGTTTTCACATGAACGACTATCCGGCTGAACCGCCTATCGCTGAAATCTCAGACAAACACCGAGTGTTTCCGGGTGACGGTGTATGTCCCTTGCCGAAAATTATTCGCCAGTTGATCGATCATGGGTTTGCCGGCACATTCTCACTTGAACTTTTTAATCCTGAGTACTGGGAGCGCGAACCAGCCGGGGTTGCAACCGAGGGCCTTGAGAAGTCCCGTGCCGTTGTACAAGCAGCGATGGAACTGCGAAGCGGTTCGTGAGTGCCCCATTGCCTTCAGTGAGCGGGTTTTGGCTGACCGAGTGAGGTAGTTAGCTCGTGGAATCTCCAAGGCTTGGGATCTAAGGCCCGTACAGTGGATCTTACCTCGCTTTGAATAGGGCATGCCCTACTAGCGAGCACTTTTTACTTGTGCGGTTACCGTCTTGCGTGCTCTGGGCCGGGGCGGCAGGTCAATTCGGGGCAGCAGGTCAATTCGGGGCAGCAGATCAATTCGGGCCCGCAGATCAATTCGGGCCCGCTGATCGCTGGCTACAGTTAACGCGAAGCTAACGCGGCTTCCAGTTGCTCCAGAACATTCTGTGTGACTGCCTTGGCTTCGGGTACCAAGGCAGGAATCTGAGCAAGTTGATCGTTATGAGCCAGCGTCTCGATGTTCGCCCACACCATTTGCAGATTCTGTAGTTGCAGAATACGAAAGTTACCTTTCAGCGTGTGCGATGTGCGTTCGACCACTGGTTGGTCGTTTTTGGCGAGTGCTTGGTCAAATTCGTGCATGAGCGAGGGAACTTCTTCGGTGAAGGCAGCAACCACTGCATACAGAATGTCCTCGTCGTGATCCATCGCAGCGAGCGCAGGGCGGAGATTAATCTTGTTCATCGGCGGTCTTACGTGGTCGCTTCGTGCAGGTAATCGGATGGCTTCTTGCAAAAATCGTCCATTCAGCAGCTTCAGCATGAGATTTTTCCCGGCCGACCTGCAACAACGTGTCGTCGGGATTCTTGAGACGCGGCATTTGAACAGGGCAAAGTCCCCGGGCTTCGCTTGGTTTGAGCGTTTGCCCACAATATACTGCGTTTTTGTGTGCGGCTTGCTCAACCGTTCATTTTTGCATTTTTGATAAGGGGCAATGAAGTCCGCCTTGTTCTACAGGTGCCACGCCGGCATTGGGGCAAGTAGAGGAGGCATGGTCATGTGGGGCACCGTTTCCGTGCTATTGTAAGTTCAAGAGAAAAGTTCGGTCTGCACATGGGGCCAGACTGCCGTCCGATGCTGATGCTTTTGTTTGAAGAATGCGTAACGCTGCAGGCAGCGTGGAGTTGGCAGCGTGGAGTTGGCAGCATGGAGTTG
>DOPG01000017.1:0-21480 GCA_003513555.1 Rhodopirellula sp. | reverse complement strand
TGGAGTTGGCAGCATGGAGTTGAATATTGTGAGCAGGTTTGTTTACGCGATTGCGACAATGGACACCAAAGGTGTGGAACTGAATTACGTGGCCGATTGCCTGCGTGACGCGGGAATACAGGTCAAAGTTGTTGATGTTGGCACAGGCGGACTGCCAACGGGGAAGCCAGATGTCACAAGCGATGAGGTGCGGGGTAACGCATCTAAGGCTTCATACGAAAGTCGAGCTGCGGCGGTGACGGCAATGGCACGGTGCCTACAAACCTACTTGTTGGCTCAGGCTGATGCGGGACAGGTGGCAGGCGTTATCGGCATTGGTGGTAGCGGCGGAACAGCGCTGATCACCCCAGCAATGCGATCGCTTGCGATTGGAGTGCCAAAAGTGATGGTATCCACTGTCGCCAGTGGCAACACCGCGCCATACGTGGATTGCAGTGACATCACCATGATGTATTCCGTCGTGGATGTGGCTGGTCTTAATGTCGTCTCGCGAAAAGTACTCGGTAATGCCGCGCACGCGATGGCTGGCATGGTCAAACACAGCGTAAACGCCATCGAGGGTAAAATAACCGTGGGGATGACGATGTTTGGGGTCACTACGCCCTGTGTCGATGCTGTACGTGAGCAACTTGAGCAGACGGGGCACCAGTGCCTCGTCTTTCATGCGACAGGGACAGGAGGTCGGGCCATGGAACAGCTGGTTGAATCAGGCTTTCTCCAAGGGGTGCTCGATATCACGACAACCGAGGTAGCCGACGAAGTCGTTGGGGGTGTTTTTCCGGCTGGCAGCCAGAGATTTAAGAAATTGTTGGAAAGCCGGAATCCACTGGTTCTCAGCCTTGGCGCTCTCGATATGGTCAACTTTGGGGCTCGGGAAACAGTGCCTACGCAGTTTTCTGACCGATTGTTCCATGTGCATAATGCCCAGGTTACTTTGATGCGTACGAACGCCGAAGAGAATCGTCTGATAGCTCGCTGGATTGCTAACAGAATTCGAACGGCAGTTACTCCCATGTTCGTGTTGATACCGGAATTGGGTTTATCGGCATTGGATGCACCGGGGCAGCCATTTCATGATCCAGGCACCAACGCGATTTTGTTTCGAGAACTGGAAGATCAACTGAAGGATTGCGAGGCGTGTAAAGTTGTTCGCGTCTGCCAACACATCAATGATCGCGAGTTTGCAGAATCTGTTGTGCAGTATTACAACATTTTGGCAAGTCACTGATGGGCTTCAGAGCTCGTCGTACGAAGAACGAGAGGATGGCCATCATGGCAAGGCAAACACGCGAGTCGATTCGGGAACGATTCAGGCATAAGATCGCCCACGGTCAGCACATTGTGGGTGGTGGGGCAGGGACCGGTATCAGCGCCAAGTGTGAAGAGGCTGGTGGGATCGACTTGATTGTGATTTACAACTCAGGACGTTTTCGCATGGCGGGACGAGGTTCACTGGCGGGTTTGATGCCTTACGGCAATGCTAATGAAATTGTGAAAGAAATGGCTACCGAAGTCCTCACTGCTGTACGCCACACGCCCGTGTTGGCAGGTGTGTGTGCCACCGATCCGTTCTTGCTTCGAGATAAGTTCTTGCGGGAACTTAAGGAGATGGGCTTCGCAGGGATTCAGAACTTTCCTACCGTCGGCCTGATTGATGGGACGTTCCGCGAGAATCTTGAGGAGACGGGAATGGGGTTTGCATTGGAGGTGGAGTGTATTGGGGCGGCTCATGAACTGGATTTACTGACCACGCCCTACGCGTTCAATGCAGAACAGGCGGCAGAATTGACTTCAGTAGGAGCTGACGTGATTGTGGCCCATATGGGGCTGACGACTAGTGGAACCATCGGTGCCAAGACGGCGATGGACCTTGATGCCGCAGTCGCTCGCGTTACCGAAATCGCAGATGCCGCTCACGCGGTGCGAGACGATGTGCTGGTCCTGTGTCACGGTGGCCCAATCGCTATGCCCAAGGATGCAGCCTTCGTTCTTGAGCGCGTGGACGGCGTGGATGGGTTCTACGGAGCGAGTTCGATGGAGCGGTTACCTACCGAAAAGGCGATCACGGAGCAGGTACGAGCTTTTACGGGGCTTACGAAAAATAGCTGAACCGCGGACTACGCACTGCAGGTATTGATGGCAGGTGGTACGAAGTCGTCTGTTTGAAAGTCCGTGTGGGTCCCCTTGCAGTTTCGTTTCACTGCAGTTCCGTTTCACTGCAGTTCCGTAGCCCGGTGGATCCGCGCATTTGCAGTTCGGTTCGTCTGTCTGGGCACCGAATGTCATTGGATTGCAGCCTGAATCTGTTAGCCGCCAGCTAAGGCCTGCATGACAAAGATCTGACTTCCATCATCGACTGCCACGTCGAGTGATTCGCCGTGAGGCAGCATGTGTCCATCGATGAAAATTGATACATGCTGCTGCAGCGATCCGTCGGCTTGCATCACATAGTTGCGTAGAGCCGGGAACTGGCTGAACATCGATTCCAGTGCCTCGTTCAAGGTGGTTGCCGTCACGGTCTGGTGTGCTGGGCAAGCGACGTGTTGGGCGAGTTGGGACGTGAATTCGAGATGTGGCATGTGTAATGCATCCAAGGCGGTGGAAAAGAAAGCCCGCGGGCTTCCCATCATAACATTCAGTAACTTGAATTTCGAATCAGGTCACTTGCAGAATCGGTCAGGTGACAGCAGGCCAAAGTTGTCGATCGCGGGTTGTTCCGCATCTGCGATCGCTGCGACACAGCGGCCACTGATCGGTGCAAGGCTGATTCCCATCATCGCGTGACCCGTTGAAACGATAACATTTTCCCATTGCCTGCTTCGTCCAATGTAGGGAAGGCCATCTGGCGAGCAGGGTCGAAGACCTGTCCAAGGTTCGCAGTTTGCAAAGTCTGATGGCTTGAATTTTGGAAAATAGTCGGCGATGGATCTGATGATTCCTCGCACTCGTGATCTTGAAATGGATTGGTCCAGCCCGGAGATCTCCATGGTGCCACCAAACCGCAATGACGATCCCATCGGGGTTACCGCCACCCGGGCTTCGGTCAAAATCGAGCAGATTGATGGTTGTTGGCACGGTTTTTCCAGCGTGACGCTGTATCCTTTGCCCGCTTGCATCGGTAGGTTGAGTCGCAGTTGACGCCCAAGGGAGGACGACCAGACGCCACCACAAATGATAAACTCGTCGGCCTCAATTGATCCTTGCGAAGTTTCGACTGCAGTGGCTTGGCGTCCCCGCAAATGAAAATTTTTACAATCCGTTTCCCATAAGAACCGACATCCCTTTGAGGAAAGCTCTGATTGCAGACGAGCCATCAGCTTGCCGGGTGAGAGATGGCAGTCGCGTGGGTAGTAAATGCTGCCCGCGACATCCATTTCTATGGCGGGGTCTTTTTTAGCGGTAGCTCTTGCGTCCAGCACACACGCTTCAACGTTCAGGCTATTGGCAAGCTCAGCCGTTTCTGCTTCCTCATTGAGCGCCTGTTCACTTTTGCAAAGCATCAAGAGGCCGTTTGGAGTCAGCGAAAAACTATCCTCGAATTCTGAACTGAGTTCTTGAAAGCAAACGCGGCTGGCAAGGTGCAGGTCACGCAGCAAGGGAGCGGCTTGTTTGACGTGAGCCGCGTTGCACGCGTTTCTGAATTGCCAAAGCCATGCCAGTAGATCCCAAGATGCTCGCGGGCGAATATAGAAAGGGGACTCGGGATTCCACATCCACTTGAGCCCCAGTTTGATCATCCCCGGTGCCGCTAATGGCACAAAGTGGCTTGGCACAATCATCCCTGCATTGCCAAAGGAGCATCCATCACGGGCCATGGGATTTCGGTCGATGACGGTGACTTGGTGGCCCCGTTGTGTGCAGTACCAAGCTGATGTCAGCCCAATAACACCGCCTCCGATGATGACTATGTTTTTTGCCACTTGAACTCCACTCACCGGCTAAAAACTATTGGATGCCCCAGCAAAATGGATCGTCTGCCGTTAATTTCAGGCGGGTTTCAGCCGTTATGAACGCCCTGCCTCGAATGGTTGGCTTGATGCGTGTCTGCTCAGCGTCTGCCCAGGAATACTCACATGCAAACGAGGTTCCCAGTACTCCCTGTTGTATCCATGTCTGATGAGGGGCCAGCTTTCCATCAGCTGCCAGGCAGGCAAGTTTCGCGCTCGTACCGGTGCCGCAGGGAGAGCGATCGTACTCAAGACCCGGACACAATACGAAATTACGGGAATCAGCTTGACCCTCTGGCTCGCCGAAAATTTCAATGTGGTCTACGTCGGGGTATCCAGCTTCGTTGACGGCTCGACGAATGGCACAGGCCATGTCGGTTAAATTGCTGATTTCGCTACGCGCAACGTTCAGTTGCGGTGTGTTGGTCAGGAAAAACCAATTGCCGCCATAAGCAACGTCTCCGCATACTGTCCCGAAGGCGTCTGCATGCACTTCAATGTCTTTCGCGACTCGATAACTCTCGACATTCGATACTGAAATGTCACCATCGTCGTGAAGGGTCGCGGCTACTTTGCCGACTGGGGTCTCGATATGAATTTGGCCAACATCAATTTTTCCCT
Source organism: Rhodopirellula sp. (assembly GCA_003513555.1). Taxonomy (GTDB): domain Bacteria; phylum Planctomycetota; class Planctomycetia; order Pirellulales; family Pirellulaceae; genus Rubripirellula. The sequence goes on along the minus strand of DOPG01000017.1, from coordinate 16,912 downwards.
CTGCACGCAGTGTTTCCACCAAGCCGATCAAGCCGTGGCCACACATGCCAAGAAAACCAACATTGTTAAAGAAGATAACCCCAGCCTGACAACTTGGGTCATGAGGTTCACAAAGCAGACCGCCGACCAGCACATCCGAGCCTCGCGGTTCAGTGATGATGGCTCGGCGATAAGCATCATGCGTCGAGCGAAAAATTGCCAGCCTCTCAGCGAGCGTTCCGTCTCCGAGTGACGGGCCACCGTCCAGCACAATGCGAGTTGGTTCGCCTGCGGTGTGAGAGTCAACTGCACGAATTTCGCCGGACATGGCAGCCTATTACCAAGTATGCAAGGTTAGGAACGCGGTCGATGTTTGAGGCAAGGCATTCATGACGAGGCTGTCAAACGGCTGAACAGAGACGCATGTGCAGTGTCTGCCTCTCGTTACTTGTACGAAACGGTGTTGCTCAGCCTCAGCTCGTGGAAGGCTTGTGTTGTTCTGCGTAGGTCTTACCGGGCCATTGGTTCCACCAATTTTGGAACAGTGCAAATTGCGTTTCCACAAACCCGCGTTGGCTGTCACTTAGCTTGTCGGTGCTATTGAAATGCAACTTATAATTCTCGTCGCCCTGCAATTCGAGAAGGTACTTGTAGTAGAGTACTAGGTCTGGTCCTTCATCGTAGGTGGACAAGACAATCAAGGCCTCCTCAAGTTCTCGTGCAAGACGCCTGGCGTCCGGATCGCCCGTGGCTGCAAGCTGACACAAGTGAATTAGCGTTAACACTTCGTTGGGAAGGCAGTTTCCAATACCCGTGATTGCACCGACAGCTCCGCAATGTACGAATCCGTGGTAGACCTGCGTGTCTACTCCAGCCATCAGAACGATTTCGTCTTCGGCGTGAGTGATTTGTTCGCTTGCATAACTGAGGGCATTGGCGCCGCCAAATTCTTTGAATCCTACGAGATTGGAGAATTCAGCTCGCAAATTAAAGAATAGGTCGGCTTTCGTTTCGAATCCGTAGTAGGGGCTGTTGTAAATAACTGCGGGTAAATCTGGTGCGGCAGATAAAATATCAGCAAAGTGGTTGCGCTGTGCTGCGGGCGAAGTTCCCCGAGATAGAACGCGAGGGATCACCATCAGCCCATGAGCACCGACCTGCTGAGCATGTGCTGCATGCTCTACAGCAATCGCTGTGTTCTGTGCTCCAGTGCCCACGATGACTTGGACGCCAGCCTTCACCAAGCGACTCACGCCTTCCATTCTCTGCTCATTGGTTAGCAGTGGCCAGTCGCCCATCGATCCACAGTACACGACTGCATTCATGCCCTGAGCCGTCAGCTGCTGGGCTTTGCTAACCAATGCTTCGTAATTGGGCACCCGCTCGCTGGTGCAGGGCGTCATCAAAGCGGGGATACATCCACGAAATACTTGTCCGTTCATCTCTGCTTGCCTGTGTGGGGCGTGTTGCATCAGGAATCATGCTGCGTAAGTGTTTCGGCCCCGTGTCAAACGAACCGGGGGACACAAGGGTCATCGATTCACTTTGGTGGGACGCAACCTGAGCTTTCGCTCGGTTGAACGTATAGTACACGGTTGCCCCTGAAACTGCATGCCCACGTACAAGTCGGCGGAATCCTTTCTTACCACCCATTTAACCTTGCCGCTTGTCAGTGGGGGCTGTTTACCCGAGAATTGCCAAGCCCGCGGAGGGGGCAAGGTAAAAAACTCCGTCAGTTTTTGTGTTTGCCCGGCCAGAAGTCCGTCCGCCTGATGCGTCAAGGAAGCAGGGTTCGCAGTACCTTGCCGAGGTCGTCAACACTTGCCAAAGGCCTGGACAGCCGATGACTGATTAACAGGGTGCCATGTTTGGGTTTCGCAAAGTTCGGACGCCACTAACGACTTTTCAACGAGTCGACATCGAACTGCTGATGCGCAGGACCATTGATCAAATTGGTCTGCCTTTTGTGCGTCAAGCTCACGTGCTGACAAGTCTCCAAGAATTGGATCTCGATCAAACCAATCCTGAGACGCTAGTCAAAACCGCACACGCTGAGGTTGCGTCGAGATTGCCCGAACAGCAAGCAGCATGTGAGGTGCAGATCGGTGCCGATTCGGAAGCTGGTTATCCGTCTATCTACTCTGCTGCCACTGACGAGCGTCCAGCCGTTATACGATTGGCAAAAGAAACCGTTAGCGATCCACTTCGAACCGTGATGGAGTTGGCTTTTCAGCTTTCATGCCACTACTGGTACGGAGTACCTGCTGCCAATGAACTCGATAGGTCAGCTCGTACTTCGGACCTGATGCCGATTTGCTGTGGCTTTGGCGTGCTGGGTAGCGAAGCGTGCCTTTACGATGACCAGTGGTCTCAGGCTGGGTGGTCTGGTTGGTCGATCTCAAGATCAGGATATTACAGCACCGTCGAGATTGGTTATGCCCTCGCATTATTTGCTCGTTGCCGAAATGAAGTGAAGCCTGCGTGGGTAAGTCAACTTCGGCTGGATTCACGAGAGACAGCCCAGTTGGCTTGGGATTTCTTTGAATGGCAGGAAAAGGCAGGCCATGGCCTGCTGTTTGATGCGGAAACCATTCCTTCGACGCAGGCAGATATGAGTCAGCTTGCAAAGTGGTTTATGGGGGCGGATCCTGCTTACGCACTTGCTTCCGGTTATGCACTTGCCAAGCTTGATGGGCTTTCGCCGCGTGCTGTTGAGGCCGCCATCCATGCCTCACGCATCGGCGACCCCGATGTGGTTCCCGTTGCCGTACGGGTTTTAGGCAAGGCGCGAACACTTACACCTGAACTTGAAAAGCGTGTTCTTGATTTGTGCAGAAGGAGTAAGCCGCGGATCACGGTGGCTGCAATGCAAGCTGCGGTTGAATTGAAGTTGCCGTTGGATGGTTATCGTCGCAAACTGGCAAAGTTGCTGAACTACTTTGCTGGTGATCCCTCCCCCATTCTTGAACTTATTGGAAGCCAACGGGAAAAGTTGATTGGCCTAGCTCCAAACATCATGCCGAGACTTTCGTTGGCGTTGCGTGATGACGACAAAGAACTTGTCGATGCTTGCCTGGTTTGTCTTCTACGTGTTCGAGCAGATACCGATCACCTCATCCCAAAATTTGTCAAAGCAGAGAACCTGCTTGAAGCGGTTCGTGCGCGGATTGTCGAGTTAAAAGAATCTCAAACCGCGTGAGTTTTGGGAGGTTTGCATGCCGTCGCCATGCCATACATGGAGAAGACGTGACAAGAGCAGGTGCACTGTCTTACGCCTTGCTGGAAGCGTTCGTCAGCATCGAGCTAGCGGCGAGTCGGGATGGACCGCTTGTGTCGGCAGATCGGTCTTGTTCGCGTTCTAAGGTCAATGCAGGTGGGTTGGGAGAAATGGGGCGAGACGATTGAGCGTGCTTCACTCTCTCCTGCGTCCGGTTGTCAACAAGCTTGTTAATCGCATCGTTTCTTTACCCTGGTGAATGCATGCAATCCTCACCACGGAATCAGCAGTATCTGTTTTGATTTGACATTTTTACCTTGCGGTAACCGCCGAGCTTGCGAAGATATGTCACTAGATGTCAGGCGTTCATAAAAAGGATGAGGTGAATGCGATGTTCAAGGAATCAGAAATTAAGCCCGCCGCAGCTGACGAGTCTTGTGATTTGCAAGTTGAGAATGCTATTCGCCAGCGCTGGTTGAGTAGTGGGCATTGTGGTTTACGTGACCTGAAAGTACGTGTCGAGCGAGATGCCGTGGTGCTGTCCGGTGAAGTGTCGACATATTTTCTAAAGCAGACAGCACAGGAGGTTGCACGAGTTGTCTGCCAAGATCACCAGGTCAAGAATTTGATTGCCGTTCGTGAGCCAGGGACAGGAACTTTCCCGGGCACCTGACAAAACAGGTCGCATCATGGGGGATCTTGTCAGGGGCAAGTGCGCAAGGTGAATGTCAGCACAGCGGCTGAGAATTCCGACTTGTGTATCGCCCTGTGTCTTGGAAGCTTTTTTTTGGGGGGGAATGCCGTTTTCGGTAGAGTAATGTGTCAGGGGAACAGTGTCCGCGTTTTGGGTTTCTGTTCGTGCCCCAGGGGCTCATTGAGATGTGACAGGGCGGAATAAAGTGTTTGCCTGCCAGCCCTGTTTGTGGCTCGGTAATTTTGAAACACCTCGACAAGGGGCGGTTCGAAGCTTAGAAGATAGGTTTTGGCAGCAGATGGTTTCTCTGACTTCCTTTGCCGCTAATTGGCTCAACCATCATCCTTTTGAATTTGGTGTTTTCGGTGAAGCGTTATCTTCGAGCTTTCGCGGGTTTGTTCTGCACGAGTCTTTTTGTTTCACCCTTGTTGGCTCATCCCGGGCATGGGCACGAAGGGGCAACTCATTATCTGGTCACGGCTGAGCATCAGCTGCCAGTTTTGGTCGTCTTCGCACTTCTTCTGTTTGTGTTTAACGCGGTGCTTCGCGGTCGAGTCACTCGATTATTGGCGAAACGTTAAAGAGATGGGCTGTACTGAACGCATAGAGACTGAGTCTTTATGCGCTCGGCATTCTCATGTGAGTGTGGGGCAGTGTTCCAACCGCCTTTGATGGGTGTCAGCCGCGTTTAAAGAGTTGTTGCAGTTCAGGCCAAGGCCGTGCGTTGCCGACATTTTGCCGACTCAGGCCGCCGCGGCGTGCCTGTTTGATGCCATATTGCATCACATCAAGTCCTTCGATTGAGTGGGCGTCAGTGCTAATCACGACGGGGATTTCCAGACGTTTAGCCGCGGCCAGGTGAATATCGTTCAGGTCGAGTCTGGCTGGATTAGCGTTGAGCTCCATAAGCTTTCCGCATCTTTTGGCAGCTTGCATAACCGTCTCCATATCTACTTCATAGGGCGGTCGACGGTTGATCAGCCGGCCGGTGGGGTGCGCGATGCATGTGACCCATGGATTTTCAATTGCTCCGAGTAGCCGTTCTGTGATCTGGTCGCGGGGTTGTTTTTGGCCGTAGTGAATACTTGCAAGAACCCAATCTGCTTCTGCCAGGCAATCATCCGGCAAGTCCATTCCGCCAGCTTCGAGGATGTCGCACTCAATTCCTTTCAGGATAGTTAGCCGCCCATCATATTCAGGACGCACTTCATCAATCATCTTCCATTGCTCTCGAAGGCGTTGGGCGTCGAGACCTCTCGCCATCGAGACTCGTTTGCTGTGATCAGTGATCGCGATGTAGGAAAGGTTTCGCTCAATTGCAGCGTCTGCCATCTCTCGCAAAGTTGCAGCACCATCAGTGGCATTGGTGTGCATGTGCAGGTCTCCGCAGACGTCGGTCAGTTCAATCAGTTGGGGAAGGGTTTCGTTCTCAGACCAGTTGAACTCATTGCGATCTTCTCTCAATTCGGGAGCAATCCATGGTAGACCGATGGAGGCGTAGACATCTTCTTCGGTAGCCCCTGCGACCTGACGGCCATCCGCTTGTGAGAAAACACCATACTCATTGATCTTGAATCCTCTTTCCTTGGCAAGTCGGCGTGTGTGGATATTGTGTGCTTGAGAGCCCGTGAAATATTGGAGTGCTGCGCCAAATTGATTCTCGTCAACAACTCGCATGTCTACCTGAAATGCTTTTCCAACTCTGATAGAGATTTTTGTGTCGCCGCGCAGGATGGTGCTTGAACGTTCTGCATAGGCTTCGAAATGATTCATGGCCAAGTTGCGATCCTCAGCAACGATAAGCAGGTCCAAGTCGCCAATCGTTTCTCGGCCACGTCGATAGCTGCCTGCCCATTCCATGCGTTTGATGGTTGCGCAGGACTTCATGTGCTTACCAATCGATTTGGCAAGTTGATCTCCGTTGGACCAATAAATGCGTTCCGCAGCTGCTTCAGCAATCGCCAAACCATCAAGAATGGCTTGTTGCGTTTTGCCGCCGAAACCTTTTAGCTGCGAGATGCGGTCCTCGTGGCATGCCTTGCGTAAATCTCCCAGTGATTCGATTGCGAGTTCTTGTTGCAGCTTGGCAGCTTTCTTGGCACCCAGACCAGGAATTCTTGCCATTTGGATAACGATCTCTGGGATCTCCAGTCTTAGTTTTTCAAGTTGTGGCAGTTGGCCTGTTGTGACAAGGGTTTCTGTTTTATCCAACAGTGTCTTGCCAATGCCGGGAATGCTAGCCAGATTTCGACTTGGGTCTGCAAGGATGGAAGCAACTGATTCGTCGAGATCACGGATGGCTTTCGCACCATTCCGGTACGCTCGAATACGAAATGGGTTTTCACCGCGGAACTCAAGCAGTTCCGCCATTTCCTCGAAGACTGCCGCGATGGCTGCGTTTTCCATGAGATTACCTGAAGCGAATGGCGAAGCTGGTGACCATGATGAGAGAGTCTGAGGCTGCGCATAGGCGTTTGAGTTTCATTGAGCATTAAGAATCAGTTTCCCAGATGCAGCATGACTTGCGAAGGGTGTGTTCTTTTGGGTTTCTTTGAGTTTCTGATTTCTAGCAGCAGCAGAGGTAGCAATCTCGGTGTAGCAAAGAGGTTTCCAATCTTCGCAAGCCGGACAGTTGACCTGGCTCATTTCAATGGTGATGCCAGCGGCCGTTTAGAGGGGCAGCATTGCCGCCGGGCCATTCCCATGGGTAACTGGCGAAATCATCAAGTGGGCGCTTCTCTGGGAGTGCAAAACCGCGTTAGTAAATCATGGCTCGGCATGAAGCGTGCTGAGCGATTAGTCGCCCGTCCAAGCGGGATGCCATCATGAATGACGGTCGTGAGGAGCCTGCGTCTCTTGCAACGCAACACGACGACTGTAGGGCCGGATCGTGTTTTCAGGAAACGATTGATACCGAGGTGCCACCCTGTATCACCAGTCTGTAGCATAACCACTCGGTCAGTTCAGCAGTCTGGTTCTGATTCGCTTCACGAACGCGATCACACCAAAGAGGCGGACAGTGGTCTGTCTGGATTGCTTATCGATGCCCATTCTGGGCAAGTGGTTAAGATTCCCTGCGTCGTTGTGTTGCATCAGCGTTATCAGCAACAACTGGATCAACACTCATTCTCCGATACTGGTCCAGACCGTATGTCGCGACCGTTTGGCTGGGGAGGGGGTGGCGAAGCTGCTGCTTCTGGGCTTGTCGTATGACACACTGCGTATCGGGCGTGTTGGGCTATTTGTCGATTCTGTCCAGTCAGACAGGTCGGCTTCCCCGGTTGGCGCTGGCGGTGTAGCGGTAGGAAACGGGTTGCGTATTGGTTGGGGCGAAAACGGATCTGAAGCCGCTGGTGCGATGGGACGGCTTTGTTGTCCGTGTTGGATCACGCTCTCGTTCGGGCCATAGGGTGGGGCATAGTCAGCTGGGGCTCGGATCGGTTCGGCGACCCCATAGCTTTTCTTGAGCGAGGCCGGATCAGGCTGACTCAGTTGAGAGGCTTGACTTTGGATCATGGCGGTAGAATCCGCCGGACGCTGTAGTCTCCACTTGGCTGTATCGTTTTCGTTAGAGGAGTCAGGCTTTTCACTCGGGGCAGGGTCGTCCGTCTCGGGGGCGTCGGGTGTAGCGGGTTTATTCAACGTTGGGCGTTGAACGGGAGCGAAGTCATTGACGGTTGATCCCGCTGGGGGTGTTGGTGGGGCGGGTGTTGCGGCAGCAGCAGGCGGGGTTGGAGGAGCCAAAGTGGGCGGTGGTCCCGTGAGCGGACTTAGGTTTGGAGTGGTCGGTCGAGTTCCCATCGCGCCCGTTGAAGGGATCGCTGGGATTGGCATCGCCTGATAGTCGCCCGTTCCCGTAGCACCCACCTGTCCAATCCCGGAATAGGGAGGTTGGCTGAGGGGAGCCGGTTGACCCAATGGCGTGTTTTGGCTGTAAGTGGGAACGTTGTTGCAGGCGTTGACACCCGGAGGGCAGGGACATCCCGGTTGGCAGCTGTTGATGGCTGTGTTGTTATTTGCTGGCAGCACCGTCGTGAACGGATTTCGCTGAACTTGTTGTTCATAAGAAGTGCAAGGTTGTTGCACCGTCACCATCGTTCCTGTTGCAGGGTTCATGGTGGTAACCGGACGGTAGTACGTTACCGGTGCGCGGTAGTATGAAGTGGTGTAACCCGTCCCAAACAGCTTATTACACAAACGGCTTAGGCAACCCTCTCGTTTCGGAGCCGGAGCCGGTGCAGCGTAAGACATTGGTGAAGGCGTTAAGACGGGAGGAGCCGTAATCGGGGGAGCGGTGATCGGTGGGCCAGAGTAAGCGGTGACACCGCTCGTTGTCACAGGCTGCAAGTCTTTGGATAGCGAGTAGGACTGCGTTTGCGTTGGTGCCATGTAACTCGCTTGCACTGAACCGCGCGTGGGCTGCCCTGTGTAAACAGAGGGATTGTCAAAGTACGCGGGACGCTGTGCAGAGTAGGCGTTGTTGGAAATGGCTTGGGCGCTGGTTGCTACCGGGGCAACACCGTAGTAGGGAGTTGCTGCAGGTTGGTAGCTACGTACCGGTGTCGCATAGGTGACTGTTGGAGCTGCTGCTGCCGTTCCCACCGCATAGGCTGGCGTGCTCGTTGGGTAGGCGGGTGCTGGGTAGGCGGGTGTTGGGTAGCCCGCCGTCGCGCCATAGGGGGTTGCCGCACCATAAATCGGCGTTGCGACCGTCGTGGGCCATTGTCCGTAAGCGGCATTCGAGAATGCCGGCAGCAGGATCAGAGCTGTCGGAATCAGAAGGGTCTGTAATCGCATCCAAGTTGTCCCATGCTTTGGTGACTGAGGATTTCTTTCGGCCATGGCGGCGCATGTTGCGCGGCATACGGTGGAAGTGGACGCCTCAACAAGGCTTGGGTCAATCTTTCATGAGTGAACTTCTGGTGTTTGGAAATCTTTTTGGACGCCGTAGCACTGGATGTAGGGGTTGCAACGGATTTCTGTTGCCGCAAGCTGACACGTGGTCAATTGAGTGTGCTTTAGGCTTGCAAGCAAATTGCTTTGGGTGCTGCCCTCAGGCGACGCGTCATCGTTAAAGACTGATCTCGGTTTCTCTTCTTGGATTCTCCACTGATGGGGGGGGCGTTTGACGCTGTCAGGGATCCTCCAGCCATCGAGCCTTGCGGTGCGGGCAGTACTTCGGCAGCGATGCTTCCGGCAGCGATTGAGTGGGAGTGTTGTGCATCAACGCACGGCATGGGCTTCGCTGGTCTGGCGAGGCTGGTCGCAATCTCTGACGCTGAGTATTCAGTCTCAATGAGGTTTAGATGGCTTCGGGCTGAGCGTGTCAGGTTGTCCCGGCAGGTCATTCAGCGTTTTAAAGTGCTGGCTTATTTGGGCAATGCGATGCATCGTTGTTGATTTTTACCAGTTTTACAGGTGTTTTCGCTGCACTGCCATTCTCGATTGAGCTTTGAGCGTTTGAATTGGTGGAAGCGGATGCTTGCTTGGCCGCGTGTCTGTCTTTGGCAGTCTCCTGTGACTGCGTCCGGCAGGCAATGCCTAGGTAGGGCCGCTGTCAGGCTGACACCCGGAAGCTCGTTCGCGGTTGCTTGGCGGATGGGCTGGTTTTTATAAGTCCAATGATTGCAATGGTTTGTGACTAAATTTTATTAATCGGCACACGCATTGCTACACAGGGCGGGGAATCGATGGCGACTGCCACCGATGGACACACAACGTCCAGTTGGACGAATGCCTTGAAACGCTTCGTCCGCTGATCTTTATACAGAAATTTCCCCTCTTTGGTTCGCTTGGCGAAAGCCACCGCGTTCCGAAGAAGAACACTGACGAACCACAGGAGAATCACGTCGTGGCAAAGCAAATCGTGTTCGACGACGACGCAAGGGGCCCACTTTTGGCCGGCGTCAGCAAATTGGCTCGCGCTGTCCGTAGTACGCTTGGCCCCCGAGGACGCAATGCTGTTCTCGATAAGGGCTGGGGGTCACCGAAGGTGACCAAGGATGGCGTGACTGTAGCCGAAGATATCGAGCTGGATGATCCGTTTGAGAATTTGGGCGCGCAACTCGTCAAAGAGGCGGCCAGTAAGACAAATGATGTCGCCGGTGATGGCACAACGACCGCAACGATCCTCAGCGAGGCAATCTACCGCGAAGGTCTGAAAATGGTTGCCACTGGCGCTGATCCGATGGCTCTGTCTCGTGGGATCGGCAAAGCAGTCGAAGCGGCCACCGCTCAGATTGCCAAGTTGGCAACACCAGTGAGCGAGAAGAACAAAAGCCAGATCCGCCAAGTTGCGACGATTGCAGGGAATAACGATCCCGGCATCGGCGCTGTGCTTGCCGATGCATTCACGAAGGTCGGCAAGAATGGCGTGATCACAGTGGAAGAAGGCCGGTCCAACGAAACCTACGTCGATGTCGTCGAAGGGATGCAGTTCGATCGTGGCTTCCTATCACCACACTTTGTCACGAATCAGGATGATGTCAGCGTCGAATTCGAAGACTGTCACATCTTGTTGTTCGAAGAAAAGATCACAAACAACAAGAAGATGATTCCTCTGCTCGAAGCAATCAGCAAGGCAAAGAAGCCGTTGCTGATCATCGCTGAAGACGTGGAAGGTGAGGCGTTGGCAACATTGGTTGTTAATAAGATGCGAGGTATTCTCACGGCTTGTGCTGTCAAAGCTCCAGGCTACGGCGATCGCAGAAAGGCAATCCTTGGGGACATCGCTGAACTGACCGGCGGAAAAGCAATCTTCAAGGACTTGGGGATTGATCTCGAGAGCGTCCAAATGAAGGACTTGGGACGAGCCAAGAAAGTGCGGATCACGAGCGAAGCGACGACGATCGTCGGTGGTGCTGGTAAGAAAGCTGCTATCGAAGGCCGTGTCGAGCAGATTCGACGTGAGATCGAGCAGACCGACAGCGATTATGACCGAGAGAAACTGCAGGAGCGTTTGGCAAAATTGGCCGGCGGCGTTGCTCAGATTAACGTTGGTGCGGCAACAGAGACTGAGATGAAAGAGCGGAAAGCTCTCATTGATGATGCTCGTGCTGCTACCCAAGCTGCTCTGGAGGAAGGAATCGTTGCTGGTGGCGGGACCACTCTGCTGCGTTGTCGTAAAGCAGTCGAGAAGCTCGAGAAGGCTTCCGAGGGTGACGCCCAACTCGGGATTGGCATCATTCGGAATGTGCTTGATCACCCTCTCAAGGCCATTGCAAACAATGCAGGGCTGGATGGTGCGGTTGTTGCAAATCGAGTCGTGCAGATGAAGGGCAAGACCGATGGATACGACGCAAACGCTGAAAAGTATTGTGACCTGCTTGACGCCGGAATCGTTGATCCCGCCAAGGTCGTTCGTACTTCCTTGACCAATGCAGCGAGTGTTGCATCGTTGCTTCTGACCACTGAGTCGTTAGTTGCTGACATTCCCGTCGAAGAAGAGCCCGAGGGCGGCGATCATCACCATGATCACGGCATGGGCGGCGGCATGGGTGGCGGCATGGGCGGCATGGGCGGAATGGATATGGGCGGCATGGGTGGCATGGGTGGCATGGGCGGAATGATGTAATCCCGCATACCACGTCCCAATTCGTACTCCATTAATACAACAGATAACTAACTAACAACCAGAATAGATAATCATGGCAAAACTAAATCTTCGACCCTTGGATGATCGTGTTGTGGTTCAGCCGAATGAAGCGGAAGAGACCACTGCTGGTGGAATTGTGCTTCCCGATTCGGCAAAAGAGAAGCCTCAGCGTGGCACGATTGTGGCAGTTGGCCCAGGCCGTCTTTTGGACAGTGGAAACCGCGGCGACATGACTGTCGCCATTGGCGACACTGTGATTTACGGCAAGTATGGCGGCAGCGACATCGAGGTTGACGGTCAGGAAATGAAGATTCTTCGCGAGAGTGATATCCTCGCCAAAGTCCTCTAAACCGTCATCGATCTGCACGGCTCGGTCACTTCGGTGTGCGAGCCGCTTCGTTGCAAATAACACACTCCAATTAGGAACACTCTTGTGGCAAAACAACTTCTTTTTGACGATCATGCACGATCGCGAATGATGATGGGTGTCGACAAGTTGGCTGACGCCGTCGCTGTGACGATGGGCCCAACCGGTCGAAACGTAATCATCGACAAATCTTTTGGTGGACCCACCGTTACCAAGGATGGTGTAACGGTTGCGAAAGAAATCGAGTTGGAAGACCGATTCGAAAACATGGGGGCCAAGCTGGTCATTGAAGTGGCTCAGAAAACCAGCGACTTGGCTGGTGACGGGACCACGACAGCAACGGTTCTGGCGCGGGCAATCTTCAAGGAAGGTCTGCGAAATATCGTTGCAGGCAGTAACCCTACCGCGATTCGTCGCGGAATTGACAAGGCTGTTGCTGCGGCGACGGAGAAACTGTTTGAAATGGGCCGTCCGGTCAAGAACAAGCAGGAAGTCGCAAATGTCGGATCGATTTCGGCCAACAACGACGAAGTGATCGGTTCTCTGCTTGCCGACGCTCTCGAGCGTGTCGGTAAAGATGGTGTTATCACCGTCGAAGAGGGCAAGAGTCGTGATACTGAAGTCAACTACGTTGACGGCATGCAGTTCGACAAGGGATACATTTCTCCCTACTTCATCACCGATGCAGGAACGATGGAAGCGGATCTCGAGAACGCTCTTGTGTTGTTGTACGAGAAGAAAATCAGCAACATCCGTGATCTGGTTCCACTGTTGGAAAAGTCAGCGCAAACTGGCCAGCCGCTGCTGATCATTGCCGAAGACGTTGATGCCGAGGCATTGACTTTGTTGGTGGTCAACAAATTGCGTGGGACCTTGAATGTTTGTGCTGTCAAGGCACCTGGGTTCGGTGACCGTCGTAAAGCCATGTTGGGTGATATCGCAACGTTGATTGGTGGAACACTGATCAGCGAAGATCTCGGTATCCAACTTGAGAACGTTACTCTCGAGCAACTTGGACGTGCAAAGAAAGTTACTGTCGACAAAGGTAACACCACCATTGTTGAAGGCAGCGGCAAACGCGCTGACATCGACAAGCGTGTCGCCCAGATTCGAGCTCAGATCGAGCAGACTGACAGTGATTACGATAAAGAGAAGTTCCAGGAGCGACTGGCTAAATTGGCCGGTGGTGTGGCTGTGATCAGCGTAGGTGCCGAGACTGAAGCTGAGATGAAGCAGACCAAGGCTCGTCTGGAAGATGCTCTGCATGCGACACGTGCTGCTGTTGAGGAAGGAATCCTGCCGGGTGGTGGCGTTGCTTTGGTTCGCTGTCGCGAAGCAGTGGAAGCAGTGAAGTCCAGTCCTGTCAAAGATTCAGACGGCAAGACAATCGTGGCTTCCGCAAAGGGTGACGAAAAAATCGGTGTCGATATCGTACTCGGTGCGTTGGATGCACCGATGCGACAGATTGCTGATAACGGCGGGATCGACGGCAGCGTCGTGGTAGATGAAGTCAGCCAGAAGGCTACCAATATTGGCTACAACGCGCACACGGGTGCTTACGTCGACATGCTCAAGTCCGGCGTGATTGACCCAGTGAAAGTGGTTCGTACGGCACTTGCCAATGCTGGAAGCATCGCGGGGCTGTTGCTGACGACAGAAGCTCTCGTGACCAACTTTGAGGCAGAGGACAAAGAGCGACGCCAAGTTGAAGGCGTTGTTTCCTAAGCTGAGAATTCGCAGCCTTGTTGCTTCGATCTCCCGTGGAGTTTTTGTGAACCCCACGAAGTTGGATTTAAGCAGCTTGGGTTTGCATGAGATACTGACGGGTCGCTGGCCATCTGGCTTGCGGCCCGTTTTTTGAAACATTGAAAAGGCAAGAAGAAGATGGCCGAGAAAGTCTGCTACTACGAAGTGCTTCGTATCGAGCGGTCTGCATCAAAAGTGGAAGTGGATCGGGCTTATCGGAAGCTTGCGATCAAGTACCATCCTGATAGCAATCAGGATGATGAGGGTGCTGTTGAGAAATTCAAGGAAGCCACCGAGGCGTATGAAGTTCTAAGCGATGGCGAGAAACGTCAGCGTTATGATCAGCACGGGCATGCCGGTGTCGATGGTGTACACCAGTTTAATGACGTCGAAGATATCTTTGATGCCTTCGGCGATCTCTTCGGCGGCGGCATGTTTGGCGACTTGTTTGGTGGTCGGGGTGGTGGTGGACGTCGCCGGCGCTCACGCAAAGGTGCGGATATCCGCTGCAATGTCACTCTTAGTCTTGAGGAAGCAGCTCGCGGAGTAGAAAAAGATATTTCTTTTCGCCGCCGTGTCAGTTGCGAATCTTGCGATGGAAGTGGCGCCGAACCCGGCAGTCAGCCCACGACCTGTGACACCTGCGGTGGGCAGGGCCAGGTTATCCAGTCCGCTGGCATCTTGCGAGTCCAAACCGCTTGTCCTAACTGCTCAGGATCTGGCAAGCGAATCAGTCAGCCTTGCGGTGATTGCCGTGGAAGCGGGTTGCAGAACAAGAAAGCGGAATTGAGTGTCAGCATTCCTGCTGGCGTAGACGATGGAATGCGGGTTCGTGTACCCGGCGAGGGTGAAGGCAGCCCGGACGGTGGTCCGGTTGGCGACTGCTATGTATTCATCACCGTTCGCCAGCACGAATTGTTTAAACGTGATGGATCGCATTTGATCTTGCAGCTACCAATTTCCTACAGTCAAGCGGCACTGGGGGCTGATATTGAGGTGCCCACCTTGGATGGCCCTCACGAACTCAGAATTGAACCGGGCACGCAGAATGGTGACGTGTTCACCCTCCGTGGCAAAGGCGTCATTGATCCACGGGCTGGCCGGACCGGCGATTTGCTGGTGCAAGTATTTATTGAAGTGCCCAAAAAAGTGAACGCAGAGCAGGAACGACTGCTGCGTGAACTTGCCGAGTTGGATCATGAGTCAGTTTTGCCCCATCGGAAATCATTCCTTGAAAATTTGAAGAACTTTTTTGATCCCGAGACAGATTCGTCAGCGTCATGAGTGAAGAGATGAATGAAGAAATGGATGATATGAACCAAGTCGATTCCAATGATCCTACAGCACAGGAACAAGGTGTTGAGGTAAATCCGGACACTGAGCCCGCCGAGACGCATCAAGAGGCTGTGGATCAGGTTTTGGAAACCCGCGATGAAGAAATGGATCGGCTGCGTGAAGCTGCCAATTCTGCAGATAGTCGCGTGCTGAAAGCACAGGCAGAGGCAGAGAATTTTCGTAAGCGTTTGAGACGGGATTACGAAGATCAGGTTAAGTACGCTCCTGTTCCACTTGTGACTGATATGCTCGAAGTGCGAGATAACCTTCTGCGCGGGCTCGAGGCTGCGAAAAATTCTGCTGACGCCGGTGGACTGCAGGAAGGCGTCGAGATGGTAGTCAAGCAACTTGATGATTTTCTTACCAAGCATGCCGTACTGCAGATTCCTACCGAGGGTGAGCAGTTCGACCCTAACTTTCACGAAGCCATTTCGCAGATGCCCAGTGACCTTGAATCAGGAATGGTGGCACACGTGGCTCAAGTGGGCTTCAAGATGCATGACCGCGTCGTGCGTCCCAGTCAGGTGGTCGTGAGCACTGGACCTGCAGAGTAATTTTGATAAATGGAATCGCCGTCCCTTTGCAGCCTGCTGCTTAGATTGCTCTGAAAAGATGGCTCTGAAAAGATGGCTGCGGAGCAGGAGCTGTTTTGGCTCCTGCCTTCCCGGACAAGTGGGGCACTACCCCGCACGCTCGTTCTCCACGGCGCTGTGCAGTTAGCGTCACTTCACGACGTACCACAGGATTCCATAGTAGTGGCATGCTGCAGCAGAGATGACAGCGAGATGCCAGCAGGCGTGCAGGTACTTTTGTTTCTTGTCGTTGATCAAGAAGGCTACTCCGATCGTATACATGACTCCACCGGCAAACATCGCCATGACAAGGGCAGTGGGCACGTAAGGTGCGAGCGGAATCGCTGGTAGCCAGCCTAGTAACAGGTATGAGATGGTGCCGCTTGAATTGACGCGATGTTTCCACGCGACTTTTTGCAGAAAGCCGGCGGCCGCAGCGATCCAGATGGCCCACAGCAATGGTGTCCGTGTGACGTCTGAGGCGTATGCATACGCGATTGGTGTGTAGGTCCCTGAAATCATGGTGTAAATCATGGCTTGATCCCAAGCTCGCAGCTGATTCAGCAGCGGTTGTCGGCGCACAAGGTGCGAAAGCGAAGAGCAGAAAAACGTGCCAAAGACTGCCGCCATGTAAGCAGCACAGGCAATTGCTAATCCATTGCTCTTAGGCATTGCTGCTTGGATCAGGTGAACGGCCATGGCGATGCTGCCGAGGGCGGCCAACCCATGTGTCAAAGCATTGGCCCACTCTTCACCTTCCAGAAAGGGGGGCTCATTGGCAATCTTGGCCGTGCCATGTTTCGCAGGCATGGTTGCGTTACTTGCTGGTGTCTTGGTTTGTGGCGGAGTTGTTTCAGTCATGGCTTGAGCCAATCGTGTTGCTGGATCCATGTTCGACAAAGCGATTTCCATGCGTCTGTCGGTTTCCCTGTGTTGCGCCCGCCAAATCCGTGTCCGCCTAAGGTGAATATGTGTAGCTCAGCAGGAACATCGTGCGCTTCAAGAGCGGCAAAAAGCCCCACGCTGCTCAGGCAAGTAACCGGATCATTTGCAGCATGAGCCAAAAACATGGGGGGTGTTGTTGGTGTGACTTTGAGGTCTTCAATCAAGGTGATCCCTCGTTCGACGAGCCATGCGGGATAGATCAGTACGGCAAAGTCAGGAACGCAATTGCTCTGATCGATTTTGTCTTGTGCGTCATAGGTTCTCGCTGTTGCGGTCGCAACCCGTGCAGTTGCGTTTCCACCAGCCGAGAATCCCAACACACCAATGCTCTGGGTTTTTACGCCGGGGACCCCGTTGCTGCGAATCAGGCTGATACTTCGCTGCAGATCCTGAACAGCTGGCAACCAGTTTTTCGATTCGCTTCGGGTAGGAACCCGGTATTTCAGTACGATTGCGGTAACCC
>DOPG01000273.1 GCA_003513555.1 Rhodopirellula sp. | reverse complement strand
GGAAGAATCCGAGGACGATGAGTACGAAGACGAGTCTGAGGAAGAGTCCGAGGACGATGAGTACGAAGACGAAGAAGTAGAGGGGCTAGGAGATGGCGGCGTAGACTTGCCCGCATCGAGGGATATTGATGGTGGAATCGCTGAGGACATCGCAGAACAGGAGGATCAGTATCCTGTCATGCACGAAAGTGGGGCTGAACCAATTCAGCAAGGTTCAGTTGATCAACGAGTTGCCAGCCCTGATTCTGACGGCGAGGGTAAGGTAAGTACGCAGGATGCCGGCTCAGCTGAGCATGCAGAACTGCAGTTTCGGACAGTCGATTTGCCCGTGATGCGTGGGGAACCTTTCGGGATGCGTCGCGCGGATAGAAATGGTAACGAGCTGCTGGATGCAATGGCAGGACGTAACTCAGTGTTTGGCTTTGGTTGTACGCCTATTCGTGAATCACTTGCATCTGGTCTCTCAGGTTATTTGGGTGAAGGTAGCCGCTTCGCGGATGTTGAGGATGGTGGTGATTCCGCATTGTCTGAAAAATTACGGCAATGGTTTGATGGTGCAAGTTGTGTGTCGGTTGAGTCGATGGCACTATTGCCTTCACCGGATTTGGCAGTGGACTACGCGTTGCAATTGACGAGACGATTTCGTTCAGAGAAAGCGTTTCGTACGATCGCTTTGACTGGTAGTGACCACGGTCGCACTGGCATGTGTCGAACAGCAAGCGGGCAGCCGCAGTTGCATGAAGGGCTTGGTCCCATGATGGCAGGGTTCAGTCATCTGCCCGTAGGAGATTTGGATGCTTTGCGAGCGGTGATGGACGAGCAAATAGCCGGAGTACTTCTATCGCCGATCGATTTGGGGAGTGGAGCAGTCCCTTGCGAGGCCGAGTATCTCGCCGGAGTGCGTGCTGCATGTAATGAACGCGGGGCCCTTTTGATTATTGATGAAACACAACTTGTGTTCGGGGCAACTGGCAACCACTTTTCTTTTTCTTCGATTGCTGACATCCAAGCTGATATAGTGGTCACCTCAGCTGGACTCTTTGCCGGCTTGCCGGGCGGCCTGGTTCTCGCATCTCAGCATGCTTCGACGCGGGTTGTGCGTGATCTGCAGCAGTATCCTTTAATCGCTGCGGCATTGATGGCCACGTTGGACGAAATGAAGGTGCATGGTTTGCCTGACCTGGTGCACAAGGCGGCACAGGAATTGGCTGTATTGATTGCGGAGCAGTTGAGTGGCTTTGAGTTTGTACGGGACATGAGAGTGAGCGGTATGACAATTGGCATTGAATGTGACGTCAACGCGGTTGATGTCGTGGCCGCTGCGGCCGCCAATGGTCTGCGAGTCGAGGCTGCGGGTGACACAGCGATAAATATTCAACCTCCATTGCTGATCAGTGAGGAAGACCGGCAGTTATTATTGAAGCGATTGGTTGAAACAATGGAAGCCATCGAGCGAGAAACTGCTGGGCTGACGTTGTAGAATAGAGCCATTCAGGATTTGGGATTGGAATACGGTATGCAACATTTATTGAGTCTCTTTGATCTTTCTGTAGGGGATTTACGTACCCTGCTTGCCACGGCGAATGTTTTGAAAACCAGGCTGGCTGCTGGCGACCGACCACCAGTACTGGAACGTCGTGTGCTTGCCCTTTTGTTTGAAAAGCCCAGTTTGCGGACAAGAGTCAGTTTTGAAACTGGCATCGCACAATTGGGTGGGGCAAGCTTGTTTCTCGGAGATGATGTGGGCTGGGGTAAGCGTGAGTCAGCTTCAGATTTTACGCAGGTGCTCGGTCAGTTTGTGGATGCCGTGGTTTGTCGTGCGAAATCACATGCTAAGGTCGAGCAGTTGGCGAGTTACGATTCGCTTCCAGTCATTAACGGTTTGACGGACTTGTGCCACCCATGCCAAGCTTTGGCTGACGTCATGACAGTTCATAATGCCTTTGGCACGGTCGCTGACAAACATCTGGTTTTTGTTGGTGATGGAAATAATGTGGCACAATCACTCGCCTTGGTTTGCGCGATGTTGGATATGCGTTTTACGCTTTCGTGTCCGGCTGAGTATGAGATGGACAAGGCATGGATCGAAAAAGTTTTTGAGCAATATCCAGCCGCAAAGATCAGCACTGTATCGGATGCCAAAACTGCAGTTGCGGATGCTGATGCCATTTACACAGATGTGTGGACCAGCATGGGGCAGGAAGCTGAAATGGCCGAACGCCGAAGAGCGTTCTCTGATTTTCAGGTCAACAGCCAGTTGATGTCAGCGGCGCCCCAGCATGCTCGTGTATTGCATTGTCTGCCCGCTGTCCGCGGCGAAGAAATCACGGATGATGTGATTGATAGCGACCAAAGCGATGTGATCGTGCAAGCTGGTAATCGAATGCATGCCCAAAAAGGCTTGCTGGTCTGGCTACTCAATCGTCCATGGATTGAGCAAAACGTTACTGATGCTGCTTTTTAGTTTTTTGTTTCCTCGAGAGATTTTTACGTATGCGCCCACACGACCAACTTCGCGATGTCGAAATACAGCGTGGCTATCTTGATTCTAATCCTGCCAGCGTTCTGTATCGCTGTGGACGCACAATCGTTCTTTGTACCGCTTCGATCGAAGCATCCGTACCGTCATGGCTCGAAGGAAAAGGCAAGGGTTGGGTTACAGCTGAATATAATATGCTTCCTGGCAGTACCA
>DOPG01000432.1:20984-22973 GCA_003513555.1 Rhodopirellula sp. | reverse complement strand
ATGCTCATAGCAAAGATCACCGTGGTCCGAGGTCATCATGATGATGGTTGAATCGAGCTTACCGCTCCTTTGCAGCGCCGTAAAAATACGGCCCAAGTTATCATCAATGCATTTCACCATCCCAAAATATTGACTCATCTGTGAACCGCGAAAAACTGCATGATTCTTCGCATTGCCCAACCACTTCGGTATCGCGACATCATCTCTTCCATATGTCCGCGGTGGCAAAAATCGCAGATGATCATACATGCGGTTGTAGGGAGCCCTAACCGTGTTTGGACCATGCGGGTCTGGATAACTCACAACGGTGAGAAAGGGTTGGTCACCCGCCTCAGCCATCAACTCAATCGCACGGTCGGTGAGAAAGTCAGTTGAGAACGAATCCTCATCAGCACCTGATACTCCATAGCTTGGTGCACCTGATTTATCACGAGCATCAACTTTTGCACCAGTCTTGGTTGGGGCAAACTTTTTCCAATGTCCTCGATTGAACATGTAAGATTTATTTTGGAAGCCGCCATCTATTTTGGGTGACCACTCCGGCTTTCCGTCGCCACCCAAATGCCACTTCCCCACGAAACTAGTTTGGTATCCTTGGTTTGCCATGATTCTAGCGAGCGTCGGAACGTCATCACGCAACTTGGCGTTGTTGGTCGGCACCCCGGTGTTCTGCGGATACATGCCCGTAATCATCGCTGCGCGACAGGGAGAACAAACAGGAGCCGTCGCATAGGCTCGCGTGCACAAGATTCCGTCTTTTGCAAGACGGTCAAAGTTCGGCGTGTCAACAATTGAACCTGGTCCCCACATTTCTGCTTGCTCTGTGGACAAGGTCTCACGGTAACAACCAAGTGTTCTGAAATTGTGCTCATCAGTGATGATTAGCAGTATATTTGGTTGATTGTCGGATCCCTGAGCACACAATGGTCCTCCAAGAAAAAGGCAAACAATGACGCAAAACAGCAGGTTATTTTTCTTCATTTGTATTCCCAACTCTATCCACGATTCACCAAGGCGATCAAAACTTGCTACGAAGTCCGATGTCCGTTTTCAAACATCCTGACAACCATCCGCAACTAACACACTCACTTACCCAAGCCCCATAACAGGGCGTTTTCCAGGAGTTCAGGTAGCAACAATCCTTGAAAATCGTCGGTAGTCCCCAGTGATGTATAAAATGATTTCCCTCCGTCAGCGCGTCTGTAAGTCCATGCGATGGGCTCGGCTGGATGCCCTTTCACCTGCCCTCGCATCAACACTTTGGTACCCTGCATTAAGGGTGAGACTCGATACAAAGAACCGGAAGAGAAATATTTCCTATTCTCATCTATACCCTTCACGATCGGATGCTTCGATCCGGTATCTGTAAAAATCAGCTTAACTTGCAAATCGTTCCCGTAGTGGTTTGTGTAGTTCCCACCGAATACTACCTGATCAAAATCTTGCCAATCAGTTCTACCCTCTGGAGGTTTTTTGTTGCGTAAGGAGAACGCATGACTTGCCGTGCGAATCCCAACCACTGGCTTGCCCTGCGAGATAAAATCACGAATCAAAGCCAATTGTTCTGCTGGCAATGTTCGTCGACGTACGCTTACCAACATCAGGTCAGCATTTTGCAGGCTATCGAGTCCGATCAATCGATTACGATCATTGGGATCCGCCGCCACGACCGTAAAACGATAGGCTTCCTCTCGATCTTCGGAGAATCGCTTCAACGACTGCTGTGTCTCATACTCTCGTTCAGCTACGAGCACTACCACATGCGGCCGATTGGATAGTTCTGCATTGGGCGATTCATTGGCTTTGCCATGCTGGATGAAAAGAACCAGAACTAACCACAGCAATCTTACAGGCACCATTATCGTCACACCGGTTACAGGAAAATTCGAAACAGAACGCTCCTATGATAACCCGAACCCAAGCAAGAGCGACGGTGAGCGAATACCAATTCCGTGACCGGAGCCAAGGTCATGACTGGATCAGATATCA
>DOPG01000432.1:0-20766 GCA_003513555.1 Rhodopirellula sp. | reverse complement strand
ATGACTGGATCAGATATCATGGGTGATCAGTAGAAACCTGATCACTTAGATGCAATCGTCGCTGCCGCGATCTGTCTCTAGTCCAAGAATCGCGGCTACGGTCGGACTAGGATTTACGGGGCAGATGCCGCAACGCTAGAACACCTTCAATAGCGCGAATCGCGTCAAGTGTCGCCTCACTGATATCATCATCTAGGTCGATAATGGTGTAGGCGATATCCCCTCGCGACTTGTTCAACAGGTCAGCAATATTGAGCTGAGATTCAGCGAGGATGGTGGAAATCTGGCCGACCATATTTGGCACGTTCGCATTGGCGATCGTTATTCGACTACCACCATTTCGGGGCATTACGGCTTCGGGAAAATTCACTGAATTCCGCACGGTTCCATCTTCCAGAAACTCACGCACACTGTCTGCCACCATCACAGCACAATTTTCTTCAGCCTCCGCAGTAGAAGCACCTAAATGTGGGAATGAGATTACTTTCGAGTGTTTCAACAACTCACCCGTTGGGAAATCAATCACGTAGGAGTGCAGATGCCCGCTGTCCAATGCGGCCAGGACAGCTTCATCATTGCAAATACCCCCGCGGGCAAGGTTTACCAATATGCCACCTTTGGGCATCATTGCGATTCGTTCAGCACTCGCTAAACCTCGCGTTGCATCCATCAGTGGAACGTGCACAGAGATGGCATCACACCGACTGAACAGATGGTCGATACTGACGGCCTTTTCAACACCGCTTGAAAGCTGCCAAGCACTTTGCACGGAGATTTGAGGATCGTAACCCACCACTTTCATGCCCAACGACAAAGCCGCGTTAGCAACGCGCAAACCAATGGCGCCGAGTCCAACCACACCCAGCGTTTTGGAAGGCAATTCTGAACCGACAAAATTTTTCTTACCTGATTCTACGGCCGTGGAGATCTCTGCATCAGTCCCATTCAGACCATCTGCGAATGTCATGGCTCCACCAATATTCCTTGAAGCCATCAACAAACCAGCCAAAACCAATTCCTTGACGGCGTTGGCATTAGCACCAGGAGCATTGAATACAGGAACCCCCAAGTTGGTCATTTTCTCGACCGGGATATTATTGACTCCGGCCCCAGCCCTTCCAATTGCAGCAACGCTTTCTGGAATGTCCATATCATGCATCTTGAATGACCGCAGCAGCACGGCATCGGGATGGCTGACCTCGGATGCAACCTCGTAATTCTCACGCGGGAGGCGTTGCAGCCCTTTGACTGAAATATTGTTCAAGGTGAGGATTTTGTACATAAGACGACCGCTAGTTTAGGTTGATTGAAAGAGATTGGAACGGGTACACACTGCTGATGGGATCAACCATTTTTAGCAGCAAAATCCTTCATAAAGTTTGCCAGAGCTTCCGCACCTTCTCGCGGCATAGCATTGTAGATGCTTGCACGGATACCACCGACACTACGATGACCCTTCAGGCTGACCAAGGAGTGCTCAGCGGCCTCTTCAATGAACCGATTCTGCAATTCATCGTTTGGCAGCGTGAAGGTCACATTCATCAAGGAACGACATTCTGGGACAGCGTGGCCTTTGTAGAACCCAACATTAGAATCGATCACATCATAAACCAACTGCGACTTTTCCTGATTCTGCTTTTCCATGGCTTCCAAACCACCAATGTCATCCGCCAACCACCGAGCGACCTTACCCAACACGTAAATTGCAAACGTCGGAGGTGTGTTCCACATTGACCCCCCCGCGGCATGGTTGCGGTACTGAAGATAGCCCGGCAAGGACTCGCTACCACGTTCCAACAAGTCACGGCGCATCACGACAACAGTGACTCCCGCAGGTCCAGCATTTTTCTGCGCACAGGCATAAATCATCCCATATTTATCAATGGGCAAGGGACGGCAAAGGAAGTCGCTCGACGCATCACTGATGAGCGGAACTGTATCGGGACAGTCCGGCTCTGCAGAATACTGCACGCCTTGAATCGTCTCGTTGCTGCAGTAGTAAAGATAGGCAGCGTCATCTCGAACCTGAAAATCACCTGCAGAAGGAACCCGGTCGTAATTTGAATCTTTGGCATCGTAAATTGCATCGACGCTCCCTTCCTTCCTGCCTTCGACAATGGCTTTTTTTCCCCAAGATCCGGTCAGGAGATATTGTGCAGTGGCTTCAGTACCACGTAGCAAGTTTGCAGGAATCATGGAAAACTGCAGCGCAGCCCCACCTTGCAGGAAAAGCACCGCGTAGTCATCAGACACACCCAAAAGTGACCGCAGGGTTGCCTCTGCTTCCTCGATGATGCCCACAAAGGGTTTACCGCGATGGCTCAGTTCCAACAGTGAGGCCCCTGCCCCCGGTAAACAGAGGAATTCTTCCCGAACCTGCTCCAGGACTGGCAACGGCAAGGCAGCAGGCCCCGCAGAAAAATTAAAGGCTCTTTGAGCGGCGGCGTTATCGCTCATTTTGGTGCATCCTATCCTGAAAAAACTACTGATTGGCACAACGGCTCAGTCATGGTGAAAACGGTCAGCGGGGATTCTAAACTTCCAATGTTCAATCGGGAAGGTTGCGACACCCCAACAGCAATAATCAATTGCGGAACATTGCAAAAACCCTGCAAATCCCCCTCAGATACGGAAAAACAGAAAAATCGTTCCTCTGAGTCAGCTTAGAGATTGAGCAATGCCTGAAACGTGATTGAGCGAAACGGGCGAAAGTCTCGTGCATAAACAAAAACCTGCTTTTGACACCTTCTTGTGAATTCCCAAGTACTAACGGCCTCAACTAAAAGCCAAACTCTTTCAACCAGGCATCCACCTGCCTTTCGCTAACAACGCGAGTTGGTTTCTCGACTCCGTCGCCTACCCCGCCCTGCCCTCTTCGTTGATTTGACTTGCAATCTGCCGCCACCTTCCCATCCAACAGATCATCCAACCAAGATTGGGAATCACAACATCGACACCCTCGGCGTTTTGCAGCAGTCTGCACTCGATGATCGGACGAAACTACCATCAAATTCCTTGGTGCCGTGTGGGCCGCAATCATCTCTTCGAGCAAATCATCAGCTTCAGCATGCTCAACAGCGAAACAAACAGAAATGCCTTCCACCAGAAAACTGCTGGGTCGACCTTCGGGTGGCTTGGTTGCATCAAAGACAACACATGTGTTTTGGCGTTGCAAGTCAGTCAAATGATCCACCAGCCTGCCGATCAATTTCATTCGTTCTCTTTGCAACCACCGGCCATCTGGGTCTCGCTTCGGTGGTGCGACTGGTGCCACAACGTTGTATCCGTCAATCAACAATAAAAGAGACAACTGCACACTCCTGAAGTCACGGTAAAGCCACCACGAAGACTCCCCAGGTCACCGGGAGAAGCTAATTCCTGACAGGGTAACACGGATATGCATGCCGATGGCATGACCCTAGACAATAAACACGCACTGAAAAGCAAGTCGATCGCCGTGTCCAAAGGCACCCTCAGGATGGCACCAGCATCAATTTCGTGACCGCAATTTGCAAGCCACAATTTCACCGCCACGATCGCAAAGAGGATCCAAGCCCATCTCACGCCTCGCCACCCAAGCGCCGCTGTAAAGCCCGACAGCCAGCCCATCAGCAAGAGTCAATCGATCTCTTGTAAAACCTTGGTTTCAGGACCAGCATAAAAGCTGTACACGCTGTAGCAGAAAAACGTTACTACAGTGGCAGCGAGCAAAGTCAGGCCAGCAACTTTACCCCGTTCCAACAGATCACCATCCCCACCTGACCATGCCGTTCGACGGAATCTCTTGGCTCGTTTTACGGGCGTCGTCTTACTGGACAATTTGTTTTTTCTAGCAACGCGTTTTCCCGTCTCTTCACGTCCTTCCTTTGCAGAATCGCTTTCTTCAGTTGCCTGTTCTGGTTCTGACTCAGGCTGCAGACCGGATTCTGGCTCATCAACGTTAGTTCGCTTGGAAGACCGAATATTATCGTAACGAATTTCTCGATCCGCCTCGTCTTCCGATTCCAAGAATCCGGCTACGTCAACATCCTGCCATGCAGCTCCACGAAGAATGGAGGCCTCTGTTTGTGCATCTCTTCGCTCGAAACCCTGATCAACTCCATCGGTCTCCGACAGTTCCTCTGGAGCACCTTCTTTATCGAACGCAACAACAAAAAGCACCTTGCCGCAGCGCACCTCATCACGATCACCTACCTCATACCAGCTGCCAGGCTCCAAGCGCTCTTCGTTTTTAAAGGTCCCCGCCGTGCTGTTCAAGTCAAACAAACG
This sequence comes from Rhodopirellula sp., assembly GCA_003513555.1. GTDB lineage: Bacteria > Planctomycetota > Planctomycetia > Pirellulales > Pirellulaceae > Rubripirellula. The sequence goes on along the minus strand of DOPG01000432.1, from coordinate 16,497 downwards.
AAGAACGCCATTCCCATTGTGCAACAAACAGTGCCGCCGACTGACAGAACGACTTTTGGGACGAATCTGACATTCCTTGTGACGACCGATCATGTAGTAGCCAGTGTGCAACGGTGCCTCCAAGCCAGCACGGCTACCCACGGCCAAGACGAGTCGGACTATCTTCGAATCAGAACTGGTTACACGAAGCACTTGATTTCCACATTCGTACGATTCTTTACAAACACGATCTACTGGTCCACGACGATGATCTTCTTGCCACTTTCCGTTGCTTTCATTCTTATTGGCCCGTTAGCAGCAGGCCGCATGACGAGATAGACAACGGCCACCAAGACAGCAATCAACGCCATGGTTGCTACAGCTAAACCGACTCCCAACAATAACGTTTGACGGGAACTGGCATCCTGTGAACCTGTTTTTTGCTTTACAACCCCATCGCCAATTTTCACTCGGGGCGTGACATTAGTTTGCGTAGGAAACTGCTTAACGGAATCTTGAAGTGGATTCACAACTTCAGCATTCACTTGTAAATTTGAAAAATCGTATTCATCTAGTTGCGGTAAAGGCGGAACCCCTGCATCAGATGAAAATGAACTATCCGCAAAGGTAACTTCCGAGAAGGATTCATCAACTGCCGTGTCACTGGCGGGTGCAACCTGTCTACCAATTTTTCTCGAGGAACCACTGTTAGAGCCAGGTCCTAGTCGCTGAACTTGCGACAGCAACTCAACTGCGGATTTAGGCCTATCCTGAGGTCGTTTCGCAGTCATGCGTTCAATCAAATCCACCAGCGAAGGTGGACAATCCGGACGGCATTCACGCACATCAGGTATCGGTATTGTCTGGTGTTTTGCAAGCCGCTCCGCCGCGGTACCGGTGAAAGGTGGACTTCCTGTCAACATGTAGTAAACGGTGCAACCGAGAGAGTAGATGTCGGCAGTGAAACCCACAGTCTTTCCATTAATAGCCTGTTCCGGCGAGATGAAGTCGGTTGTCCCCATTAATTTTTTTCTGATTGGCTCACCAGCTTCTCCGACACCTATCCGCGCCAATCCAAGGTCACTCAGCTTTACCACACCATCGGTGCGGACCAAGAGGTTGGAGGGCTTGATGTCTCTGTGAACGATTCCTCTCTCATGTGCGTGAGCCAGACCGGAAGTTGCCTGCATCAGCGCATCGACCGTGTCCTCCACAGTCATGACACCATCTCTCTGCACCGCCAAGTGCAAGTCAATGCCGTCCACATATTCCATCACTATGTAAAGTTTTTCACCGCTCTCGGCGAAGTCGTAGGCCCGAACAATATTTGGGTGGTCCAACTGAGCACATGCCCGCGCTTCCGACTTAAAGAGTTCAATCCGCCGCCCATCAGCGCTCGCATCTGGTGGAAGGATTTTCAGCGCCATCAAACGCTTCATCACATGGTGCTCAGCGAGATACACAACTCCCATGCCACCTTTGCCAAGTGGTCGCAACAGCTTGTAGCTACCGAGATAAAAGCCACCACTTTTTCCTGCGAGCAGCTTTGCCGCGTGCCACTTCGTAAGCAAGCCTGCCCCGACCAATCCCTCGGCAAGGCTTTCCGGCGTGAATCGCTGATCTGCCGCAAGTAACGACGCAACGACCTTCTTGATGTCATCTATTTCCAACAAACCTGCATCTAGCGTTCGTTTCACAAACGAACGAGTAAGATCATCCAGCAGGGCTGTGGATTCGGCTTGCACTTGCATGTCATATCAATGAGTGTCGGTTCAAGTACTGGCAAACGAAAACGCTGCGCAGCTTATGTCGCTTATAGTCTAACAATCGTCGCCGTGTTCGCTTAGCCTTGAAGAATCCGCTATCGGCCTAAAATGCGGCGATTTCAACCCTTGGATTTGAAGTTTCTGTTAACTTGCTGTTAAGCAAAGGTTTGCTTCCCCTGCTATCTCCATCTCTCAAAAAGCCACGTGTAACAATCCGTTGTTACGCATGCGATTTCAAAACAGAACACGGGTAGTCAACACGCAATAGGAACAGCCCACGTGCTGGTGCTGTCGGCCCTGCTGCATCACGATTACACGCAATGAGAATCTGATCAATCCAGTCCACCGTCTGCTTCCCGCGTCCAACTTCCACCAGAGTTCCCACGATATTGCGAACCATGTTGTAAAGGAAACCATCGGCTTCCACTTCGACGGAAAGATAAAACGCTTGATCATCGCCCACCGGCCCCACAACCAAATCACAGGCTCGAACATTTCGCACCGTCGTTTTTCTATCAGCCCCGGCAGCCTGAAAACTTCTAAAATCGCGTTCGCCAATGACACGCTGAGCGGCTAAGCGCATTTGGTCCACGTCCAGCTTGCCGTGAAGATGCCAGTGGTATCGGTAGTCAAACACACCTCTGACACCACCGATTTTTAGTTGATATCGATAGCGTTTACCAATCGCATCACGTATCGCATGAAAGCCCTTGTTTGCTTCCTCTGCTGCGCAGACCACAATCGCTTCCGGAAGTTGCGTGTTGAGAGCACGGACTAAATGCTCCGGTGAGTCACGCCAGACAAGACTGCAACTAGCCACTTGTGCACGAGCATGCACACCAGCATCTGTGCGACCGCTACCAATCACCTGTATCGACTCACCAGTGAGACGTTGCAATGCACCCTGCAGATGCCCCTGGATAGTTGGCTGATTGGGCTGAACCTGCCACCCTGAGAAACAGGTGCCATCGTATGCAATCGTCAACTTGAAAGAACGAGCCACGTTTGCATTCATGCCAACTTACGACTTCCCACTCGAAGATGCCGTACCCTTGACCAACAATTCAGCGATCTGAACTGCATTGGTTGCCGCACCTTTGCGCAGGTTGTCGCTTACACACCAAAATGCGATTCCATTGGTGCAACTGAGATCTTTACGAATCCGCCCCACAAACACATCATCTTTCCCATCACAGTCACGAGGCATGGGATACTGCTGACCGTCGAGGTCATCGACCACCGTCACACCATCGGCGTTCCGGAAAAGTTCGCGTGCCTCTGGAACAGACAATGGCTCTACTGTTTCAACAAGAATCGACTCACTGTGGCCAATAGTCACCGGAACGCGTACACAGGTGGGACAAACCTTCAGGCTATCGTCACCCAATATTTTCTGTGTCTCGTAGACCATTTTCATTTCTTCGCTGGTATAGCCCGCATGTTTTTCAGATCCGATCTGCGGGATCAGATTGAAGCCGATGGGATGCTGAAATGTGGTTGGTGGCTGCACCTTCCCGGCAAGCGCACTACGAACGCTATCATGCAATTCCTCGTTACCAGCAAGTCCAGCTCCACTTGTTGCCTGATACGTGCTCACAATCACACGTTTTACTTTTGCGGCCTGATGCAAAGGAGCCAGCGCCACCACCATCTGAGTCGTGCTGCAGTTTGGGCTAGCGATAATTCCCGAATGTGATTCGACCGCCCCAGGATTGACTTCCGGAATAACCAACGGAACCGTCGGATCCATACGCCAATAACCGCTCTCGTCTACGACGACAGCTCCTTCTTCAACAGCCCAAGGAGCAAATTCGGCCGAAACCTCATCAGGTGTGCTAGCGATCACCAAATCAACATCTTTGAATGCGCCACGCTCCAGTAATTCGACGGTGACTATTTCACCACCGACGCGGACCTCGCGACCCACTGATCTCTCCGATGCCAGAAGCTTAAGTTTTTGATAAGGAAACTTTCGCTTCTCAAGTTGCTCAAGGACAATTCGTCCGACGGCTCCCGTCGCTCCAACAAGTGCTATGGTTTCGTACACAATTCTGCGTGGGTCAAAAGGCTTGAAGTAAACACAAATCGATGAACTGTACTTCACAATTCAACTTGTAAAAAAACGCCATCGGCAATTCATAAACGGCTGTTGAGCTTCTGTTTCACTTTGAGCTCTTGATTGCCTCTGGCAAGGTTTCATCAACCTGCCCAACAACCCCTCGTCCACCCAATAGACGAGCCTCTACATCGTCCACCACATCCTCGGCGTTTGCTTTCCAGAACCTATCAATTACCTGCTCGGAAAGTGGCTCGTAAGAACGAAACAGACGGAATCCAACACCTCGCGCAGGATCATTCGTAAACCACCAAGGACTCTTTGGAAAGTTGGGGTCCTCTTCCTTCCACTCTTCATCATCAGAAGATAAACGAGCAGCACTTCTTAGTTGTTCCGGATCCATCTCCCAGGATCCCCCACGGATGACAACCGGTGAAGACGTTTCGGGCCATACAACGACTTCGGTTGCATTAATAGGTTTGGCACTCGCGAACTTTTTGTACCCGTCCTCGGTGTAAGCATTGACAGTCAATTCAGCAACACTCCCGTGCATATCGAAGAGTCCAAATCCATTGGGCTTCTTGGTACCCACGGGTAACGTTCCATCTTCCGCATTATCGAAGTACCAAGCGTAATCATCGATAGCCTCGGAACTATTCCCCCAGCTATAGGCAGTGTTGGTGTTCGCACGACACGCGTACTCCCATTCGGCTTCCGTTGGAAGTCGATATTGCTGCCCACAAATTCTACTTAGCCACTTGCTGTACTGCTGGGCGGAATACTGAGTCATCGAGACCGCTGGCTGATTTGGATTTTCACCATACTCGTAGGTATAACTCGGATCGTAAAGCGGAGTTGGTGCGGTAATTGCATCGACTGCTTCAACATCTACGACGCGAAATCCTCGACCCTCAAAATCCTTAAAGATGTGGTACAGGTTCATGAACTCTTTGTACTCAGCCCAACTTACCTCCTTCTCTGCAACCCACATCGGGTCGACAGTAACTTCAAGCTGAGGCCCTTCGTCGTCACCACGATCTGACTCGCTTTCAGGACTACCAATTTTGCATTTTCCCCCAGGTACAGGAATCATACGAAAAGTAGCGTCTGCGCCGGGGATCTTGACCGTATACGGAACCATGAATCCCTCAGGAACTTTGACACTCGGCCCTGATGCTGGTTTTTCCTTCGCGATTCCAGGTTCTGTTTTCACTGCCTCAACCGCCTCAGCACACTGGAAGCAGGCAACAAGAACCACACACAAAAATAAAGCAAACAAACGCATTGATGGAGATCCAACGAGAACTTGAAACATTCAACAAAATCGACACGAAGATGGAAAACTCACATGCCAACAAAGTGTGGCGAGCAGATCATGCTCATGCCTGCCGCTAGCCCCTATCTTACTTGGTATCCCCCCATTTGAAGAAGGTGTCAGGCACCAAGTGGTCGAATTTCATCACGAAGGCACGAGTTTTTGGCCAAGCGGAAGCTGTTCGGCCCAAAATTTAGCAACGATTGAGTTCCCACAGCTAACTTCTTAAACCCAAAACACTGGGCCACGCAGGTAGCGCACCAGCGTGACACAAGCAATTTTCAAACTGAGGCTTCCGACTAAGGTTGGTTGAAGCGATCAGGACGGGCTCCCAGCACGACCGTCACCGTCAGTGGCCTTCCTTGCCGCACCAATTCCAGCGTGATATCTGATCCTGCCAAGGAACCACCAATCAGCCGCATCAGATGAGGGAGATCTCTCACCACCTCGCTATCGACCATGAGGATGTGGTCGCCAAGTTTCAATCCAGCGAGAGCTGCCGGTGAATTCTCATTTGTTAAACCACTGATAACTGCTCCACGCATTTGCGGATTGTCGCCAATGAGATTCTCGTCCTCAACATCGCTGAGCCGTACTCCCAACCAACCCCGATCGACCCGGCCCGTATCCTTCAGCCGCTCGTACACCTGCTTAGCAACATTGCTGGGAACAGCAAAACTCACTCCCTGATAGCTTTCACCAACAATTGCTGTGTTAATGCCTACCAGCGTTCCACGAGCGTCAACAAGCGGACCTCCACTATTTCCTGGGTTCACTGCAACATCGCTTTGCATGAAGTCCTGATAATGCGTGCTGTCTTCAACCATTCGGTGCTTTCCGCTAAGAATTCCAAAGGTGACTGTTTGGTCCAAGCCAAATGGGCTACCCACAGCCCACACCGGCGACCCCACTCGGCAACGATCACTATCGCCCCACGCGATCGGAATCAAATCATCAGCGTCGACTTTCAAGACAGCCAAATCCGTTTGCTTATCGGTACCAATGATGGCAGCACTCAGGCGGCGACCATCGCCCAAAGTCACGTAGATTTCCTCGCCACCGTCAATCACATGGCGATTCGTGAGCACATAGCCATTACCAGCAACGATCACCCCGCTACCCTGATCAGTTTGCGGTTGGTAGAGGGGGATTAACTGACCCTGAATTTTCATATCGGTGCGTGTTGATGGCTGCTTAACATCAATATGAACAACACTGGGGCCAACGGTTGAGGTAACCATTTGGTACGCCCTGCTCAACGTGTCAAGAGAGACGTTGCGCAAACCCTCCGAACCCGATTCATACTCAGCCCGCAGTTCTCCTCGATGCCAACCATACCGAATTTCCTCAACGATACGGGGCACAAAGTAGCGAGCGGCCAGCAGTAGCACTGCCATTGTCGCCAGTAAAAACAAACTTTGCCTCAAGGGATCTTGCTGGTTACGGCGGTTTTTATTCACCGAATCAGGATGCCCTTCTGGCTTGAGGTCCATCTCCACAGGTGGCTGCGATCCACCATTGAACTCTTCACTCACAATCCCCAACCGGGGAAGGTTCGGACATCCGTCATAACCACCAAGAGATGGTTCTTCCCGAATGCCGCCGGTACCGTGTTCTTCACACAAGCCATCGTCAGGCTGATCAATTTTTCCAATCCACTGCGCCGCTGCTTTGTCACCCGACAGATCGTCTTTTCCTATAGTACGCGGCCAAGCTTCATTCTCGGATTCCGAAGAACCACACTCGTCAATCGACTCATTCTTTTTCGAAACGTCTGCAACTTTATCCGTGTTGAGGATATCAACGCGTTTCACTTGAGAGACCACCTGGTCCAAGTCATTTACGCCATCATCCGATTCAGAATGAGAGCGGCTTGGTGGTAGATCTTGATTCATGGAGACCAACGCACAAAACAACAGGGAGTACAAAGTAGAGTGAGAACGCTCTCGACACACGCTCACACCGGACTGACGGACGCACGACGATGTTTTTCCAACGTCCCCTTAATTGTAGCGCAGCGGCGACCGAAAAATCGCATGAATTCCAGAAGAAAGCCGCCAACCCTCTCAATTTTCACAGGGGAAAACATGCCTAATCCGAATGTTTGAGTTTCTCCCCCCCATTGTTGATCCTCAGCGGCTCGGGAAACTGTTATGACGGGATACCCCGCCGGATACCAGAAACCGGTATCCTGTGAAAGGCAACTCGTGCCGATGTGGGTTCGATGCTCTTCCTGACTCGTGGCCAAAATTCCATCCATGACTGACACCGTTCGCGATTCCATCTACGAAGCCATTGCTTCTATTCGCCTGATCGATCCACACACCCATATCAATCCTCATGCACCAGCATCCAACACGCTGGCAGATTTACTTGGGTATCACTACTACACAGAGCTCGCGCATTCAGCCGGAATGCCCAAGCATCAAATCGAGGAAGATGGGATCAGTGACCGAGAGTTGGTCCGACGCTTGGTAACCAACCTGTCTCCCCTAGAAAACACAGCTCAATATCGATGGCTGATTGAAATATGTCGTAAATTTTTTGGCTTCACTGGCGAGCGGCTGGATGATTCCAATTGGGAGGAGGTGTACGAAACATCTGAAAAGCAAATGAAACTTGCTGAATGGCCCCAGATGGTCCTCGATCAAAGTAATGTCGAAGCTGTTTTCCTGACCAATGACTTCGACGACGACCTCGAGGGATTTGACAGTGACACATACATTCCCTGCCTGAGAACTGATGACCTTGTCTTCCATCTCGCAAAGCCCCAGACGAGAGAACGTTTGGCCGCATGCACTGGGATCGAACTGAATGGTTCACTTGCCAACCTTCGCGACTCACTGCGTCAAAGATTCGAACACTTCGTTGGGCGTGGAGCACGTGCATGTGCGATCTCTTTGCCCCCAGACTTTTCCCCCACGCGCGTCAGTGATGGTCGTGCGACAACGGCCTTGAATGACGTGCTTTTGAATGGGGTCATGTCAGACGCAGCTCACATGACAGCTCTTTCACGCAGTGTATTCTGGACGTTGGCAGAATTATGTGATGAGTATGGCCTGCCATTTGATTTGATGATCGGCGTCAACCGTGGAGTTTACCCGGATGGCGTGTATCAAGGTCAGGACCTCTACGACAGCAGGGTTTCCTTGATTCAATATCGCGAACTCTTTAACTCATTCCCACAAGTAAAGTTCCCGATCTCAGTTTTAGCGAGCGTGACCAATCAAGAACTTGTCAGCTACGCTTGGATTTTCCCTAATGTCATTACCAATGGACACTGGTGGTACAGCAATACACCGTCGTTCATCGCAAGAGACGCTGCAGCTAGGCTTGAGGCAGTTCCACAGACAAAGCAGATTTCTTACTACAGCGACGCGTACAAACTGGAATTTGTATGGCCCAAATTTGACATGTACCGACAGATTCTGTCGGGCATTCTCACGGAACACTTCGTAAAAGGAAATGGCTGGAGTGAGGAACGTGCAATTGAGCTTGGGCGTCAAGTGTTAAGAAGCAATGTTGATGAAATTTTTCCACGGCCCGCATCACCAAACAAAGCTGGCCCAACGCCAACGGGATCCATCAACAACGATCCAATCACACCCAACGACAACCCGGAAGTAATTTCGATCATCAGCGATGAGGAACTTGACCCTCTCCCAAGCCACGACGAAATCCAATCTGCCAACGCGGACGACGTGCAACTGTTCGACGACTCTGTCGAACAAATTCAACCAGCGACGGATGCACTTGTATCTGAGGTTGACCCGGAACCTCTCGATGTAGGCGATGTGCTGGGCACTGATACAGAAGCGTCAACAAATCCCGAGATTCGCATGCTACGAGGCGAAGGTTCCTTTGAGGTCGATGACGAATCATTACTGCTTCGCCCCGATCCAAACACCGGAGAATTAAGATTTCCACCGGCGGATGGTGACGAAGAAGCCGCGTCTCCTGAGTAACAGTCGCAATCTTTGAGGAGCGATCAACGCGTTCCAACACCAACTAAACCAACGGCAAACTGTCAGCTTTGCTTCCAAGCTGACAAAGTCAGCTACGAGCTGAATCGTTCTGCGGGATCGACTTTTCAGAGATGATCCTGTTAATCGCATTCAGCATTGCTAAAATAGTGCTTTCCACACTATCAGTGCTCACCCCAACGCCGCGGTAAGTACGTCCCTTGTGCTCAACCTCAAGGTTCACTTCACCAATCGCGTCACGCCCGAGCGTAGCACTTCGAACGCGAAAATCCTTGCAGACAAGCTCGATGCCTGTGATTTTTTCGACGGCCCAAAAAGCTGCATCAATGGGTCCATCACCTAATTCAATACACTCTGTCGCTTCCTTATTGCCGCAGGACAGCGTTAGCTCAACGTGGGGCTGACGTGACTTTCCACTTGTTACAACATAGTCTACGAGTGTCCATTGCTCGTCTACACTGCCACTGATTTGCTGCTGCACCAACGCAATGATGTCTCCATCGTAGATTTCCTTCTTTTTATCAGCCAATGACTTGAACTGTTCAAAGACAACCTGCAACTGCTCACCTGTCAAGGTGAACCCAAGTGTCTTTGCCCGGTCAGCCAAGGCAGCTCTACCACTATGCTTTCCGAGAACCAAGTCTGTCTTGGAGAACCCAACCTCTTCGGGCGACATGATCTCGTAAGTGCTACGTTCTTTCAGCATTCCATCCTGATGAATTCCTGATTCATGCGCGAACGCATTTTTCCCGACAATCGCCTTGTTTCGTTGAACTTGAATTCCAGTAGTTTTGCTCACCAAGCGGCTTGCCGGAACCAAACGCTTGGAATCGATGTTTGTAGTGCAGCGGTAAAAATCACTTCTTGTCTTAATCGCCATCACGACCTCTTCCAGTGCCGCGTTGCCTGCTCTTTCTCCGATTCCGTTGATGGTGCACTCAATCTGCCCCGCCCCAGCTGCTACTGCGGCCATACTATTGCTAACAGCCATTCCCAAGTCATCATGACAGTGGGTACTCACAACCGCTTTCCCAATATTTGGCACACGTTCCTGCAACATTTGGAAACGATCATAAATCTCACCAGGCGTTGCATAACCAACGGTATCAGGAATATTTACGGTCTTCGCTCCAGCGTCGATCGCTGCCTCAACAACCTGACACAGAAAATCGTTCTCCGTACGGCAAGCATCCTCAGGCGAAAACTCGACATCATCACAATAACTAACCGCCCGCTTCACGCCAGCGACCGCCCGCTCAATAATTTCGTCCGGACTCATTCTCAACTTGAACTCACGATGAATCGCACTGGTCGCCAGGAACACATGAATGCGCGAACTGGGTGCATACTTGACTGCGCCCCATGCAGCATCGATGTCTTTGTCACTGCAGCGTGCCAAACCACAAATCGTTGACCCCCTGACGGTCTGGGCGATCTGCTTAACTGCTTCAAAGTCTCCAGGTGACGCGATCGGAAAACCGGCTTCGATGATATCCACGCCCATTTCAGCTAGTACCTGAGCCACCTCAAGCTTTTCAGCAAGATTCATACTCGCACCAGGTGACTGCTCACCATCGCGGAGCGTGGTATCAAAAATACGAATCATTCGTGGTTCGGACTGACCGGTTTCATCGCTGTTGGCTGCATGTGCCGGATTCGGATGCGACATTTCTGATGTTACCTTTGAACAGTTGTTTGTTAGCCGGCGACCGGAACAAAAAAACCCGAGTCGCTGGGCGACTCGGGTTCGTTGTTTTGTCGTACGAAAGACCTCGGCGGTCTATCCAAACCCTCATCATCCGCCTGTTTGGCGTTCAAGTAGTAGGAGTAGCAGATTGAGAGTGGGATTACGCATCACAATATGTTAGGCAAGAGAGCACGTGAACGTCAACGGTTACTCGTTTTTTTTTGAAAAGCAATCAAAACCCGTGTTGAAAAAACCTCAGAATTGTTAATCAACACTTCGAAAAAGAAGTTCGAGGCGGTGCGAAACAAATTGGCACGACAGTCGTCATTCACACCCCGACAGCATTCAAAACCGAATCCTGCAGGGGTCAGGCAGCCGCCTTGGGAATCTCTTTCCCCTGTAACTGGTAAACATATCTCAGCACTTCAGCCACCGCCTGATAGTGATCAGCAGGTATCACGTCACCCACCTCAACCGTTTTGTACAGAACCTGGGCTAATGGCTTGCGTTCAACCACAGGAATTCCATTTTCCAATGCCAATCGCCTGATTCTCTGGGCCAATACACCTGCCCCTTTAGCGACGACAATCGGCGCAGGCATTGTCAAGGGATCGTATTGAATTGCAATTGCCAGTTCTGTCGGATTACTGACCACCACATCTGCGTTGGGAACTTCATTTTCAGCGCGTTGCATCATCATTTGCCGCTGAACCATTCTTCGTCGAGCAGCTACCTGAGGGTCACCTTCCGTTTCTTTCAACTCATCCCGAACTTCCTGATCAGTCATCATCAGATCCTGTTCATGCTTCCACTTTTGAAACGCAAATTCCAGAATTGCCAATACAAACAATGCCAAGCCAATCCAAACGCAGGTCCCAATCAAACAGCGGAACAAGGTAGATGCAATCTGCGGGACACTTAATTCACCCATTTGCAAAATAGCATCTCCGTAGTAGGCAATGGCAAAGCAGGCAACAACCGCGATCACAACGACCTTGAAAAGCCCAAATCCCAGTCTTGCTAAACCTTGAAGTGAAACAATTTTCTTCACTCCTGAAAGTGGACTTATATGGCTCAGTTTGGGAATAATTTTTTTGGTACTGAAAACCACACCAGTCTGTGTCACATTAACGAGCACGCCAGCTACCAGCATCGCGAGCAAAAGCGGTACCGTTGCCAAAGCAAGCCGGCCAGCATATCCCAGCAGCCAATTTGCAGCGTCGTTTGTTTCGAGCGACTGCATGCGCGTCATCGATAACGCATCAACAATCGCGGCAGCCAGATGCTCAGCTGCTGGCGGCCCAAACATCCACAAGGTTCCGACAGCAGCCAGCAACATGCCAGCGGACGTCAAATCCTGGCTACGAACAACCTGCCCTTCTTCACGGGCCTGACGTCTTCGCCGTTCGCTTGCCGAATGTTTTTTATCGCCACTGGAATCAGCCATTCTCGATTACCCCCTAGCTCGATTCATGGCTACCACAGACGGCTTAATTTTGCAGCGACCGTCGCCAATTCACTCTGAAACACGAGACCTACAGACCCAATGGTCACACTCAAAATCACAAGCATTGCCAATGCATTGATACTCAATCCAATCGCCAGAACATTGATTTGGGGTAACGTACGACTGATCAGGCCAGTAACGAGATTACTTAGCAGCAAAGCAGCGATGACCGGTGCTGCGATTCGAACTCCCGATGCCATTCCTGCAGACAACTGCCCCACAACCAAATCCATCATCGAATCATGGAACACTACATTGCCTGCTGGCACCGCATGAAAACTTTCAAGCAAAACACTCAACAGAATTCGGTGACCACCCACAAGTAGCATCACAGCAGTTACTAACAAACCGACAAGCCGGGCGACTGATGGCATGCTGCTGGAGGTGGTTGGATCTACCGCATCACCCAATTGCATTCCACCCGTGCTGGTAATCATCTCACCGCCCATTTGTAGTCCCGTGATAATCAACTGCACAGTGGCACCGATCAACAAACCGATCAAACCTTCTCTGGCGATTGCAATGGCCAGTTCAACCAGATTGTCGATGTGCGGAAGATCCTGAACCGGTGTAGCACTCGCCACGGGAGGGAGTACTAATGCTGTCAACGTGATCGCCAAAAACGCACGAACGCGTTTTGGAACTCCTACACCCACCGATGGCATCGACATCAACAACGTACTCATCCGTGTCATGACCAAAACGCCAAGCACAAGATGCTCCATCAACCAATTGGTCAACATCTCCATCAGGGTGAGCCTGCATTCTCAAAAACAACTCTCGTGAAATCGACCATTCTTGTCAGCAACCATGGAAGACAAGCAACAAGCACAGCCGCCATCGCCAAAATTTTGGGAACAAATGCGACCGTCTGATCCTGCACCTGGGTCAACGCCTGCATCAATCCAACCAGTAGACCTGCAGCCATGCCAACCAATAGAACTGGCGCAGCAATGATCACTGCTGACATTAGGGTTTCACGACACAAATCAACTGCTGTTGCAGCATCCATCAATTCTCGCACTCCGTCAAAGCATGGTCCCAAAGCTGTCCATCAACATTTGAACTACCAAACGCCAACCATCGACCAAAACAAAAAGCAGCAACTTGAAAGGCAAGGAGATCACCTGCGGTGGCAACATCAACATGCCCATCGAAATCGTGACGCTCGCTACCACAAGATCCACAATCAAAAAGGGAAGGTAAATCTGAAAACCCATCAAAAAGGCTGTCTTCAGTTCGCTCAAAATGTAAGCAGGCAGCAGCACTCTAAGAGGTACATCTTCAAAGCTACTTGGCAACGGTGCGTCCGGATCCATGTATTGATAAAAAAGATGCACGTCATCATGGTTGCCCGCTACGTCAATCTGTCGAGACATGAATTCTCGAATCGGGATGGAGCCAGCTTCGTACGCTTCCTCCATCGTCATCGCCACCTCTGGATCCGTATACGGCTTGATCGCATCGTTATAAACACGCGACCACACGGGTGACATCACAAACAAAGTCATGAAAAGCGCAATACTTGTCATCACTTGGCTGGGAGGTAGTGACTGCAGCCCAATTGCCTGCCTCAGCAAACCCAGCACAATGATGATTCGAACATAACAGGTCGTCATCAGCAAAACAGCAGGTGCCAAGCTCAATACCGTCAGCAGCAACAGCACTTGAAGACTGCTGCTAAGCCCCTCAGGACTGGTCCACGATTCGGGCCCACCACCCAAACCTTCCAAGGGTGTGTTGTCCAGCATGGGTAGGGAACTGCCGCTTCTGGAAAAGATCGTCGGCCCCTGCCCACTCGCTAATTCCTGCTGTAAGCCAACTTGCTGACCTTGCGACACCTCCTGTGCCAGCGCGCAAGTAGCCCCGGTCAGAAACAAGCAAAGAACTAATCGAATGAAAAACAGCCCGTTCAACCGCGTTCGCTCCATCGAGTCAGGTAGACGACTAAGACGGAGACTAGGAAATCACTAGAATGGGGCGGAAGGCGGATTCCGGCAATAAGTGGCAGAAACTTGAGCCGAATTACAAAATTGCGTCCGATTTAGCCGTAAAACTGATACAGCATCAAATAAACAAGTACGCCGGTCACCGAAACATACATCCATGCAGGAAATGCGAAACGCACTAATCGCTTATGCTCGTCAATCCGTCCCTTCATCGCCAAGAAGATCGCCCTCAAAGCAAGAACGGGCACAATGATTGCTAGCATCAGGTGCGTGATCAGGATGCCGTAATACGTGTAGCGTGCTGCGAGCGGGGCGACAGCAGTATCCGCAGGAAACTTGTTATTGAATTCACCGGTCGTCATGAAGAGCGCAACTTTGTGAAGCAAATACATCAATAAGAAGACCGCGCTAACTCCCAGAGCCGAAAGCATCATGGTCTTATGACGTCGAGCCCTACCGCGCTTGATACTGATCAATCCCATCAGCAAAAGAACAGTGGCGGTCAAATTCAACACCGCGGTGAGGTGCGGTAAATTGCCGGCTAGAATTTCCCACATTATGACTTTTCTCCGTTAATCATTTCTCGAATCTTCTCCTGCAATTTCTTAAATTGTGGCTTGTCCGGCCAATTATAGAATCCTTCGATTTTCCCCTCTGGGTCAACCAGAACGAAGCGTTCGGTGTGAAACTGCTTATTCACAGGCTGTTTAAAAATTTCACCCCCTATCCGTCGGATGTAAGTCAGATCTCCCGTCATGAACAACCACTGCTCCGCGTCTGCACCAAATCTTGCTGCGTACTCTGTAAGCACCTCCGGAGTGTCCGTTTCGGGATCCACTGAGATCGCGACGAACCGCACACCTTCTCCCTTGAATGCTTCCTGTAGTTCTTTCAATTTCTGGTTTTGTTGAACACAAATACTTGGGCAGGTGCTGAAGAAGAAACTGACCACGTAAGGCTGGCCCAACAGTTGTTCACTCTTGACGAGTTCTCCGTTTCTTTCAACCAACTCAAATCTGCTGAGCCATTCTTCATCATCCGGTGGATGACTGGGGTCAGGATTCTCGATATTGGAAAGTGCGTCAGTGTCATCCTTGAGATCGCTGCCGTCATTCCTGAACACAATATCCCCTGGCCCTGGTTGCTCTACCTCTGTTTGTTTCAGATAGGGACGTATCAACAATCCTAAGCCGACACCAGCCAGCAGGATCAAAGTAATATTCCAAGCGGTTCGCATTACAGGCCCTTTAAACAATCACATCTACTTTGCGGCTTCCCCTCATCAATTGCCATGCAACAACCAACGATGCACAGGCCGCTAACACAGTAACGGTCCAACAAATGATGGAGGAAGGTGCGAAACCGGCAGCGGAAAAATCGATTTCAGGAAATAGCAAACGGCGCATTTCGACCATTGAGTAACTCAGTGGATTAACCCGCATGATAGCACCTAGGATCCACTGCCCGATACTTGCATCAGCCCCTAATGCAGGGATTGGAAAGAACGTACCACTGAGAAGCCACATTGGCATTAAGCCGAGCATCATAATGGCATGAAATCCCTGTGTGCTTTCCATTGGCCACGCAACTATCATACCTAGGCCGCACATCGCCAGTGCTATCAGCGCCAACAACCCCAACAAGTGCAACACAGCCCCACCGGGATCGGCAGTTCCTACTGCCCAAACAAGTAGCAGAAAAAACACAGCCTGAACCCACGCGATCGCTGCGCCACCAAGAACTTTACCAACCAGCACGGGCCATCGTCCCACCGGAGCGACCAAGACTGCCTGCATAAAACCTTCCCGACGGTCTTCGATAACGGAAATCGTAGAAAAAATAGCAGTAAAAAGAACAATCAGCGTTAGGGTGCCCGGCAAGAAAAACTGTAGAAAATTGAGTTCACCTGCACTTTGAAAAGCTCCGCTAAGACCTGTTCCAAATAACAGCCAAAACAGCAGTGGCTGGGCAATGGCAGCCGTGACTCGATTCCTCTGCCGGAAAAAACGTATCCACTCGCGTTTTGCCAACATCCAGGCGGCTGCCATTCCTGCACGAAATCGACGTGTAGCCGCCTCCTCCGTGCTGTTTGTGACAGGCGATTCAGTGATGGGCTTCGACGCAGAGTTCATCGGCTCAAAGCTCCTTGGCGCAACCGCACAGCTCGCATACGAGCTTTGAAACAACAGCTCACCATGCTGTGCCCAATTCTAGAATTTAAGATACTCATGTATCGAACGCCTCCCCAGTCTTCG
>DOPG01000279.1:12832-14718 GCA_003513555.1 Rhodopirellula sp. | reverse complement strand
GATGGGATACTCATCTCAGGGTAACGTTGAGCTAGCAGAATCGATCGCGGCACTTGCTCGTCTGAAGCAGTGGCCCGAGGTCAACGCGTTACTGACCCGTGTCGTCGGCAGCGGCGTATCGGATGCAGTCCTTGCTGAAATGGCAGAAAAGATTGGTTCACGTAATTTCATTGCCATCAGTGCCGTGCCTACTCTCAGCGAAGCGGCCAAGTCTGGTTTAGCGATGCTAACGAAGGCTTCACGCACCACGACCGAAGAGCCAGCGCGACTGCGAGCCGCAATCGCAGACCTCGACGCGAAAACCACTGATAAATCACTGGCGGCAACGCGTACTCTGTTAGCGGGTGGTGAAGCATCAATCGTCGAACTTGTAGCCGCAGCAGTTAAAACTCCCGCCCCCCTGAATCGCGATCAGATTCTAAGAACGATGCTTGAACTTGGCTCAGGCAGTGAAAAGGCTATCCAGCAGCTAGCTTTGTACGGGACCAACGAGATACGTCCCCGTGCTTTAGAGTGCTTGGCAAGGATCAACCGCTCTGGCTACACCATTGATTTCCTAACGGCTGCGTTTGCTCAGGACTCCAGTGCAGAGGAACGGTCAGTCGGCAGAAAGAACTTGATCGAACTGGAAGGCGCGGTTCCGTCAGAGGCATCCGGGCGCGAGCTACTGCTGATCAACTTCACGCAAGCGGAATCGGCAGCAGAGTTAACCAAGAATGATGATTTGCAGATGGTACTTTGGAGCGTGAATGAAGCCCGCACGGGAGTTACCCACCAACCGACCCAGCGAATACTTGGGGTCTATCGCGACGTGGCAGATGCGGCCTCGCGACTCCGAAGACTAGGTGGTCTATCCCTAAATAACGCCAGTGACATTTTGGCCGCTGAGATCGGCTATCGCTTGATGCTTGACCCTGATTGGGGCGACGATGCCCAAGTCAGATCAGCGAGATCGCAATATCCAATTTTGAACCAGCCAATTGCTTTGCTGCAAGCGCTCGAACACGCAGTCAGCACGAATGATCTGCCCGCCGCCGTTGGGCTGCTACGAGTCATCGACGCCACGACAGCGACGGATGCAGATCGCCAAACTTACCTGCGAGGCACGGGAATCCGTCGAACAGCACTTGTACGTGCCGCTTCGTCGCCGGAACCACGCATACGATTTGAGGCGGCATTAAAGATTGCTGACCTGGCGAAGGGAAGCCCGTTTCCCGGCAGCAGCTTTGTCTTGCGCACCTTGAGCGAAATGACTTCGCTGACAAACAAGCCCAATGCAATCCTTGTTGAGACCAGAGCAGACACCACCTTGCAGGCGGAGACGCTCCTGAGCAGCATTGGATTCGAGGTGCAAGTGGTGCGCAGCGTTGCCGCACTTCAACACGCAATACGGCGGGGCGGTGACTTGCGACTCATTCTGGCCAAAACACAATTAGCCGACTTACCTCCGATCGAGATGGTCGATAGCGTACGTAGGCTCGACCGCGGCAGACAGGTCCCGATCGTGTTCTACGGTCCGACGGGGCCGGACCTGAGCAGTCGCCGCTGGCGTGCTCCTACCCTCTGGGTTACCCAACCCGCCTCCATCACGGAATTGGAAAATCTACGCAGACAAGTCAAGCAAAGCCGCCGCATTCCTCAAATGACGTTCCTAGATCGACAAACCTACCAGACGAAAGCTGCACAAGCACTTGCCAAGCGGGGATAACCCAGCCTGTGTAGTCGCGTAAATTCCGACCCCAACGCCGATGTTCTGGGTATGGAAAGCGACCCAAACCCACAAACAGAGCCGAGGCGGGTACGGGCAGGTATCCGAAAGGTTGAAATACGGGTATTTTCACGCGTGTTGATTGGTGTTTCCCAAGCACCAAAACAAGCAAGCACCA
>DOPG01000279.1:11427-12619 GCA_003513555.1 Rhodopirellula sp. | reverse complement strand
CACCAAAACAAGCAAGCACCAAAACGACAAGACCCACGCAACTCAGATCGCGGTCTCGGACCTCAACCCGGCCCAAAATCACCCTATGTCGATCCTCGGAACCTCACCGTCAGGCTCTGGCGTGCCGCCTATCCCCGGAATCATTGGCAACTCGCCAGCGATGCAAGAGGTATATCGAGTTACACGCCGCGTGGCAGGCAGCAACGCGTCGGTCTTGATCCTCGGAGAAACCGGGGTTGGCAAGGAACTGATCGCCAACGCGATCCACCGACTCAGTCATCGCAGCAATGGCCCCTTTGTTCGCGTTAATTGTGGAGCCCTGAGCGAGAGCCTGCTGGAGAGCGAACTATTTGGGCATGTCCGCGGCGCCTTCACCGGTGCTGTGGCCAATCGCACTGGGCGGTTCGAAGCCGCACATGGCGGAACTGTCTTTCTCGATGAGATCAATAGCACCACGCTGACACTACAAGTCAAGCTGCTGCGGGTTTTACAGGAACGCGAGTTCGAGCGAGTTGGTGATACCAGCACTCTCAACACAGATGCAAGAATCGTCGCGGCCAGCAATCGCGACTTGATGCAGGAATCCAAAGAGGGAAGATTCCGAGAGGATCTCTATTGGCGTCTCAATGTTGTTCCCATTGAAATCCCTCCGTTACGTCGCCGCCGGGAAGACATCCCCAGTCTGATTTCATTTTTTCTTGAGCACTACAATGAAGTGAATGACCGCTACGTGGTCCACATCGGCCCCGGTGCAATGGAGGCGATGCAAGACTACCACTGGCCAGGAAATGTTCGTGAACTGCAAAACTACGTTGAGCGTGCTGTGGTCATGGCGGAAACAGACGAGCTCACGCTTGAACTTTTACCCAAGTGCGTCACGTCACGCGAGCTACCCACAGGAACACGCCTTCCCACAGGCGACTTTGAGTCTCTGACACGCGAAGTCGTCATGCGCGGCTTGAGCGATGCTGGTGCAATCACAGGAGAAATTCATTCTGTGATCGTCGAACGCATAGAAAAAGAGCTGATCGCTCAGGTACTCGCCTCCTGCGGAGGAGTCCAAACCAAGGCAGCGTCGAAACTTGGAATCAACCGGAACACGCTTCACAAGAAGATCAAGGACTACATGCTGGACAACGAAGAAACACAGCAAGAGTAGGCGTTTTCCGTTCGCTCTCGCGTTCCAGAATCT
>DOPG01000279.1:4350-11197 GCA_003513555.1 Rhodopirellula sp. | reverse complement strand
CGTTCCAGAATCTGGACCTTCTGGCTTCACCGCACGTCGCGATTTTGCGGAGTCGCAATATCAAGACTCTCAAGAATCATGTTCTCCACTTCCTTGGTAGAAACCCGCACAGTCATTGTGCGAACGGTGCCCTTGGCTCGAGGCGTCCCATCTGCGTTGGTTAATTCAAAAAAGGCTGGGCAATTAGGCGTCCCGTCAATTTTGAAGAGGTCCTTGGAATTCGAGTAGGTGACGCGACTGGCCGTGCCAACTAACAGACCATTTTCCGCGCCCATGTCCCGAAACACCACTCCATCAACAGCCTCCAATTCCCATGGGCTCGTATTGCGACCATAAGCACCCGCGACAGTCCCAGCCGGGTCAGCGTTAACACGAATTCGCTCGCAATCAAGTGTTGAATCACCTACCGAAATTGAATCCATCGTTGAAGCATCAAAGAACGGCGGTTCAAATCCTGCGACGCCACGTTTCCCAACCCGTACACCGCCTAGGAAATCAAGCGTTTTGGTTTCGACACTTACTTGCATTGCATCTTTGAATAGCAAATGCACACCGGTGTAGGGTAACGGAGCATCTTCCGCCGGCAACCAACCGCGGTACCAGCCTGGCCCGAACCCTTTAATCACCCCACCCATTTCACTCGGGGTAAATTCAAGCTTCTGGGTGTACAGCAGGTGCTTCGACTGCGATTTTTCCCCGGCAGCCAACCTTAGCACTTGAATCTCCACAGGTCGTTTTTCTGTTTCTGTAATTGTAATCCGCTGAATTTCAACCCCTTGCATCTGACTTGGTTTCATCATCTCCACCTTGCCAGCTAAATCGACCTGCATGCGGTCTCCCCTCAATTGCACATCCATTGCATCGCCTCCGGACAGGACCGACGCAGTGATGTCGATTCCCTCCGACAGGACAACGGTATTCCCATCAAACAACAGTTCCCCCTGCCAACGGCAATGCGGTGCGTTCACCCATCGCATCGCATTCGGGTCGGTCGCATCAGCGGTGCCTTGCATCATTACGGAGGGCAGCTGGAATTCTCCTGCCGAATTCATCCAGAGAACATTCTGACTTGGTCTGAGCTGAATCATCGGCCCAACAAAAAAGCCATCTCCCACTTCAAGACGTGCTGGCTCCTGCGGAGTTCCTCGCAACTGCACCACGTCACTGCCGAGCTGCCCTTCGTACTGCAAGGCCCCTCCCGTCAGTTTGGCAGGCAATGAAGCACCTTCATGCTGGTGCATGTATCGAATTGAAACCTGTCCTTCGACATTCACTTTCTGCGGCGCCCAGCGGTCATCATTGGCGACCGCGAGTTTCGCGCTGATCCGTCGGCCCATGATAATCTGCCGCTCGTGTGATTTCTTAACCACTGGCTCAACCGCTGACGGTGCAACAACCGCCGTGGACCGCGGTGCAGTGGCTGGCCGACTCTGCTTCGCATTCGACAAGAACTGCGATTGATCGAAAAACAACAGCAGCTCATCGGTTTCAGCGTCAACACTGTCGGTTGAGATACGCACGTCATCCTGCAAGCTAATCCACTCAGGGAGGCAGGTTGTTTTCTGTTGCTTTCCATCCTGTGCATCAAGCGAGACTGGCTGCGGAGCGTTTGCAATCAGCTTCACGGCGCCGGTAAGCGTACGAGCCCCAAATTGCCCTGATGTTTTGCGATCCTCCGTCGAGGCGCTGCTGAGGTCAAATCGCCCCTTCACGTCTCCGCTAATCACGAAATCGAACTTTCTGGGTGCGGCGCTCTTCCCTGCAACTTGTATCTGAGACTGCTGTGCACCTTTTGCTGCAGTCACTCCTGCGGTGGAAGCCAGGCTACTATTGCTCACGACCGCCGCCTCACTAAGCTTGAACGACTTCTGCCAGCTCATATCCCCAACAGTGCCAGAATCATCTCGAAAGAATGCTCGACCAAACCCATCGACCAACAACTGCAGCAACCTCGGCTCATCACCCATCTGAATATTGCACTGCAACTCTTTGAAGGTCCCTCCCCAATCTGCGGAATTAACCGTCACGCCGCTGGGCCCCGTGGCCGAAACCCCAAGGCGGCCTCCGCTACCTGAAATCACTTCTATTTTGTTTGCCGAAAAATCCCCTGCGATTGCGCCGGACTTCAAGACGACGGGTTGCCCCACGGCAATGATCTTCTCGAATTGGTCGGTCACGGAAGCCCCCGCGTTACTTGATTCAGACAGGACCTCTGGATCGGCAAGCACGCACTCCAGTGAATCGCAAAAGAACGTCGTGAGCTGATCCGCGTCACGATAAGCGAGAGACACCGCGTCGCGCATTTCGAGGGTTCTTCGTGAGAACTGGTATTCAACCCTGCCATCGCAGACAAAATCCATCCATTTTGTCTCATCCACTGAGTACTTCAGACCGTAGAGGTAAATCAGCTCAACACGCTCAAGCTCGGGTATTCCTTTGCCCGTTTTCGTGAGGTGAAGCGTGAGGTCACGTCCACGCATGGACAGCCCACCTGAAGTTAGATCGAACTCATCGGTTGTCCAAATTTTCTGACTATCGAGTCCAATATTTGACGTATGAACGAGCAGATCATTATTTTCAGAATCATCCACCAGTCGCTTCACCACAACGGGACCAATGACTCTTCCCCGTTCGATCGCAGGAGTGGGGCCACGACCCATCTGTAGCGAGCGATTGAATTGAATTTCCGCCCCCTGCGGCGCGTCGATGGTGATAGGCGCGGTGGACCCGCCATTTTTCAAGCCACCGCCAACCACGATCGAGAGTGGCGAAAGGCGAAACTTGTTGTTTCCTAAATCAACCCATTCTTCAAACAACAGCATCCCGTCAACAGTCTTGAGGATCGTACATCCGCCACGTTGCCAGCAATCCTCATCAGGAAACAGTCCCTTGATGCTTTCATTGAACCGAGTCAGCGGGGGCATCGTCGCAACATGCATCTCCTTGACTTCTGGTGGATGCAACTGCGGCGTCACCAAAGTCTGGTAGGCAACAGCCATTGCCAGGACAACGGTGAGGGCAATCAGGTACTGTCGTATTTTCTGCAACATGGCGTGATTGAAGGCACAGAGTCGTCAAAAAAAACAGATGCCAAGAACGCAGCAAGTCAAACCAACGCACAGGCAACCACAATGGACTTCCCTACCCCAGATGTTCCTCCCAGCGATGTTTCGACCGCAACAGTCGTTCGATCAATTCGCGTACCGCACCTGCCCCCCCTTGAGACCGCAAAATCCAACCCGCAGCTTCTTGGGTATCAAAAGCCGCATCCGCCGGCGCTACAGCCAACGCTACGCGTCGCATGACGGCAATGTCGGGTAGATCATCGCCGATGTAACAAACCTGCTCAGGCTGGTACCCCATGGAGGACAACATCGCCTCCGCTGCTGGCCACTTATCTTCATATCCCTGCTGAACGTCCACGATTCCCAATTCGCTAGCTCGCTGGGTGACCATCTTGCTGGTGCGTGCCGTCAGAATGCCAAAACCAAATCCGCTCTTCATCCAAGCCTTGATCCCTAAACCATCACGAACATGAAACCGCTTCGTCTCAACACCGAGACTGTCATAAACGATGCGGCCATCAGTCATCACACCGTCGACATCGGACAGGATGCAAGTGATCGATTCAGCAATTTCAGAATCAGACTTCAATAGGGCTGGCATGAAAGATCAAAACTGAGGTTCAAGATAGAAACGAAGGACTCACAATAAAACAAAAACAGGAACACTAAGGAGCATTTTCATCAATGGGAGCAAAAGGGAGCGTGGCGGGCCCTTGCCTCGCCTCGGCCAACGACACCAGATCAGTGATATCAAGGAGGCCCACCGGCTGCGATTCCGCGTTCACCACTGGCAATTCACTGATTCGTCGCTGGGACATCAGCGCCATCGCATCCTGCAACAGCGACCCGCTTACCGCAGTGGCCGGATCTAATGTCATCCGACAGGCGATCGCAGCATCTAGCGCCGTCTCCTCTCGATCCTCGAGCAAACGCGCCAAATCACTATCGGTGAATAAACCTGCGAGCTTGCCTTGCTCATCCACCAACATCACAGCGCCGGTCCGCCGCCCCGAACGGGACGTTGCAACCATCGCAGAACGAATCGAGACCGTACTGGAGGCGACGCGACAAACCGCCAGCGGGCGCATGACTTGATCGACGTCGATCAGTTTTCGGCCCAGCGAACCCCCTGGATGGTAACGCGCGAAATCCTGTGCCGTGAATGATCTCATCTGGCTCGCCAACATGGCGATGCCATCTCCGACGGCCATCATGACAGCATTGCTAGCGGTAGGCGCCAAACCGTTAGGACATGCCTCATCATGTTTGCCAATCGCAACCGAACAATCCGCAGCGACCGCCAATGGATTCTCGTGATCAGACGTAATAGAAATCAGACCAGACGCATTAGCTCGCAGGTGAGGTGCAATCCGTACCACCTCTTCACTGCGACCTGAATTACTTATCGCCCAAACCAAATCACACTCTCGCACGCGTCCCAAATCGCCATGAACCGCTTCAGACGGATGCAAAAAATGTGCTGGTGAGCCAGTACTGGCAAGCGTGGCCACCAACTTCTGACCTACAAGCCCGGCCTTCCCGACACCAGTCACAACGATGCAGCCGTCACACTGGGCCGTCAGTTCCGCAGCCTTCACTGCTTCGGGGCCCAAGAGAGCAGAGGCCGCCAAAATCGCATGCCCTTCTGTGCAGACGTTCGCTCTTAGTAATCGCAGTCGCTCCAGCATGCTGCTGGGGGCTGCAACTTTAGAAATCGAATCGCGTTGAAATTGTCTTTTCTGACCGGACAAAGCGAGACCTTCCTTGGTACATCGCGGATCTGTTGGGCAAGTGTTGCACTATCTTACAGTGAGACGCCCCACCGTTACAACGCTAGTCATCCACCACACAACTGCGGAGGACGCTAACCACCAGTCATGCCTTGAGAAACACGATCAAATGGCCATGCTTGTGCTGCATCTGCGTTTCTCACCGACCAACATGCATTTGCAAGCAACGCTAGTGGGTTGTGATGACCTCGTCGAGATTCATCAAAGCTCGCGCTACCAGCATCCACACCTTGGGATTCTCGCGATACTGCTGGTAAAAAGCGAGAATGGCTGTTAATTCAGACTTTGTCGGATTCCGGGCCAGCAAACGCCGAAACATCACCGAAGCCGTCTGCTGTGCTTCGGCACCACCGCCCAGTTGCCTCAAAACCGTTTCGGCTAGGCCACTGGCGTACTCTAAGTACATTTCATCGTTCAGAAGCGTCAATGCTTGCAAAGGCGTCGTGCTGCGATCGCGTCTGGCGAGACAAGTCTCTCCTGAGGGACCATCGAACGTCGCAAATGCTGCGAAAGGGGCGGTCCTTTTGCTAAACGTATAAATAGAGCGTCGGAAGCGGTCTGATCCTTTCGACACCGTCCACTTGGGAGCACCGTACGCCAACTGCATCACGCCATTGGGCTGCGGTGGAAAAACGCTTGGCCCCCCGATCTGTCGGCTCAGCAACCCGGACGCCGCCAACAAAGAATCTCTGATCTGCTCAGCGGCAAGTCGCCGCTTGGGCATTCCTGCCAAAAGTCGATTTTCTGGATCAGACGGATCGGTAACCTGCACCGCCTGACGATAGGTCGACGAAACAACAATCATTCGATGCAACCGCTTCAGTGACCATCCCTTCTGAACCAAGTCCACTGCTAGCCAATCGAGTAGTCCAGGATGGGACGGGGGTTCGCTTTGAGTCCCGAAGTCACCTGCAGTATTGACAATTCCACGTCCAAAGAACTCACGCCAAGCCCGATTCACGGTGACTCTGGCAGCCAGAGGGTTCCCGCCACTGACCAACCACTTGGCTAAACTCAGGCGGTCGCTGGGGTTGGTCTTGGCATCCGCGAGAAGTACTGCGGGAACGCCTGGCTTAACCGTTTCGCGAGGCTGCAAATATTCGCCGCGGTGATGCCGATGCGTGATACGTTGATCCGCAGCCACGCGTTCCTGCATTCCGAGCGTTCGGACCTTGTCGGGAATTTTGTCGTGCAGCTTCGCGAGCTCTTTTCGTTGCGACTTCAGTTCCGCATTAGTTTTGATGAAATGCCGTTGCAGACGAAGGAAGTCGTTTTGCGAGATTTCACCAACCTCCTGCACATGCCAGCCATACATCGCTTCTGGCAGAGTCGAAGCAACCACCGGAGTTTTTCCAGCGGTAAATGAAAAGCGAAAACGTCCCAATCCTGCCGCGAAATGCCGTTCGAATACCAGCTCTATCTCGAGAACGCTGCCGCCAGCAACCGGCTCTGCGAAATTAGCGACCCATTGATTTGCAGTTCCTTCTTGACCCGCAGTGGACCAACCTGTCGATCCTTCTCCGTCAAGCACGTTTCCAGCAACTGCATTGCCCGAGCCTACACCTATCTTCCCATAACTATGGGATGGGTTCTGCAGCGTGACTGTTGCCCCGTCTGCGCTGACGGTTAACTCGCTGAGAAAAAAATCACCACGTCTACCTTCATAGAACGCCAGCCCCGGCCCACCTGCGGGCAAGGAAACATCCGGCAGCACATCGAGCCGCAGAGCGGTAAACGGCTCATCACGCACCGGTAACACATACTTCAAACCGTACACCTCACGTTTCGTAACGTCACCTCGAGCGAGCACTGAAAAGTCCGGTAAAGATTCAAGCGTAGGCTTGGTTGATTTCGTACTGACTGGGTGAAGGGACGTCCAAACTCGAGACTGAAACACCTGCGACTCGACCCACTCGTAAAATTTTCTGGCAACCACTCGCTTCGCCGGCTTACCCTGAAGTTTAGAAAAACCCAGCGTTTTAGACGGCTGTG
>DOPG01000279.1:0-4112 GCA_003513555.1 Rhodopirellula sp. | reverse complement strand
TGTGGCTTTGTTTGCTGTGGCTTTGCTGAGGCTGCAGTTCGATCTGGCTTTTTTCCAATTGAGCCAGACTTCTCCGACGAGCGGTGAAACTTTTGAAATTCCTGGTAGCTTGGCAACCAAGATTCGATAAGTTTCATTTCTGATTCCATGATGCGTTGTTCGATTTCTGCTGCAATTGCTTCCCGCTTGCTGTCTGCGACAATCACATCCGGTTCATCCGCATTATTCAACAGTGCGAATAACGAGAAGTACTCCGTGTGAGTGATCGGATCGTATTTATGCGTATGACATTGTGCGCATCCCGTGGTCAGCCCCATCCAAACCGTACCTGTTGTTGCGACTCGATCGATGATTGAGTGGTATCGGTACTCCATCGGGTCGATTCCCCCCTCTTCATTCAGCATGGTGTTTCGATGAAAGCCCGTTGCAACCCTTTGCTGATTCGTTGCCTGGGGCAACATATCGCCAGCCACTTGCTCAATGGAAAACTGATCAAAAGGCATGTCTTGACCGACAGCGTCAATGACCCAATCACGATAGGGCCAGATGCTGCGTTTTCGATCCTTCTCGTAGCCATTGGTGTCGCTATATCTTGCAAGATCAAGCCACGGTCGCGCAAATCGTTCAGCGTACCCAGGTGAAGCAAGAAATCGATCAACAAGCCTTTGGTAAGCGCCAGGTTTTCGATCTTGTATGTAACGGTCAACCTCATCGAGTGACGGTGTCGTTCCAATCAGGTCCAGAGAGAGACGCCGCACTAAAGACTCGCGATCTGCGTCAGCAAGTGGTTGTCGCCCAACCGCTTCAAGTCTGCTCAGAACAAAATTATCGATAGGGTTTCGGCACCAATCAACTTTAGCGACCCGCGGAACCATCGCTTGCATGGGCGGAACGAATGACCAATGCGTCTTATACCCTCCCCCTGATTGAATCCAATCTCTGAGCATCCCGACTTCACGCTCATTCAGACCTCTACCCGAGCCAGGCGGCGGCATTCGCATGTCTGGATCATCTGCGATCACTCTTTTCAGCAGTTCACTACCATCGGCATCGCCGGGGATAACAGCGGCATAACCACCCAGATCTTTCTTTGCACCTTGTTCGTTGTCCAGCCTTAAATCGACCTCTCGAGCCTCATCATCGGGACCGTGGCACTTGAAACAATGCCGGGCCAACAGAGGTCGGATGTCCCGATTGAAATCACTGCCCCAAATCGTCCCTGAAAATTGAAACAGAAAGATCCAACCAACGCACGCGTAACAAGCAAAACGCAAGAGCAGATTGCTTAGAATGTGAATCAAAACCAAGGCCCTCTTTTATGCCTGAGAGAAGAAAGAAATTCACTACCGCAGTGCTTACAGACGTGAACTTTCCAACACATCAAATCATGACTCGATCACAGAAAAAGCGACTCGTCTAGCGTCAGTCTTACAGCTCATACCATTTCATACGTTTCACGGAGTGCCGCAAAGCGCGGCGGTGATAAAGCAATGATAACTCGCCACAACAAGAGCAACAAACCGCACCACATCAACAGAGTGTACCACTTGCTTCGATCAAAATACCATCGATGGCAACCGGCCACCGAAATTCAACCGTACCTATGATTGCTCAAGCCATAATCATTGATTCAGTTCTGCCTCCCCTATTTCCAAAAGGCGAAATTTTTTGCCAAGCTGCATCACAACAGGCTCAGGGAGTACGCCTTGCCTGCCGCGCTTCCACTGCCCCACCGTAAATCTCATGCGCGGCCAAAACCACCATGCCTACCAGCAGCGGTAAAATGTAGTAGAGCAATCTGAAAATCAACACCGAGGCCAACACTGAGTCTCCAACCGTACCTTTGAGCAAGGTTAGCAAAATCAAATCAAGGACACCGAGCCCTCCGGGCACCTGCGTCAACAGTGAAACGGAAATGCCCACCAGATAGGCTCCCAGCACCATCGCGAATGGAACCGTCGCAGCACTGGGTAGCACGAGGTACAAAGCTGTTGCGGAGATCAGCAGATCAATCGCGGCAACAGAGGCTTGGACTGCCATTAACCCAGGCTCAGGTGGCCGGAGATTCAGCTTACCAATCGGCCATGGTTTCCGCCAAAGGCAGCAAACCAGAAGGTAGCTGATTGCCAGCACGAGCAAAATCACCCCTAAGGTCCGGGTGCCAAAAGGCAAACTCACCTCTTCGGGAAGTTCGACCGGCACACAGACCAAAACCGTACCCCCAAGAAACCACAGGCCGCTCCAAAAGGTCAGCCCCAGGATTGCCATCATCACCACAATCTGGCTCGGCGAGAGCCCCCATCTGGAATAAAAGCGGAACCGAAGGGGAGTGGCCGCGAGCAAGGTTCCCAAGTTATTTCCCAGGCTGAATCCCAAGAAGGACACCAACGCAACACGGCGAAGAGGAAGCGACCGGCACACATATCGCAGCGCCAACAAGTCGTACGCCGTCAGCAACCCGTAATTCAACGCAATCAGAAAGGCGGCGAAGCCGATGTAGAGTGGCCTTACTCCGGTCAGCCCGGCCATAAATTCTTCCCACGTGATCCCTTGGATCTCGCGGTACAGCAGCCGAATCGCTAGCACGAACAACACGGCAGCAAACGCCGGTCCGACAATCGCACGTAATCTTCGCGTGAGCAAGGAAACCGCCAATGGAGTGTGAGAGAGTTGCGTGGGGCTATTGTCAGTGCAACAGCAGGGGTCGCAAGGGGAACACCGACCAAAATCCCCAATTTGACCAACCTAGACGCCTGCAACAACCAGCAATCGGCCATTGACGCCGTATAACGGCCAAAGGTTGACTATCGGTACCGAGCACAATGGACTAAAAACATGCCAGCTTGGCAGCAGCACAAAACGCAGTCAAAATTCCGCTTGGGTCCGATCCCCAGTAGTGTTGAGGCACGTTGCCGCCAAGCGTCTCAGACACAGTGCTGCCAACTTTTGTCCCAGCGGAAAACAGTGAATCGCA
Source organism: Rhodopirellula sp. (assembly GCA_003513555.1). GTDB lineage: Bacteria > Planctomycetota > Planctomycetia > Pirellulales > Pirellulaceae > Rubripirellula. The sequence goes on along the minus strand of DOPG01000279.1, from coordinate 1,138 downwards.
ATCACCGATACACCCACGGCCAACACTTCTCGTGTTTTTTTAGCAACCTACGTTTTCTGCCAAGCTGACAAATCGGTTTTTTGGTCGAGTCTTAAGTCCCAACGATCAACCTTCTAAAGAATCCAATCCTTTAATCGAGCAAGATAAGATGAAAACGGTGCAGCATGACTTGGTTGTTCTCGGCGGTGGCCCTGCAGGGTATGTCGCGGCAATCCGAGCGGCACAACTGGGAATCGACACAGCTTGCATCGACGAGAACCCGCGTTTTGGCGGCACTTGTCTCCGCGTTGGCTGCATCCCAAGCAAGGCTCTTCTCGAGTCGAGCCATTTGTACGAGGAAGCGAGTCATGGAATGTCCGAGCACGGCGTGCAGATCAACGGAGTTGAATTACACCTCGACAAACTGATGTCTCGGAAAGAAAAGATTGTGGACACCTTGACCGGTGGTATCAATATGCTGTTCAAGAAACGCGGTGTAACTCCTTACCAAGGGCGAGGCCGCTTTCGCGACGTCAACACCATCCAAGTGGATGGTGAGGAACCGTTTTTGATCGAAGCCAAACGCATTCTGATCTGTGCTGGCAGTCACCCTGCGAAACTCCGCTCGGTCGAAGAAGATAATGACCGCATCGGTAACAGCACGACGGCATTGTCATTCCCTGACGTCCCCGATCGACTCGTGGTTATCGGAGGCGGTTACATCGGACTTGAATTGGGAAGTGTCTGGAATCGGCTCGGAAGTGAAGTCATTGTGCTGGAAGCAATGGATCGCATTCTACCGGGCATCGATAACGAGATAGCGAATATCGCTCACCGCACCTTCAAACGCCAAGGAATCGACTTTCGCACCAACACATTTGTTGACTCGGCCAAACGAAATGGCGAGAATTGTGTGGTTGCGATCAAAGATGGCGAGGCCATCGAATGTGACCGAGTTTTGTTATCGACCGGCCGCACACCGGCTACCGACGACCTGGGCCTCGAGTCGATTGGACTGGAGACAGACGGACGCGGTTTCATTGCGGTTGACAATCAATTCGAAACCGCAGTCGAAAACGTCTATGCCACGGGAGACTGTATCGGCGGAGCGATGCTCGCCCACAAAGCGATGGAAGAAGGAATCGTGTGCGTCGAGAGG
>DOPG01000275.1 GCA_003513555.1 Rhodopirellula sp. | reverse complement strand
ATCCTAATGGTCGCTACCACGTGAGTGCAAAGGGAATAGCCATTGACTCCATTGCAGACATGGGTGGTTTCAATGGTGAAAAACCAATCTTCGTATTTGGGCACTGGCTCGGCCAATTCTGTGCAAAATCTTTCTACTCTCTTGCTTCAACGATGCAAATGTTCGGCCGAAAACAGCGTCTGCAAATTGGACTCTCCGATTCGAATTTGTCTGACTTGGCAGAGTATGTCAAAGTGGGATCAGTCTCCCTACTGTTGGACATGATCGAATCGGGCCAACATCGTAAAATGCCGCAAATCAAAGCACCGGTTGATGCATTGGGACGCATCGCCAGCGACTGGCATTTGGTTACCCGCGTTGCCACCAACCGCGGTGAGATGTCAGCATTGGACCTTCAAAAATCCTACCTCGCTGCGGCTGAAGCCTTTGTTGCCGGAGTACCTGCAGCACAGCAGGGAGAGGCTCCCCTAATTTTGATGCGTTGGCGGGAACTCCTCAACGCTGCAGTAGCATATCGAAAAGATGCTGCTGATTTCTCCGACGCGTTGGGGAAGATCGATTGGTTAACCAAGCGAGCCATGATTGATCAAATGGGTACCGATTCAGAATGGACTGCCCGAAAGAAGATTGACTTGCGATACCATGAACTTTCGAATGAAGGTTACTTCACGAAGATTGCCACCACTATACCGGGAGTGCAATTGGTAGACCCACCCGATGTCGAACGCAGACGACGCTCCCCCCCATCGAACTCACCGGCAGCTCGCCGGGGCTGGCTGATTCGAGAATTCGCTGACTCAGAAGAACAACTACGATGCGACTGGGGGTTTGCTCTCATCGGACACGGTAAGCACCAACGGCGTGTTCAATTCACAGACACCCACTATGTTTAATAACGATACAGCCACTTTCTCGATCGCCCGAAAAGTGATCGCCGAGCGGCTCGCTGGTTTTTTCATCTTGCCAGCCCGGGATAACGGCAACGTCAGATGTGCTCATGCACCTTGCTCCATCAGTCAGGCAGCACGATCAAGCACCGAGGTCGTGCATCGATGATTCCGACAGCCCACAGTCAAATTCAGACTTGTCTGTATTTCGGAGGGGTAGATTACAAACGAACTTTCCAGCTTCCTCGCGACAGCTTCATCAGCCTCCCGCGGGCGAGTGAAATTTTTTGGCGAAGAATGAGCATCAACCTGTAATAGAACAGGAGCTGATGAAAACTCAACTTTCTTGCCGGCAACCGCGTTACCAACCGCTTCGAAACTCAACCGCAGCGTCTCTACTTCAACGAAACGATTTCGCGACTCCGGTATCCAAACGATACCATTCACCCTTGAATTCCTAGCGTTGTCGTGTGCACCGCTCGCAGTCGGTTTTTCCAACAAGTGGAGGGGTACACTACAGCAAGCTTCCGGATTCAAAACTTCACCTGAGTGCCTGACGGCCCCCCTGTCTAGCGAAGCCCCCACAGATACCTCGGTATTTCCAGATCGCCGCATCATATCCTCATGAGTCTTCTGATCTGTTAACCGTGATTCACTTACCGACTCGCCCAGATCTGCATCAACGGGTGTCATGAATCCAAGTGGTACAGGTTTAACGACCAACTGACTCACGAGCTGAACTCCGCAATGTTGACGCAAATATCGAAGCGACCTTTTCTCAGTCATCATCAAAAAACGGGTGCTACCTGCTGCCGCGGCAGTCCCGTGTTCTTTCGGATCACAAAGGACTTCAGATAGCGACCGATTCGCTCTCAGATAATTTTTCAAGGGATCGGTCAAATTGCGTAATTGACCTGCCACTCGCAAGCGTCTTATCAACGTGCTTGTTGGGCATTCTACCGCCGAGTGGATCATCGACGAACTGCCTTCACAACTTTGCCTCAGCGTTCTTTGATCACCGCTACGATTTTCCCGACGCTCTAGGTGGAAATCCTGTCCTGCCCAAAAAGACACTGGTAAGGCGGGCACGTCACCGATCATGATCGCGGCACAGTGCACCGCACTTGTCTTCTCTGCGGACATTACCGGCAGCACCAAACGTGGCAGTTCAAACGACACCAGAGGTGGAAAGAACTGCTCAGCTACATTCATTTTGGAAACCGCTGCAAGCATCCGCGGCGTGGCCTTCCTGCACCATGCGGCTCGGTTTAAATACTGAGGCACATGCATTAACGTGCAAGCATGTGTGAAACCTGCGCACATGACGATGGACTGGAACGTGCACTGCTCACTGGAGTCCGTTCTGTCAGGGTACTCTGCCAGTGCATCACAAACGTTTGTCTCAGAAGCTTGAACCAGGTCGCAAATACTAACGTTCGCGTCAATTTCAACATGCTGATCACAACTTACGAAATCATGATTTACGAACGCTGATTCGTGCTGCAAAAAAGAATTGCTCACTTGTTCCGTCAGCCTTGCGGAATGAGCCCGATGCCGAAATGAAAAACTGCTTGCTGCTTGCATCGCGATAGTGGACTCAGCCTGCCGCATTACCATTGTCGGCCGGTAGAGACGGTCTTGGGATTTTTGGTTCGACATCACTTCGATACCACATATCAACTGCCCCGTACTCGCTTCAGACACGCCAGTATCAGTAATACCGACATGGATCGACTTCATTCTTCCAACTGCTTCATCACGTCCTATCACTGTTTGATCCGGTCGGCGTGTGAACCACTTGGAGAAGGACCAACTTCTAAGGAAACGCTCATCCAGCGTTGCGACCGGAAGTTCGCTGGCCCGGCCGAAGCCCTGACGCGAACCAACTGAGACATGATTTCCTGGACTCATGGGGTAAAAGTTCTCAACACCATTCAGAAACACTGGCCCAGCTTGAATCCTATGAATCAACTCGTCGGCCAACACCTGATGAACCATGCCTGAGGTTGATTCCGCCATGCACGGCAAATCGACTTGCGACATCACCTTTACAAACATGGAGCACCGCACGACATCAGCTTCACTGGCAGCAGCATCCCATCGCGAACACTCGCTTACAGTCCCAAGCTCAACAGAAGTCGAACTCAAGGCGAACGAAGCCCCCACGATAGGATGCTGGACACTCAATAAATTCCGGCATTGTCTCCCCCAATCGCTGCTGGTCGGCTTTATTGCCGTGGAAGCAAATACATCATGAACCTCATTCTCAAAAATCATTCGAAGACGAGGTGCAGTCCCATGAGTACTCGCGAATGCGATGTTGTTTCCTACTTTTATCGCTGTATCAATGCTACGCGATCCGACTACCAGCCGGAATTCAGAAACCCGTACCCACGCCCGAGGCGTTCTTACTTCGGCAGAGGCAGCATGCGAATGCCCGAATGCTGAGCCGAGCAGATCGGGTTCGCTCAGTGCAGTGATTATCCAAGAACCGCCCCGGTGCGAATCCTTGCTGTGCAATTGCAAAACAACACGATGAATATCTACGGGCTGCTCGACCGGTATTCGTACCGACCATGCACCACAGATTTCCTGCGACTCGATTGCTCCACAAGGAAAACCGATGGCGAGCAGTTCTGAAACCGCAGGAATGACGTTGGTCGCGTTATTCCTGCTGCTCTCTGAGTCCATCAGCAACAGATTTCCAACAAGCCACCTGACCGACTCTCGACTCGAGTGCCCCGCCCAGTGCTCGTGCCAAAAATCGTGGTCGCGCACCACCGCGGTGCCACCCACCGACGATTTCACCCGCTCGGATGAATCGAGAGTTCGACCCCGTCTGCCCTCTTCCAGCCGATGGCATATCAAAGCGGAACGCTCCCTCGACTGACCAGACCCCAAGTCTGATGCCCCACTGGGCTCTTGCGCCTTCAAAATCGGGCAGTTGCCAGCCGAATGATGCGTCGTAGGCACGCGAGTTTTTGGAATCGCAAACAAACGGGTGGCGTCAAGCAAGTCACCTCGCACCAGTTCTTTACTGAAGGATGCCAGTTGATTTGTTGTGAGCCCCTCTGATACCCCATCACCATGAGACCAAGCATCTCTATGCTGTCCCACCGTATCAGCCACGACGCCCAGCATGCCAAAGACAAACGATCCGCTGGTCACACGCTCTGACTGATGCAAATAATTGGGGTGGGGCAAAACTTCACAGGTATCCAAAGAATTGAATGACTCATTCGAGACTCGTGGTCCGTCGCCGAGCTCAACCCCCAATGGATTCGCTGAAACTGCGGCAACCAACTCAGAAGCACTTTCTTTTTCCAGTGCCTTCTCTTGCTCGGCGAATGACTCTGCCTTCGCTAACGCCGAAGCATCAAGCCCCAAACCACGGAGCACCTGTTGGCTGACAAGAGCATGCAGACCACAAATCACTTGTGACATCACGCCAGACGGATTCTCCGGATGAGTCCTTCCCGAAGTCTGCGTCGTCTTAGTTGCTTGCATTTCGAGGGCAGCATTCGACAGCCCAGATTGCGAGTCAACTGCGGATAACATCTGCCCCACATCTATCTGTGAAGACAACCGCACTCGCAACTCCGCAGCGAGATCCTGGTTGAACCTACCAACAGTCGGCGTACCCTGATCAGGCAACAGTTCAGTGTCATCAAATGAATCATGCCTGCCATCAACCCGCCACCAGTGTCGCGATTCGTGGCAACTCACATTTTCACCTCGAGCGGCCCCAGCAGATGGTGCATGACTCGACAATTCACAAGAAATACTGTCATTCCACGCTACACGAGAGAAAGCGCCGACAACAAGCTCGTCGGCAACTTGAGTGGTATGACCCAACACGGAATCGCTGGTACGCGGACGCATGGGGCGGGAAGAACCCCTGACATCGAATGTCGGGAGGCTGTGACGGTGCTGATTGTCGCTTTGCCGAGGCTGCATCATGCGTCTATCGGATTTGGGGGATGGACACGACCGGCGTAGCATTATGGGAGGGCTGACGCACACCAATCAAAACGCAAGACCATTTGCGAACTGAAGCTCATTGGATGGGGAGGTCGATCACAAAGGCTTTTCGGCACCTCCTCCCGATGCACGCAAGACTTTCGCGACCATAAAGGTCACAACGAGCGTTAGAGTCTTGCAAATCGATTAAATCCGAGTCGATCGTTGCGACCGATACAGCACGAAGCCTCACCCGGCTAAAAGCACAATCACTTCACAAGCGTCAAATCCGGCCTGTGCGTTTGATGGCTAAGCTTGCCGCGGCACCGTCACATTGCTCATCATCACAAAGATTAGACCCGCTTCAAAATCAAAGGTACTACCAGGCAATGTTGCGACGAACAAACAGTGGACCACTGGGTGCACGCTTATGGTTGGCTCGCCGGCAACATTGCGGCTGCCTGAAATTCTTTAAGAGTCATATTTTTCACCTTACCGTCTGCCATCACAACGTATCCACCTCGTGCAAGAGTTCCGGCCTCGAACGCCAGCACAAAGTTTCCCAGCGTTTCCGGAACACTGAGATCTCCATTCCAATTCACAACCACATCACCTTCGACAAGGCTATCGCGTGCTGCACCACGAGTTCCAGCATCAGCTGACTCAGCCATCCACGCTGCGAGTTCACCCACGTTTTTTGGGGACACGTCTGTCTTGTACATCTCCGCGTAGGCTTGCCAGATTTTGTCGAGATTATCACGACGTTGACGCACTGCGTTCTGCTGCTCTTCAGAACAACCCGACAAACAACAAGCGGCACACAACAAAAGAAGAGACACGAAAGAACGAAGCAATGTGATTCCACCGGGCATTATGATTCCACCATGTATTCGTAATTTCAAAATTGGGACCAACGCAACAATCGTCAGCCCCGATAACTTCGGCGTGGGAACAATACGAACAGTATTGCGTGAACCCACACCGCACACAATCTGGCCATTCTGAGCTTCGCTTGCATTGCCCCTGCTGCAAATAGTACTGCCGAATTTAACCAGTCTCACACAAACTTCGTTGCTGCGTCCTACCAAAACACAAGTTCAGGATCTGTTTAAAGCGAGATTGCGTTTCCCAGACGCATTAAAAAAAGCCCGCTATGACAGATCGCAAAACCGTTAGCCCCCACCATATCTGTCATTCGCGGGGTAAAGACAACGAAAAACAGTCTGTCGGCTTGTCTGGACAGCCAAGAAATGCAACCATCAAAAGGTAGAAAAGTGAATTCCGACCTGAAAGAGAACCCACCACCAAAAACCATGCCGACTCACTGGCCGAGTCAACCATCGATCGAGTCAACCACACGAAACGAACCCTTGCACGGAGACACTGAGATGAAGAGCTTCAACTCATTCTGGGTACTGCTTGCCTGTTACCCCTTACTGATGCCCCCCCAAAGCTTGAGTGCCCAACAAGCGACTCTTGAGGAACAGTCATCAGACCAGCCGGACACTGGAAAGCAAGTGGAAGAAAAGCAAGAGCGTCCTGTGGCTGATCAACAAAAACAGCCATCTGCTGAAGAACAAAGAGATCGAGAAATGCGTTTAGCCAAGTACCTTACGGGTGCAAAATTCCTCGGTAATTTCACAATCGAGGGAAAGTCCGATGCCCTGCCCAAACCCGAGGCCTACACCATCAGCAAATGCGAAAAGCTACCCCAACCGGACATGTACCGCCTGACAGCTCGGATCAAATATGGGGAAATCGACAGTGAAGTCCCACTGGATTTGAAAATTCTTTGGGCAGGCCGAACACCAGTGATCACCATGGATGCATTTTGGATTCCCGGCATGGGCACTTTTGGAGCACGCGTGTTGATTCACGCTGGCCGATATGCCGGGACCTGGCAGCACGACGAGGTAGGTGGCCACCTATTTGGCGTGATTAAAAAAGAGTAGAGGGTTCACAGTGCTCGGCCTCCCCCCGAAGGCCGAACACTGCACTCTCCCTTCTCGAGATTGAATCCACATCGCTTTGCCGCCATCCACCGACTCCCATTGGCAAAGCGGTGTGAACTAAATCCCCGCGTAATATGGAATTGCCAACAACAATCTCTTTGAAAGAACCTGATTCAACTCAGCAAAATTGAAACCACTGGCATCTGTACTTTCACCAAGGACCAGATTGGTGAAACGATTCGTACCGATATCCGCTGTGGCGTTTACCCCCACGACGACCTGCCCCTCACGGAATGGAGATGGCTGCTCTTCCGTGACCTCGTAAGTCCCCTGCGCCAAGGATGTGAACGAGTAATCCCCATTCGCATCGGTAAAGACGACCTGTGCCGTAATCGCACCTAATAGGTCGGTACCGGTCAGCGTAATCTGGACGTTCTCGATCGGTCCCTCGCCAGCTTCCTGAACGCCATTATCATTGATGTCAATGAACACCGTACCAGAGATGCTGGACACCTTGGGGTCTACCGTAGTGTTAGCAACTGCGCTGTCATTTACGGTATTGGAATCCCCAGTGTCAGATGAGACCACGACATTATTAGTGATGCTGCTGGCAGCCCCTGCTTCGATGTTGACAGTGATCGTCATGGTACCGCTAGTCCCCGCAGCCATGGTTGGGACATTTGCCGTGACAACCCCCCCCACCTCTGTAAGAACTTCTCCGGAAGGGCCGGTTCCGCTCACAAAGGTAACACCAACTGGCAGCGTATCAGTGACCACCACATTGCTGGCGCTCGAAGGACCGGAGTTGGTGACGTCAATCGTGTAGGTAAGTGCACCACCCACCTGCGACGCGGTAGAGGAAACAGC
>DOPG01000298.1:1215-11064 GCA_003513555.1 Rhodopirellula sp. | reverse complement strand
CGTAAACGTTGGGTCCAGAAGATCCAACTTTGACAATGGTAGAGTGGTCGACGCTGCGATCCACCCATATGTTCAGGCCTACTTGATCAGCGATGCCAGAAATGGCAGAGCGAAACGACTTGCCGTCGAAAACGGAGTTCATCGGAGCCGCCAGTTTCCCATAGATCGGGCTAGCTTCGGAAAAATCGTCACCAAAACTAACCCGGGCAACGCAAAGTACAAAAAATAGACTCGTAAGTGAGACCATTTTCGACCACGGCATTGTCGGCGAGAGTCGCCCGAGGGGTAAATGAGATGAAGGCATGAATCGTCGTGAATTAGTGTGAGCGTGAGCGAAGTATTCAATCTTCGGTCGATACCTCTGCTTCCATTATAGCGTGGCTTTGTTTCCCCGTTTCCTAAGGCGGAGATTCAATTTGTGAGGAGATCTCAGCTTGAATAAAGAGGGTGACTGAGTCAGTGAGGCAAACGCAAACCATTGATACAGCAAATCTGTAAAGGCGGCCGTGCTCGCAGTAGATTTGGGGCTGCGACATCGATGGGATTGATTTGAAGTGATTCCATAATTGCTCGCTTCCGCAGCGGTGGAGAGATGTTTGAATGCAAGGCGAGATAAGGTTAGGTGATCTTGTTCAAGTTGTCTGGTTAGGCGATTTTTAAGACCCATCAAGCGGTTTTGGTGCACAAAAAAAATTTACCAGGTGTCGTGGAAGGAACAGGTGGGAATCAACGATTTCCTGTTGGTGCCCCTCGACTCAAATGCTGTCTGGGCAGGGGGTTGCAGTGCTGTGTTTGCGGGAACAAGTTTGAACGGATTTGTCAATCAGGAAATGAGCAAGCGGAGGTTCAATAATTATGAGTTTCTGGGTTGTTTCATTGCTTGTGGTGCTCTGTAGTCGTGACTAGACTCGCGGCACTCGAACGCTAAGCATTGGCACTGCTGGTTCGTAAAGCTTTCTGCGTTGGGGGCTTGCGTGGCGAAAAAATGGTGTGCTTGACGTGGCGGGTTTGTTGTTACCACAAGGGGGGCGGGGGTCCCTCTTGCTGTAGATCCTGCGTCGGCACCAAGGAATGACGTCCACTGACTATGGAGCGAAGTTGACTTCCCCGGCACTTAAATCGAATCGTCTTGCAACGGCCTATCGACGTTATCTCTCATCAGCCGACTCGGCTAGATTTGCGTGGGAGGTGGACGAGTATTATTCGCAGCTAACACTGCTAACACTCCTGAGACGCGGCGAGTGCGAGACTCGGCGTGCAGCAGCACTGGCGCTGGGGATCTTAGGCGATCAAAGAGCGATCTCACCGCTGGCTCGGGCATTGAACGACAAGGATCGTGGGGTGCGTCTGTCGGCCGACGATTCCTTTCGGGCAATCCTACTCCGCGATTGTGCCCCGGTACACCATCAGCATTTGCTTCGAGTGATGCATTTGAATGATGGTGGTGAATATCAGAATGCGTTCAGCCTTGCGGAGGATTTGGTTTCTCTTGTTCCCCGATTTGCCGAGGCTCAACACCAACTGGCAATTAGCTGGCACGGTATGGGAAATCACTTTCAAGCCGAGGGCGTTTATCGCGTCTGTCTTTGGCACTGCCGCTTCCACTATCCGGCTTGGCAAGGACTGGCACGATGTCGGATCGAACTTGGGGATGATGCCGGGGCGCTGATGGCTTTGCGGCGGGCATTGGACATTTACCCGGATTTGGAGTCCGTTCGGGTTCAGATTCGGACACTGCGTCGAAAGATGCGGCGGGCTGACCCGTAGGCCCAGGCACCGGAAGCGTTGGTGAGACGACGGCTGAATTAGGATCACATTCAGTAACGAAGGCTGGGACACAGACTTGACCTCCGCCTGCTTACCTCCGCCGCTATTGCCCTCGATGGAAGCTCAGTGGAGAGTAGGTTTGCGATGTTATATTCCCATGTACTTGTGCACGACCTCGAAGTGTCATTCGAACTTGCAGTCACGTAGTTGCCTGCATCGAACCGCCCTGTGAATCCGAGCAATGACTGCGTGCCAGACTTCGTACCTGTTGGCTCTCGCCGGCGGGGGAGCTTTTGTTGGCATGAAAGTCGGTTGCACCCTACATAGGTGCCATGGTGATTTGTTAATATTGGGTCTGGAAAAGCAATTCTCGGCGGGTTTCTTGCAAACGCATACAAATGGAAGGTTTTCTGTGAATGCAGACGAAATTCTCGTCGGTAGCTTGGCATTGGTCTTCGCGGTGGTGACCTTTTCGATTGGGGTTGGGCCGTGGAGTGCCCCTTACCAGTTGCGAACGTTTCAGGCTGTTGCCAACCGTCATGGAAAACCGGCTGCGAGAGTCGTGTGGGTCTTGATATCCGTTGCGTTTCTGGTGGTTGGGGTGTCCGTACTTCTTGGCCTTCGCCCTAGTTATGCCGATCTATCGGAAGGTTCCTATGCGATTCCAAGAGATGGTCGGACACCCCACCGTGTGTGGGAGAGTTCAGCTTTTCTCTGTCTCTCGTAACATAGACCCGAGCATCACACGTGAGCCTAGGGCATGTGACGGGGCGATCCACCTCCCCCCAAAAAAAAGGCGATCATCGCTGAGGGTGATCGCCAGTGCCTTGTTCTTCGCATTGAGTGATTCGCGATGAGATCGCGTTGTTCGACGGATCAGGTTCCGGGGTTTGCTTCCTGCACTGCGGTTGCCATGACCTCAAGAGCCGCGTCTGCATATCGCTCATACTCATTTTCGAAGTGCTTCAGTGCCGCTTCATCAGCAAAAAAGAACATCCGATTATGGATCGGGTCCAACACACCAAACTCACGTTTGCCTTTGACGATTTTTCGTTCTTCAAAGAAGCGAATCACGTCTATTTCGTTAAGCACGGGGGTGTAGGGTGCAGGGTCAGCGAGGAATGAGCCCATCGCGTGTTGACTGGAAAACAGATAGAGCTTTCCAAGATGGATGACGCCGAATTCCGGTTTACCCACGACCCAACGATTTTCCTTAATCACGGTCACCGCACAGAAGCCCTGCATCGCCAAGTCAGGCTTGGCAACTGCCGTAGGCGTTTGACTGGCTTGTGGTGTGGTCACGGTGGTACTTGTTGCAGGTACCAAATTGTTTGGTATGGGGGCTGTAGTGTCAGCGTCAGGTGCTGTAGATCGCTGCGTGTTGGGTAAGCCGAACTGTGAACTTATCGGCGCTGAATCGTGGTTGGCGTTGTTATCGCCCGGGAGCTCATTGAATGATCCTGTCGTGGTCTGATTCGGCAGCGTCATGCCGGGAGCACGCGAGCCGGCCAGCGTCGCTTGGACTCCATCGTTCAGTCGGATACCGGAATTTTCGGAAAGTTCGTTGTTCGGACTGACCGGTAACGTTGGGTCTGGCTGTGGAGCATTGGCTGACGGTGCGCGAGGTTTTAACGGGGCCGGTTCGACTTTTTCGGCAACTTGTGCAGCTGGCTTGGAAGCGACACAACCTGTCAGCATCGCGATATATCGCTCTGATTGCTGAGGGCTAACCTTATGTGCAAGGGTCTGACCTTGTGTCGTCACGATGACGTCGGTTGGGAATTTAGTAACTTTGAACAGGCTAGCCAGCTTTGGACTTTTTGTGGCATGTACTTTCAGGGCGACATAATCGCGGCTGATAGCCTCCCCGACCGCGGGTTTTTTGAAAGCCCCTGCTTCGAGCCGATCGCACCAAATACAGTTGTCGCTGTAAAAATGCAGTAGCAACAATTTATTTTCTGCTGCAGCCTTCTGATGGGCAGTGCGTAGGTCTGATTCCCAAGAAATCTCTGCTCGGGCGACATGGGAAATCATGAGCGAGATCGCGATCATGACCAGTAGTTTGGGGGCTGCCGTGCGCATCAAACCTGCTTCCTGTCTTCGATTTAATGTAAAAAATGATGGCAATAGCGAGAAAATGAGCCTCACGCATGCTTGTAATCGACCGCATGGACTCTGCGGCTTGATGCGAACCTACAAATTAGGTCGACTTTGACGCTAGCGGGATCTTTCCGGAGGGGCACATTTTGGTGGGGCGGATCTTCACGAATCAGGCTTGACATTGGGTTCAGAGGGCTTATATTTCATCGCAAGCTGAAGGCATGCGAGTTTCACGACTCCGGTGCCTCTCCTAGGACGTCTTGATCGCGTCCCTCTGATGTGGCGACACCGCAACTGCGACCACCACACATCGCCAAGGATTTTGGCCAGCAAAATTCGAGGTGATAACGGATGTTTTGTCTGCGATCGGATCCACGACATGCACGAGGATAGACGGTTTGAGCCGTATAATATCCTCCTAACGAACCGTAAGAAGCGGTTCATCAAAATCCATCACTACAAGTTCCTCATAGACCAACACCAAGCGTTGGTGGCCGGAAGCCAGAGAAACATGGAAGACGTTCCCAATGACCATTGGTGGGATTCGTCAACAGTTCGTTCCAGCCACTGGATTGAGTGAGCGCCTCAGGGTGCTGACTCTCGACGTTAAAAACGCGAAACACGTAAATATTGTGACGTAATCCAAATGATTGGCTACAGGTTGCACTCATGAGGCCGGTTTGGGTCCAAGATTCAGCGGCACATCGATACACCCATCACGAAACAACACTAACAGTTTTGACCTTCACGGAGCGTTACCGCTGCTTCATCAGTGAAGGTTTTCATCACTCTGTTCCCGTCGCGGTAAATCTTTCAATCTTGCTGACAAGTTGCTGACGCTTCCGTTTCAGTAGGAGAAGTCGAGTTGTGGGATCACAATCGCAAAATGTGCGAGCGTTTTGTACGCAGTTAGCACTTTGCATTTTGGTTAACTTTACACTCGTTGTACTTCCTCTATGATCCGGCGCGGTGACTCGAAGAGCACTCTGGATGACACATGGCGAAAAAAAAACGCACAAATCGTGGCCGAAATAATTCGGGTTCCAATGGTTCCAATTCCGGTGGAAATGGAAAACCCAGAGCACGCCGGCGTAGACGCGGCGGCGGTGGCGGCGGCGGCGGTGGCAACAACGGCGGAGGGCATTCTGATCGTGAGCCGGCCGATCTGCCGAGTGATGCACCATTGGAAGAGGGCGAAGGTATCCTGGAATTGCATCCTAACGGATACGGTTTCCTAAGGAACTCCGATAATAACTACTCACGTGAACGCAGTGATCCGTTTGTCCCAGGCACGATGATCGAAAGATTTGGGTTGCGGCAGGGCGTTTACCTGAAGGCTATGGTTCAGGAAGCAAGGCGGCAGCAAGGACCACGGGTGCGTGAGATTCTTGATGTCGATGGGATGGATCCGGAAAAGTATCCCGAGGTCAAAAGTTTTGATGCTTTGACGCCTATCAATCCCGAGCAATGGCTACACCTGGAAACAGGACGGAAGCCATTGACAAATCGTGTGATCGATTTGTTGGCACCGATGGGGAAAGGTCAGCGTGCCTTGATTGTTGCACCACCGAGAAGTGGAAAGACTGTCATGTTGCAAGACATTGCCAGTGGGATCGCAGCCAACCACCCCGACGTCAAATTAATGGTCCTGCTGATTGACGAGCGACCAGAGGAAGTCACCGACATGCGACGTAATGTCGCCGGTGGTGAGGTGATCGCCAGTAGCCTCGATATGGATGTGGAGAGTCACGTTCGCTTGAGCCAACTGACCATCGATCGTGCTCGTCGACTGGCCGAAATGGGGCAGGATGTGTTCTTGATGCTGGATTCCATCACTCGATTAGCTCGTGCTTTCAATAAATGGGTTGGCAGGTCAGGACGCGGAGGCGCGACCATGACAGGAGGCTTGGACATCAAAGCGATGGACATTCCGAAAAAATTATTTGCAACCGCACGTGCGTTTGAACAAGGCGGATCGTTGACGGTTGTCGGAACGGCTCTTGTCGATACGAATAGTCGTATGGATGAGGCAATTTTCCAGGAGTTCAAGGGAACCGGAAACATGGAGTTGGTTCTTGATCGGCGACTGGCTGACCGAAGGGTATGGCCATCGATTGATATCTCACAAAGCGGCACTCGGCGTGAAGAACTGTTGCACGATGAAGAGACCTACGAGGCGGTGACCATGCTTCGTCGTACGCTCAGTAGTATGCATCCTTGTGATGCGATGGAGCAGTTAACGAAACAACTTGGTCGATTCGAAAATAACACAGAGTTCATCAAGTTGATCAGCGGCGCGGCAAACGCGTTTGATTGATCAGGTGATGGTCCCCACGCAGATTTCGTGTGATCGTTGGTTAGAAACTGTGCATCAAGTGTCATTGCACAGAACTGGAACGCTCGCAAGAATAAGCAAAGTTTCGACCGGAGGATAAGCGAATTGGTGAGCGGCCTCACTGGAACTGAGGTACCCCGCAAGGGGCTGCGGGTTCGAGTCCCGTGTCCTCCGCTAAGGCAGACTGCATCTCATGCACTCTGCCTTTTTTTTTGTTCAAACTGCTACGCTTTGAGTCGTTTCCAAATGTGAGCTTTTCGTCGAGGTGCGATTCGGGAAAACCGTTTAAGTCGCGTGTGTCTCGTCTTGCCTTGGCATGTTGGTCAGGGGAACAGGTACTTGTTCATACTCCATCTCTGCACTCAGCATTTGCAAATTCCCAGCTCGGAATTTTGCGTGCCAGTCTTGAATTCAATGAGGTCTTCAGCATGAATTGCAAAGCCACTGCAGGCCTCTCGCATCGGCTTGAAGAGGGAAGCTTCCCCTGAGCAATGGCTTTGCATTGAGTTTTTCTGTCAGACTCCTAGTGGAGTTTGGTTTAAACAGGTTCTTTTTCTGGGGATGGATGTACTCGATATGCGATTTAATCAAACAATGAGTCTGGCTGGCATGGTAGTGTGAATGGATGTCTATTCGAGTGTTTTAGAGAAAGTTGCAAGACAATGACGCGAATCTCGTTGATACGTATTTACGCACTCGCTGCGTTCTTCTTGGCCGGTTTGCTTTTTGCGCGGATGAGTCCTGCCTGCACCACGGCTGTAATCAGTGGGAAAGTCACTCACGATGGCAGGCCGATTCTTTGGAAAAATCGTGATACATCGTTTCGGCACAATGAGCTCGTGCTTTTTGGTGATGGTAAATATCGCGTGTTAGCTGTCGTCAACGCTGGCAGTAGGAAGTCGGTATGGATGGGCGTTAATGAGATGGGATTCTGCATTGAAAATTCACTCAGTAAAGATCTCAGTAATGAAAGTGGAGATGAAAGTAGTTCATCGAAAGCCGGACTAGGGAATGGTGGTTTGATGAAGCTTGCGTTGCAGACCTGTGCCTCTGTGGAGGATTTTCGCAAGTTGCTAGAAAAGACAGATCGCGATGGGCGGCAGACCAATGCCAATTTTGGAGTGATTGATGCTCATGGAGGTGCAGCGATGTTTGAGGCTGGACCTTCTTCGCATTCGATGTTTGATGCAAATGACACCGAAACAGCCCCGCATGGTTACTTGGTGCGAGCTAATTTTGCGACGACAGCGAGAGGGGTGCCACCATCACCTGATCCGCAGCAGTTGGAGGATATTTATTCCTCAGAACGGTTTTCCCAAGCTTGCAGTCTTATGGAACCGTTGCGGAAGGATGGAATCAATGTCTCTTATATCCTGCGCAATATGTGCAGGGATCTTTCTGGCCCCGATGGGAAACCGTATCCCGGAACGGTGAATGGTTTGGCTGGTGTGATTCCATCAGTCATTTTGACGGACAACACAATCAGTCGGACAACCACCGTGTCAGCAGCTGTGTTTCATGGGGTTCGTGAGGGAGAAGACCCCATTAATACAACGATGTGGACCCTTTTGGGTGATCCAAAGTTTTCGATTGCAGTACCCTGCTGGGTCAATGTGAATGAGGTGGACGGTTCGTTGATGGATCCGCGTGGCGCGGAGCTGGGTGAGATCGCAATCACTCTGCGAGAGTGGTGTCTCAATCAGGAGCGAAATGGTGTCCGCACTGAGTATCTTCCCGGGATTTGGAATGATCTTTGGCCTGTAGAGGATCAGATTTTTTCGGAGGTCTCGAAGAAGGTTGATGTTTGGCGAGTGGAAAAGGGATCAAGGGATGAAATGACGGCCCTGCATCGTGAGCTGAGCAAGCTGGCTATGAATGCGATGCAAAAAGAACTAATCGAAATGAAGCAAAATGCTTTGGCTTTACCGACCCCGCGTGCACCAACATTCAAAGTATCTCGTGTCGCTGTTTATGATCATTCAAACGGGTCTGCCAATGGGCCGAAGAACTTGATGCAGTTTCTGACGGCGGAGAATGGATTTGACTGCCAACGCGTTTCGCCGGCTGAAATTCGCGAAGGTCGGCTACGTGACTTTGATGCACTTGTGATGCCTGGCGGGTCAGGGAGTCTACAAGCGAAGAAACTTGAAGAGAAAGGTAGAGCAGAGGTACGAGATTTTGTTAGGAATGGCGGTGGCTATATCGGGATTTGTGCGGGCTCCTACCTCGCGTCGTCACATTATGATTGGTCGCTCGATCTGATTAATGCGAGAGTGTGGGATCGTTCCCACTGGGCCCGGGGACAGGGTACGGTAAAACTTGGGGTTACTTCATCAGGTCAGCAGATACTCAACACTAATTCAACTGAAGTGGATGTGTACTACGGGCAGGGGCCGCTGCTTGTTCCAGATAATGATCCAGATCTGCCAGGCTACGAGGTGCTGGCTCGGTACGACTCCGAAGTAGCCCAGAAAGGTGCCCAGCCAGGGGCTATGTCCGGTACTCATGCCATCATCCGTTCCGTTTTTGGGTCGGGACGTGTGATTTGTTTCAGTCCGCATCCCGAAAAATCGAATGGTCCAAATGGTTTGATGCTGCATGGAGTCCGCTGGGCTGCTGGGGCGGCCCGTTCGAAGCCACTTCAGCTCAAACCCGACACCAAGAAACACCGCTCTGAAAAGAAGCAAGCCGACACCGAAAAACTGGAAGCCAGTGAAACCGGTTCACCCGCACCTTGAGTTTGCTCCCACCATATGTAGCTAGTACTTTGTTGCAGTTGCCTTGTGACCAAGGCGTCGCTAAATAAAGTGGCAGGCTGGTTGGTGGTCACTCATTGGCTGCGGCTTCAGATGCTTCTTCAATTTGTTTGATCGCTCGCGTGAATGCGTCTTTTGCGCGTGCACTATCCGAATCTTCCCGCAATTTTCTTAGAACTGGCAGTGCGGTTCTGGCTTCAGCCCCAACTTTGCCAAGCAGGAAGATCGCGTAGAACTGACGCCGGCGGTCCGTTGACTTTAAGCCTTCGATCAAGATAGGCACTGCCTCGGGGCCTGCACCGTCAATCGCACGCAGGGCGCCTCGGGCAGCGTCGGTGTCATCTTCACTGGCTAGCAGCTTAAAGAGACGGGGAACTGCGCGTTTCGCGTCAGTCCCAATTTCTCCGAGTTGGGTAGCGGCAACGCCCCGTACTGTCCAATCAGAATCGTCCAGTGCGTTGATGAGGACCGATACAAGATTCTCTCGATCTGATTCAATTTCAGCCACGCATTTGAGCGCGGCTGATCGTACTGTGCTGCGTTGGTCCTGTAGTACTTTCGAAAGTTGCGCTGCTGTGATTTCAGCCTTGACGCCCAAGGTGCCGAGGGAAGGTAACGCGGCCAGTAAGACGTTTTCTTCGTTGCTATTCAACGAGTCTGTCAGGGCATTGACAATGGGAACAGAGACGATCTCCATCTCGCCAATAGCTTTGATTGCCGCAACACGAACGGATGCATCAGGATCTGTCAGTAAATCAGAGATGGCCGTCAGCATTTCTTCATTGCGATTCGTTGTTTTCGAGATGGCATCGACCACTGCTCTACGAATGTCAGCAAGTTTGTCGTTTCGGATTGCTAGCAGGGCCGCAAGTGCGGGTGTGGCTCCCGGTT
>DOPG01000298.1:0-964 GCA_003513555.1 Rhodopirellula sp. | reverse complement strand
CCCGCGGCCAGTCTTACCGTTTCGGCGTCATCCGAGAGGCGATCCACAAACACTTTCACACTCGCATCGGTGTCATCTGTCCTGTCCAACGCCACCACAGCCGCTTGCCGAATCGCAGGTTCTGGATCATCAGCGAGGGCTTCCAGTTTCGAAACCCATTCTTTTGAGTTTCCATTCTGGCTGGACAATGCGTTGATCGCTGCGGTGCGGACGATGATGGACGAATCGGCCAGACATTGGTTTAGCGGCTCGATCGCCATTTCTGGGACCGGGTTCATCGCAGCAATGGCATTCGCTGCACCGGCACGCGTCTGCTCCGATTCGGATCGCAAAGCTTCAATTAACGGCTTGCTTGCTTTGGATGCGATACCAGCGAGCGCTGCCGCGATTTGTTCACTTGCTGAGTCAGTCTTGCTTGAGGCTCGCAGGAGCGCAGGAACGGCAGGGGCACCAATGCGGGTAAGGGCTTTGGCGATCACATCTCGCTCAGTCAATTGACTTTCGTCATCTTGATTGTGCTCGCTTCTCTTTGCTCTTAACGCGGTGATCAATGCGTCAGTCGAAGCTGCAGCATTTTCGCCCAGAGCCCCAATAGCACGAGCAGCCGCCATCCGTGTTGGTCTTTGATCATTCTTGAGTAGATCACTGAGCGCAGATATCGCCACTTCCGTCTGTCCTTGGATGTCGTGAAGAATGTGTGCAGCCGCACCTTGGACATTTGGTGATGGATCTTGGATTCCGACTAAGAGTAGGTCGAGTAAACGGGCTGCGTCATGCATTCCACGACCCAACGCGATCAAAGCCGCAGCCCGCACTGCAGGGTCTTCGTCACGCGTTAGCTGCGTCATGGACTCAAGCAGTGGGGGGGGAAGCGTATTGGCTCGACCAAGAACGCGTACAGCGTTGGATTTTACTTGAGGGTCATTGTCTGATAGGGCAAATGCCAAGCTCGGATGAGCGATTG
>DOPG01000478.1:3815-21121 GCA_003513555.1 Rhodopirellula sp. | reverse complement strand
GGTTTCCACTGCCCGATGCCATCAAGCCAACCAAGTGGCCGCCGGCAGAACCACCCACCGCACCGATTCTGTCGGGATCAATGTGAAAACGCTGAGCGTTTTCTCGAAGAAATCGAACTGCGGCAAAGCAGTCTTTGATTGCGGCTGGAAACGCTGCCTCGTCAGCGAGGCGGTATTCAATCGCAGCCACTACATAGCCGAGTTTTGCCAATCGAATCGACAGAGCCTGAAACTTGGTTTTGTCACCATTGTGCCAACCGCCCCCATGAACCACGACTAGAGCAGGAAGGGCTTTGGCATTTCTCGGAGTGATAATGTCTGCCAAAATTTTTCGTTCGCCGTATTGGGCATAGACGACATCGGGTTGGAAAATCAGGTCCGCGGGGATTGCTGGACTGGGTATCGAACGGTCTTGTTGGCGGGTTGTTTTTGTTTTTTCGACCGGAGTCAGTTGGAGTGATGCCTGCAAGGGTGATCGTCCGCTGATTTTCATTCTTTGCCGATATATTCCTCCTGCCGCGGTGATGTAGAGCGATCGCATGTCTGGATCACCAAACGTGCAATTTATCGGTTTGGTGGGGCAAGTGATTTTGTCGAGAAGTTTGCCCGATGGCGACCAGATCCAAATGGCACTGGGGCCAGCGCAGTACACGTTGCCAGCACGGTCCATTGCCATGCCGTCGGCTCCTCTCGCGGGACCATTGTCCATGGCAGCGATTTGGTGAGCCTCCGACAGTTGACCGGCTTGAACGATCTGATACGCCCATATCTGTTTGGAGGCGACAGATGAAACATAAAGGGTTTTGCCATCTGGCGATAGAATCAGACCATTGGGGGTGGGGACGCTTTCGACAGCTATTTTCAATTCTCCGTCTGGCGTCACATAAACCACTTTGCCTTGAGGGGTGAAAGTGACGTAAACACCACCTTGCTGATCAACCACAATGTCATTGGGGCGGTAGTCCCGCTTTTCGCCTTCGGTTTTCAGTTGTGCGAAATCAGCGACTTCTACTTTTTTACGTCCATCGATAAAGCAGAGTTTGCCTTGGCCGTTATCGCTTAAATACAGCCGCCCGTGATTAAAAAATGACGCACTGATGCGACCAGCATCAGGAATCAGCGTTTGCAATGTTTTTTTCTTCGGGGTGTATCTCAGAATTTTTTCACCTTTGACATCGGGAACGATCAGTGACCATCCATCCCAGCATGGCCCGTCCGCCATCACAAAGTCCGACGATAGATGTTCCAGTGGTGTGTCGCGGTCGACCACCGTGCCGGGCGCTTGCCCCATCAGCGTATGTCCAGCGAGCAGGTGCACCGTTATGAACCAACAGGCAAGACTGAGAGATGCAGCACGGAGACCATGAATAGGGAGGACGACAATGCGGCGAAAGGAAACGCGGTGGATAGGATTCATTTTGATTCCGTGACTGATTGGTAGAGTTTCGCCGTTTAGTATAGCGATAGAATAAGCGCGACAAAGCTGCAGCACAGGCCAGAGTACCACGTGAAGTTTGGGCACATAGTCACGATGTGTATTAGGTCTCCCTTGGATCTAAATTCGAATAATAGAAAAAATCTCATGCCGGAATGAGAAGGGGACCGGGACGTGAAAAGCACCTCCCGAGTAGGCAGCGGGTCGACATCTCAAAGGCACCTTCGACAGCAGGCGTGAAGGCAATGCGTTAAAGTGGTGTGGCATCCACGTACATTTTTACCCTGAGTTTGCCATGAAATCTTTCATTTTTGCTTTGTCTTTCACCATGTCAATTCACGCTTTTGCTCAAACGAAAGCTGAGCCTCACGGCTCAGACGAGTTGATTGCGTATGTCGGAACTTACACGCAAGGTGACTCCAACAGTCGTGGGGTCTACGCGATTTCCCTTGATGACTCGGGGTTAAAGGGACAGCCTCTTTTGGTGGCAGAGTTGGAAAATGCATCTTTTGTGGCTCTGCATCCGAAGCGGCCACTGCTGTATGCAGTGTCTGAGATCGGTGCGAGTGGCCCCGGTTCTACTGGGCTTGTTGCATATTCCATTGCTGCAGACGGAAAGTTGACAAAGCTGAACGAGCGTTCAACGCGGGGTGGTGCAGCGTGTCACGTGACGGTTGATCCGACCGGACGATGTGTGGGCGTTGCCAACTATACAGGAGGCAGTTGTATTCTGTTTCCTATTTTGGAGGATGGCTCGCTTGGGGAAGCTGGTTCTTTTGTTCAGCATGTTGGACAGAGCGGTGTCAATTCAGGCAGGCAAGAGGCACCCCACGCACATTCGATCAACTTCAATCAAGATGGAACACAGGCGTTCGTTGCTGATTTGGGCAAGGATCAGATTCTGCTTTACGATGTTGATCCGGCAACAGGGACGATGAAGGCTTCAAAGCAGGCGTTTCTGCAATTGCCGGCTGGTGGAGGCCCCAGACATTTCAGTTTTCATCCTGACTTTGAGATTGCCTTTTCGAACCTCGAATTGACATCGCAAGTCGCGCTGTTGCACTACAACTATAAGCAGCGAACTTTAGCACTCGGGGCAGTGCTGGACACGATTCCCGAGTCGGCAAAAGGAAAGGGAAATAGCACCGCTGAGTGTTTGGTTCACCCATCAGGCAAATTTCTGTATGTGTCGAATCGTGGGCACAATTCGATTGCTGCCTTCGCAGTCGATGCAGCGTCCAAGACATTTCGTTCGCTGGCTAATACGCGCAGTGGTGGCGAAATCCCCCGAGGTTTTGGAATCACGAATGATGGTAAGTGGTTGGTCCTTGGAAACCAAAAGACAGGCAACGTTGTTGCCTTGTCCGTTGATCAGGAAACAGGCGACTTGACTCCCGTTGGTCCGAAGTTACCACTCGATGCCGCAGTGAACGTGCGGTTTTATTCCAAGTGAATTGTGGCCGCGCAAACATCCAGACTCGGACGCAGCCCTTGTTTCTGAGACCGTTGGAACAGGGGCTGTTGGGACGGCGACAAGCTCAATTGTGAACCTGACGAGGCTGCAATACGGATCAGTCGCATTGCTTGCCACAGTCAAATTGAATGCGCGTTTCACGATGATGTGTTGAATCTCGTCACGCTTGCTCGTTTGTGACAGTGCGGGGTTGAACAAACGGTTGCCCTGTCATGGTCAGGTAGCTGATCACAAGTAGAAGCATGCAGAACGGGCTCGTTGCGATCCAGCCCAGACAGCATGCTAAAATACCGAGTAAGCCTAAGCCTGAGATGATCAGTCCAATGACAAAAATGGAAAGCCGGTTCCCACTTGCATGAACCTTAGCTAAGCGAAACGCTTCCAAGACACCACAATTTCGATCCACGATGAAATAGGTGTAGTTCCAGTACGTCAAAACTACGTAAATGCCCGGGATGATGAATAAGATAAGTCCCCCGATTAAGAGGATGACAAACAGCAAAGTCGCAAGGAAAGTTCGAATAAAGAAGGGGGCCGATTGCAGGAGAAGGCCGAGGTCGGCTGGTTGATTTCTTGAAATTTGGAGCATGATCCTGCTTGCTCCGATTGTGAACCAAAGACTGACCACTTGGTTGATAAGGTTCTCAAATATGCTAACGCCAATCATGATTGGGGTGAATTCGCCCGGTTGGGGTACTTCTCCAGCGATTGCTATCACAGCAAGACGGAAAATAAGGAGTCCCACTGATGTAACGATTCCGGCAGCCACCATGATCATGAAAATGCCAATCAGGATGCCAAAGTGAACCTTGAACAACTCCCAAGTGGCATTCAGTGTCCAGCCGACATCAATGGGTTGAACCGTGAGCTCGCCGGATGGATCTAACGAAGAAGTACCATCGGGTTCCAGTTTTGAGGTGGATCGGTACGGGTTTACGGGGTCGTGCGTTTCTGGCCGCCGCTCAGGATCATGTGCTTGAGAACGAGGTACATCCACCACCGCCGAGCATGCAGGGCATTTTGCTTGTTGCCCCTCACTGCCTTCGGGGACTTCCAAAATGTTGTCGCATTCGGGGCATTGAAACTGTATCGGCATCGTGATGGCTCGTTTTTGTACGAAGTGATTTTGTTGTTTGCAGCTTTTTTTTGTTGCTTAAGGACGCTATTTCATAGACCTGCATTGCTGAGGCTCATATGCAGGCCGTTTTCGGCGCGCGTCTGTTTTGATTGCGAGTGAAAAGATTATGTAGAGTGCATGGGGGGGTTTGCAATCACATGCCTTCGGTGCCGGTTTATCTTGCGGCGTGTGGATTAGAGTGCTGGACACCCTGCTGGCGGAATTTGTTTGTGTCATCGTCAGCTTGGTGCATCACGCATGTTTGGTGTGGATTGGTCACTGCACCGTTTGCAGCAGGGACTTTTCTGCCGTTTTTGCGTAATCGACCTGCTTGTACGTCACATTCAAATTTAAGCCGGTTGCTTGTACCCGATTACTGCTGTCGGTCTCAACCTAGTAGAATAGGGGGGGTGACTAAACCGATTCGTCCGAGCCTTTAATCCGAGAAAACCATGCGTCTGTGCCTGCTGAATCTGGCCCTTCTTCCAATTTTCGCGTCCCTGCACGCAACGGCGGTGAATGCTGGCTACAGCGTGGGATCAATCACAGAGAGTCAGGCAACTGAATATGACCTTGATACTGACTTCTATTCGAAAGTGACTGAAGCAGAGGGGATTTTGATCGCAACGTCGTCGAAGGTGTCAGACCTCGCGCATCTTGAAGCGGCCTATCAGTTTGGCATGATCATGCAACGTATCAGCCCGGCAATTGCGGAGCGGATTCGAGACAAGAAAGTGCTTTGCATTCTTATTGGGCACGATGAACTGACATCCCAGTTGCCACAATTCAAATCCAATAAGACGGGTAAAGAACTTGATTTTTACAATTGGAGGAGTCGGGGTTTCTTGACGAGAAAGAACAATCGATCGACGGTGGTTTTTGCCGAAGAAGATGTTTTGGAATTCGAAGGTGGGATGCAATTGGAAAGTATTCTGATTCATGAATTCGGTCATGTGGTTCATGGAGCTGGTTTTGATTCCACCTTGCAGGAGCGTTTGACCGAATGCTTCGAACTCGCAAAAAAAAATGGGATTTGGAAAGATGGGCGTGCTGCTCAGCGATTCCGTAGAGTGAAAAGCGAAACCCCTGTCAGCCTGTTTGATGCACTTGTCAAAGCGTTTCCAGATCAATCACCCGTCTTAATCAAGTGTTGTCTTGAAGGGGGAGACATACTGGTCAATGGTGAAACGGTCACGGTACAAGCAAAGGTGACTGCAAATGACAAAGTGCTAATCGTGTTCGGTGGTCCCAAAGAGTGTTATGCCTCCAAGAATCGGGCTGAATATTGGGCTGAGGGATTTCAATGTTGGTACGACACCAACCGAACCATGGATCACGATCACAATCACATCAAGACGAGAGAGCAGCTCAAGGCATATGATCCACCGTTGGCCCAGCTTTGCCATGAAGTGCTTGGTGAAGACCAGTGGCGTTTTGTTTCGCCACGGGAACGCGCAGGAGAAGACCACTTGAAGGACTTCGATCCCGCCAAGTCACCGGTCGTTGTGGATCCCGTGCATATCGAAACTGCTGCACTGGATTACTACGATGAGTATTGGCACGATTTTTGGAACAGGCTCGCAGAGAAATATGCGCAGCAACTTACCACACACCCTGTCCCGGACAGCCCACTGTGGCTGACTTACCCGGGTGGGATAGGACCGGGGCAGGGAAAGCATGTGGTGCTGATAGCTGCTGAACAGGAATATCGAAGTGAGCAGTCAATGCCGATGCTTGCGAAGATTCTTTCCAAGCGACATGGGTTTGATTGCACTGTTCTGTTTGCTGTGAATGAAAAAAACGAAGTTGATCCCACGCAAAAAATTCGCTGGGAAGACAAAACAGTACAGCACAGGATTCCTGGATTGGAGCATCTGCAGAAAGCTGATCTGTTGATCCTGTTCAGTCGATTGCTCACGTTGCCTGATGACCAGATCAAGCATGTGATTGACTATCTTGAATCAGGAAAACCGCTGATTGGAATCCGTACAGCGAACCACGGCTTTCTTGAAAATTTTCCGTATGAAGTTGCGGGGCGAAAGGTTCGCTTTGGAGACGATGTGTTGGGGGGAGCTTTCCGTGGACATCACGGAAACTGGCATGCCGATTCAACGCGTGGCTTGATCATCGAGGAAAACAGGGATCACCCGATTCTGGTTGGTGTTGAGGATGTGTGGGGACCTTCCGACGTCTATCGAACCTATCCCGAGGGTAAGGCTCTTGGTGATGATTGCACTGCGTTACTCGAAGGGCAACCGCTGATGGGGCGCAACCATGACGATGAGATCAATGCCACGAAGGTGCCGTTGCCCATTGCATGGACCAAGTCATGGACTGGGAACACCGGAAAAAAAGCCCGGGTATTTCATGTCACGATGGGAAGCGGTAAGGATTACCAAAGTGCTGGACTACGCAGGCTGACGACCAATGCAGTCTACTGGGGCCTGGGGATGGAAAAACAGATCGATCCCCAAAGCAGCGTGGATTACGTCGGTGAATATCATCCGCTCGCAAGTGGTTTCAACTATGGGAAATTAGGCGTAGAACCAAAGAAGCCAGCGGAATACCGTTAGTTAGTGGCCTGTGGTTGGCTACTGATTGTCAGTTTGTCAGTCACTGTCGCGTCCCGGTCGATTAAGATATGGACTCGCCTGATGATTCACCCACCTCATAAAGATGACTCTTGATGGATCATCTTGGAACTCACGATGCGTCGTTATCCGTTCATTTTCAAAGTAAAACCTTGGCGTGGTCGCATGCCTATCGTTTTGAGCTTGATGCTGTGTGTCGTTGCCTTTGCTGTTTTAGAGGAGACCACTGCACGTGGCGCTGGGCCAACGGATGAGGCGTTGCATGTGTCCGGTGCGGGGATGTCGGAGTTTCTGGGTAAATGGTGCTCGGATTGTCATGGTCCGGACACCCAGGAAAGTGGGCTGCGATTGGATACGTTGTTACAGCAATGGGATGATCCAAAAGTAGCTGCTCAGTGGCGACAAATCGAGGAGCAGGTTTTGTTCCGTGAAATGCCACCCGAAGGAAGTGACACGCCCGATGCAGTTGAGCGAACACGATTTGTCGAAGCAATCGAGGCTCACTTGCAGTCGCACGGGCATGAGCTCGGATTGGCTGAAAAAATGCTGTTGCCGGAATATGGGAATCTGCTCGATCACGACAGTTTGTTTAGCGGGCAGGTGAAAGAAAAACCGTATACCTCTGCGCGGCTGTGGAGGCAGCGTCCAGGGATTTACCAGAACATGTGGGGGCCGCATTACGGTCAGCAGCATTGGATTTCTGTCAAAATTGGGGGCGGCAATCAGGCGACAGCACGTAATCGGGTTCAACACGGCCCTCATAAGGGCAAGGCTATTTCAAAGCGTTACTTTGCAAACGAGAAATTTGCCAATCCGTTCTTTGAATATGTGCATCGGGCGTCAGGAATCACGGATTATGCCGCAATCATGGCCGATCAGGCGTCGTTGGAAGCGTTGCTTACCAATGCGGAGTCGATGGCTGAGATTTTGACGCTGGGTCTGCCTGTCACGATCGTCACCGAGGTTAAGAACAAAGATAGTCGGCACGGGAACAATCACGGCAGTTTTGTCGGGGGCGTTGAAACAATCAGTCACGAACGACGAGGCAAGATACCCGTTGCCTTTCATCGCATCATGGAGAGCAAAAATGATGTCAGCGAGTCCGACTTCCGGGACGCTTTGCACGTCGCCTTCAATTTGTTCTTGCGTCGCAAGCCTACCCCGCAGGATGCTGCCCACTACTGGAATAATGTATTTCAGAAGAATGCAGAATTGGGTAACACGACTGCACTGCAGGCCATGCTCATCTACATCGCCATCTCTCCCGAATTTGTCTATCGAATGGAAACAGGCCTGACTGAGGCTGATGAAGATGGAAGGCGCTTCTTGTCGCCTCATGAATTGGTGGGGGCGATTCATTACGCATTCCACAATACACCCGCGTTTGGTGTGGATGAATTTGAGACCATTGAGAAATATAAGAAGAATAGTGATCCATTGGTGAAAGATGCACTCACTCAGGAACAGGTGCGGCGACATGCAAAGCATGGCTGGCTGGTTGAGCGAATGAATGCCGGCGAGTTGCAAACGCGTGAACACGTAGAAAAAGTTGTCAGGGAAATTTTGGGCGCCCGTTCGCGCAACCTGAATCCCAATCACAACTCGGATATCGACTCGGTTACTAATGCCAGAATCTTGCAGTTCTTTCGCGAGTTCTTTGGCTACCACAAAGCACAAACGGTATTCAAAGATGTTGAAAAGTTTGCAGGGCAAGATGAATTTCAGCATTATCATAGTCACACGCCTGTACGGCTGATGTATGACACAGATGCTTTGATACTGCATATTCTTGAGGAAGATCAGAGTGTCTTGCAGCAGCTACTAACAACAAACAAGGTATTTGTCAGTTACTGGAATGGTTCAAACCCAGAAGATCAGATCAAACGCGCAGGTGGTCGTGACAAGTACATCGCCAAGCATGACTCACAGAGTTACAACCTTGATCCCTTTGAGTACAAGACAAATGGCAAGGTGGCGATCACCGCACCTGCTGAACAACGTTGCGGCATTCTCACGCAACCGAGTTGGTTAGTCGCTCACAGTGGGAATTTTGATAATGATCCGGTTCGGCGCGGGAAATGGATACGTGAGAAATTGTTGGCCGGGACCGTGATTGATGTGCCGATCACAGTTGATGCTCAAGTTCCTGATGATGAGAGCAAGACGCTGCGTGAACGATTCAGCGTGGTCCGTAATGAATATTGCTGGCGCTGCCATCGCAAAATGAATCCATTGGGCATGCCTTTCGAGGCGTACAACCATGTGGGCAGATTTCGTGAACTGGAAAAAGGGAGACCAGTGGATACCAGCGGAACGATTCAGTTTGCTGGCGGCGAACAGTTCAGCGGCGATGTGTCAAATGTCCGAGAGATGATGGAAGTCCTGGCCAAGGCGCCCAAAGTACGGCAGTCCTTCTTGCGGCACATGTTCCGTTTCTGGATGGGGCGAAATGAGTCGTTGCGTGATTCAGAGACTCTTATTGCGATGGACAAGGCCTACCTGCAGAGCGGGGGCAGTTTTAAAGAAACGCTTGTCGCTCTTTTAACTTCAGATTCGTTTTTGTATCGAAAGTGATGTCAGTTCTAGTTGACTATGACCGTGCATTGTTGAAACATCTGGCACTGTTCCTGGTGGTTGCTGCTGGGTGTGTGTCGATGACTGCTCAGGCCGAGGAATTGACACTTGACACCGTGCAGTCGTGGTTGCAGGAAAACGGTGCGAAAATTCGTGATGATGATTTGAAACAGGTCGCTGCTGTCAGTGATTTGGCAGAGCTGGACCTGAGCGGGTGTGGCAATCTAACGGACAACGGAGTTGCTCATCTGTTGACGCTTTCGAATTTGAAATCCTTGAATTTGTCTTCCTGTCGGCGTTTGACTCCTAAAGTGTTCGAGACATTGCGGCAGATGAAATCCCTTGAGCAGCTTTTTGCGGAACAAGTGGGCTGGGCCAATGATGTGACTCCCCTTGCTGAGCTTCCCCTGCTTGCATCGTTGAGTCTTGCACGGAATACCTCGTATCGCGGTAAGGGTTTAAGTGAATTACGTGGACTGATTCATTTGGATCTGTCCTGTGGTCGGGGGCAATTCGGAGATGAAGGCATGGAAAAAATCAAGGGTTTGCATGCTTTGCAATCGCTTGATTTGGATGGTCAGGATACGATCACGGACGAAGGTGTCAGACATCTTGCCGGGCTCACCAATTTACGAACATTGGAAATGTACGGTCTTCATCGGATTACGGATGAGGGGTTCAATCCTGTTTTTGGCAAACTCAAAAAATTGCGAACCTTGAGCCTCGCATTTTGCTGGTGGCATGAGGGTAAGGCCTTGCAGTTGCCCGGCGGTATTCGTGACCTCGATTTGCATGAATCGAAGCGGTTGGTCGACCAGACTCTGGTGCGGTTGCCAGCCAAAGAGTCGTTGAGATCGTTGAACTTGTTTCAGTGTCTCGTTTTGACTGACGAGGGAATTGAATCTTTGCAGAATCTCACTGACCTTGAATCTTTAAACCTCGGTTCTATTCGTGCTTTGACGGACAAGAGCCTGAAAGCGCTCGAGGGAGATACGGGACTTGTAAAGTTGAATGTATCAGACAACGATAACTTCTCTGATCGTGGTTTGAGCCATCTGTCTGCATTGAAGGCCCTTCGTGATATTGATCTCTGGCATTGTTCCCAGATCACGGGTGCGGGACTTCAAGCATTCGAAAACATATCTAGGTTGAGGCGGCTAAATCTGGCTGACTGCCCTCGGATCGATGATTCTGGGCTGGAGCATTTGCGAAACCATGTTCAGATGCGCTACCTGTATCTCGACAACTGTAGTGGGGTCACAGACGTTGGATTGCGGTCACTGACGGGGATGCAGCATCTCGAGGAACTCACATTGTCCGGTTGCGACAAAATCACGGATGATGGGATTCAATGCTTGGAATTACTACGTTCACTTAAGTACGTGGCCCTCGAGAATTGTCCACGTTTGACCTCTGCTGGAATTGCACAACTGCAGCGGGAATTACCTGATTGCATAATCTTCAAGTAGTCAT
Organism: Rhodopirellula sp.; assembly: GCA_003513555.1. Lineage (GTDB taxonomy): Bacteria > Planctomycetota > Planctomycetia > Pirellulales > Pirellulaceae > Rubripirellula. Next base: position 10,457 of record DOPG01000478.1, on the reverse strand, counting down.
AAGACGAGAACTCAATGCCGGTCCGAAGTATGAAATCCCGCCGATCAATCCTGCAATGTGTATCACTCGGGGCGAGTAGTCTGGCTCTTGCTCCTTTTTTACATCGCTATGCATGTAGTGAGGAAGTGGTGGCACAAACACAAACGCCCAAGAGGTTTATGTTTGTTGTTAAGTCGAGTGGCTTGCAGGCAGGGTTTATCAATCCAGAGGGGCTTCAGCATGGTGGTGACAGCATCGTTGATCAATCGCTGGGTGATCGACAGTTAGCTGAGGGAATGGAGTCGTTGGATCCATTTCGCAAGAGACTGACGATTTTGCAGGGTCTTAGCGGGCGGATGTGTAACCCGGGGCACTCTTCGCACTACGGGGCGTTGGGAGCGTACAAGGCTGGTGCGCATAGCCAACCAGCCGATGCAACGATCGATGGATATCTGTCGCAACATTTCCCTTCGGTTTTCAATCATATCGGGTTGAAGATGGGTGATGGGAGTCAGGGTACGGCGTACCCATCGATCAGCGCCCAGGGGAAAAATAGGCAGTTACCTTTCCAGTGCAATCCGGAATTGGCTTTTCAGAATCTGTTTGGCAGCATTGCGGCAGGCGGTGACATCAAGCGAAATTATTTGCGAACCGGCAATGTGTTGGACACGATGTCAGAGGATATTCGTAAACTGCAAAAACAGCTTCCGCAGCAAGGGCGTGAAAAACTGGACCATTACCTTGGAGGCTTTGAAGCATTGCGTGATCGAAGGCTCAAGTTGGTTGGCATGCAAGATGTGCTGAAGCGGCATGCTCCCGGGGTTAGCGACAAGTACACATCGAAATACAGCACAGACCACTTAGAAGCTCATTTTGACATGGCCACCTCGGCGCTGATCACGGGGATGACCAACGTGGTCACGATCCACACGTGTGATCTCAATTCTTCGTATCAGGGATTGGGCATCACACCCAAAGTGCATTCCGTGGGGCACGGTGCCAGCAGCGGCAGTATGTCATCTCAGGAATGTCGCAATTTGATTAGGAAGTTTCACTTCAATCTGATTTCCGAAGTGGCACGCAAGCTCGAGGCGATTCCTGAGGATGATGGCACGATGCTCGACAACACGGTGATTGTTTATGTAAGCGATAATTCTGATAAACACCATTCCACCGCGACCGAATGGCCTATGGTGGTGCTGGGCAATCTGGGGGGGCGACTCAAATCAAATGGACGCTATCTGGCATATCCCGCATACGGAAAATCAGGTCACCATCACACCATTGGTAATTGGTTAACCACGCTATGTCACGTTGCCGGCGCGCCAGTAGACCATTTTGGTCAGCCTGATTTTGCGATCGGTAAAGAGAAGGACCAACTGGGGCCACTGTCCGAGTTGATGAATTTAGTTTAGATGCCAAGGCTTGTGATGAAGTCCAGTGTTTTCTTTTCTTTGTGAATCGAGTGAAGCCTGTTATTGGGATTTTTTGCATTGACACAGATTCATCCTTGGCCTGCAGCTTTCGGCGATGTGCATGTTTGAAGACCATGAACCTGCAGCTCGGGGCAGCAAATACCTGCACGCCTGGTTCTTGTGGCTGGTGGCCGGGGCTTCAGTTGAAAGCGGAGCGACACGTTTCTTGTCATGCCAGTCGCCACGGGTGTCTGGATGAACGATTCAAAATCTATTTGGGAGTTTTCTTCGGCGATTTCTTGCAACGATTGCGTTGTTCTGCGAGGTGGGAAAAACAAGCTCATTTTCAGACAGTGAATTTGTTGAGTGCCGCTGCTCGAAATCCAATCTTCCTTTCTGTCAGGCCCTATACTATCGGCTAGACTATTACTGAGCCTGCCTGACCGTATTGCACGACGTATTCGACCATGAAAGGGCGTATTGCTTCGTTGCCAAATAGTGTGGGTTTCGGTTTCTCCAGCAGATTCCCACGTCGTTGATTTTCTGACATTGTGTAGAGGAAGCCATGAATTTCACTAGAAGGAAATTTCTGAAGGCCAAAGGGGCGGTCCTGACGTTGCCTTTCCTGCCCTCGCTTGCCCGCGGTGATGACGCGGCAACAGCAGGCGGGTTGTTGGGTGATCCCAGCAAGCCCAGCAAGAAACTGGTCATCATGTATGTGCCAAATGGTCTCGTGCGACGTTGTTTTTTCCCCGGCGAGGAAGAGGCAGAACTGCCTGGCTTTGTGGGGGGGTTTAATGCTGACAAGTCGAAAGATGAGCGACGAAAAAGAAATGAGCCCGGGATTTATCCCCTCGAGTTGACATCGACGATGCAACCGCTGGCTGAGCACATCGATGATGTGACTTTGATCACTGGTTTAGACCGCACGTTCAAGAACGGACAGGATGTTCATGCTCAGGGGGCTTCGTGCTACCTGACCAGTTTGTCACCGGAACAAGCAGCGGCCGCAGGAATCCGGCATCCCAACGGACGGAGCCTTGATCAGGTCATCGGTGATCATGTTGGACACAGCACGGCGTTCCGGACACTTGAGGTCAGTTGCAATGGATTCAAGGCAGGAAAGGAGTCAATCTTTTTCGACAATATTTCTTGGTATGGACCGGACAAAATCGCACCGTCCATTAAAGATCCAAAAAAGTTGTACGACCGATTGTTCATGGCTGATGGATATCGGCGGCACATGATGGATGTGACTGACCTTGTCCTCGCCGACGCCAGGTCGCTGTCCAGAAAGCTTGGTCGTCATGATCGTGAAATGATGGATGAGTTCATGGAAATGATTCGGGATGTGGAAGTTCGAATCAAGAAAATGCAAAAGTTGATTTCGGACGCGGATATCGAAATCCCCAAAGACGAAGTTCTGCCCCGTGGTGAGTACATACGACTGCAAGCTGATCTGATGTTGTTGGCGTTGCAGATGGGCATTACCAATGTGTGTACCTTCATGGTTGGACCCGAGAGGTGGGATGCATCGTTGTTGTATGAAGGAGTGTTTTCTGCTCCAGTTCAACATCACAATATGACTCACAACCAAAAGGGTGATGGATACAAAGAATTACAGAAAATCGACATTTTTCATATGCAGCAATATGCATATCTGCTCTCCAGAATGAAAACGCTCAAAGACACTGACGGCACCAGTTTGCTGGACAATTCGATCGTTACTTACGGCGCCGGCTTGGGGGACGGTGCGACACATCAATATTATGATTTGCCATTGATCGTTGCTGGTAAGTCGCAGGGGCAAATCAAACAAGGACGATTCATTCGATCACGCAGTGGTACATTGAATTCAAATATGTGGCTCACGATCGCCAACCTGATGGGCTTGGAAATTGAGCAATTTTCCGACAGTAACGGTGTTATCTCAGACTTGTGGGCGTGAGTTGCACAAACATGAAAGCTTGTATGGAAATGTCACGTTACATCTGGTGGTCGCTTCGTTCTGAGTTGCCCCTGTTATTTTTAACGCTTGTGTTGTTCCTAGGGGTGCGTACTGCCTCAGCTGGGCAATTTGAACAAACGATTCAGCCTTTAATCGCTGATCACTGTGTTCATTGCCATGGGGGGAGTGATGCCAATGGCCAGATGAATTTTGAAGCGATCGGCAATCGCGCAGATCTCGTCGACAGGCCAAAAATGATATTGGCAATGCTGAAGGCAATCGACTCCTACGATATGCCACCCGAAGATGAATCTGAATTGGACGAGACTGTCCGTCACAATGCGGTGGTTGCTCTGAAAGTGTTGTTGCGTGAAGCGACAGGTGCGATGCCGGTCCCAGAAATTCCAATGCGGCGATTGAATCGGTTTCAGTACAATAATGCGGTGCGAGATTTGTTCGGCTTGAAAATGGATGTTTTTCATCTGCCTGAAAAACTGATGAGTCGCGATCAGAATTATGTAGCGACTGGCGAGCAGGCAATGCCGGCCAAAGTACGTGTCAGCAGCAAGTCGCTCGATGACTCTGGCGGAATGGCATCCGTGAACTCGTTCCCGAAAGACCTGCGTGCTTCCCATGGTTTTGACAATCAGGCTAACCAACTCACACTTTCACCGCTCTTGTTGGATGCATTTTTGCGTTTAAGTGTTTCCATTACCAACAGTCCTGATTTCAATGAGGAGACGGTTGGTATCTGGGGTGATTTTTTTGCGGATCCGGGAAACGGAAAAAGTCCGAAGTCAGAGATACAGCAACGCTTAAAGTCCTTTTTAAGGATTGCGTTCCGTGGTCCCGTTGAGGAGGCGACGATGGCTCGTTACCGCGACTACGCGGTTTCGAATATCGAATCGGGTTTGTCGTTCACCCAGAGCATGAAGAAGACTGCCGCTGCAGCCTTGTCTTCGCCACTTTTCCTGTATCGGGCAGACACCGGCAAGCTATCTGATGCAAACTTTGAATTGGCATCGCGGCTTTCCTTCTTTTTGTGGGGAAGCGGCCCTGATGATGCTCTGTTGGCGTTGGCCGAGGAGGGGCAACTTACACGCCCTGAAATTCTCGCAAAGGTTGTGGATCGTATGCTGGCGGATCCTAAAATAGAACGGTTTCTGGATTCGTTTCCTGCACAGTGGATGCAACTTGAGAATGTATTGGCGGCAACGCCTGATCCTCAGCAATATCGCCTGTTCAATCTCGATCAACAGAATCCTGCCAGCCTGCAGATGTTGTTGGAGCCGCTATTGCTGTTTGATATGGTATTTCTTGAAAATCGACCACTGGCAGAACTGCTGTTACCTGATTTGGCGTACCGCAGTGAATTTTTGGATTTCTGGTACACATCCGATTTAAAGCCGCCCCGCTTGAACCGAGAGGAGGTGGATGAATTTAATCGTGACAATGAACAGAGACGCAACGAACTTGCAGAGCTGGTTCTGGACTTGCGGAAACAGAAAGAGAGCTTGGTGGCTCCCGTGCGCGAACGGTTGCTTGAGAAGCGGCGTCAGGATTTGGATTCCACCCCCCCTCTCGACCTGAGACCCTATGCAGCCTGGGATTTTGAGGGTGACTTGAAGAGTTCAGTCAACGAGTTGGATTTGACATCGCACGGGGAAGTGCGATTTGAGGATGGCTTGGTGGTGCTGGATCGTGCATATCTGCAAAGTCCAGGTTTGCCGATCGAGTTGAAAGCGAAGAGTCTTGAGGTTACGTTCCGTCTGCATGATGTCAATCAAGAAGGCGGTGGGGTGATGGGCATTCAAGGGCCGGGTGACTTCTTTGATACGATCGTTTTGGGTGAGCGTAAACGTAAGCATTGGATTTCTGGAAGCAATGGGTTTAGTCGGACTGATGACTTTCCGGGGTCAACGGAAGAGACTGAGACCCAAGGGGTATTGCATCTGGTCATGGTGTATCAAGAAGACGGAAACACGCAGCTGTATCGGAACGGTCAGCCATATGGTGGCCCCTTCAACAAGGGATTGGCTACTTTTCCCAAAGAGAAAACATCAGTCATCTTTGGTTTGCGACATCTTCCGGCTGGCGGAAACAGGTATCTGTCTGTCAGTATCGATCAGGCACGCTTGTATGACCGCGAATTGAAGCCAGAGGAAGTTGTTGCGGCATTTAGTGGTCATAACCTGTTCGTTTCTGATCAGGATATCCTTGTTGCCATGAGTCCGGCACAGAAGCAGCAGTTGGACCGGCTAACAGAAGAGATTCAAACAAATGACTTGGCGTTGGAGAAAGTTCCCGGCCCCATCGATCCCGCTAAACGGCAGCAGGATTTGAATCGTCAATTTGATGAGCAAGTCAAACGGATGCTGCGATCACGTGTGTTTGAGCGAGTTGCAATCGGCGACCCTCGTTATGGTGGTGTGGTCACCAACGCGGCGATGATGAGTATGACATCAGGACCTAAACGCACGCATCCGATCGCTCGAGGAGCTTGGGTCATTGAAGTCATTTTCAACGATCCACCTGCCCCGCCTCCGAATGATGTTCCGCCGCTCAATGAAGAACAGACCGATAAGAACCTGACGATCCGTGAGAAATTCGCGGTGCATCGTGAGAACCCTGATTGTGCCAGTTGTCATGCGCGTCTCGATCCTCTTGGGTTCGCACTTGAAAACTTCGACATTACTGGACGTTGGCGTAGCAAGTATCCGAACGGGCGGGCAGTCGATGTTGGGGGCACGCTGATGACCAAATATGCTTTTGACGATGTGGTGCGTTTCAAGCAGTTGTTACATCAGGAACGGCAGCGTTTCGCCAATGCTTTTACAGCACATTTATTGCGGTTTGCTTTAGCGCGTGATCTGGGCCCGGCTGATGCCGTGGCTGTGGATGAAATCGTTGAGGCGGCTGGGCAGAATAATTTTCCTTTGCGAAACGTGATTCGTGAACTGGTGCTGCACGAGAAGTTCGTGCAGGCTGGATCGAAAACCCTTGAGTCTGACTGAAAATTCGGAGAGAAGCGGGTGAGCGATTCATTGCACAACAGTTCAGGTAAAGGGTGCATCGCATCGAGCCTGAGTCGTGATTACCCCACGTCTCAGGAAACTGCTAAAATTCTAACCGGCGTCAATTTTCTCGGAGCTGCATGACATGATCCGTTTGAAGTTAGGTCAAGCCTTTGCTAACTGCACTGGGGTATCTCGGAGGAGTTTTCTCACGGCGGGGTCCGCTGGAATCGCTGGGCTAAGCTTGCCTCAAATTCTTGCTCATGAGGCATTTGCAGGGACGGGT
>DOPG01000478.1:2239-3566 GCA_003513555.1 Rhodopirellula sp. | reverse complement strand
CCTTGACGGTGCCCCGCCGCAGATGGATCTGATTGATCCCAAGCCGTTTGCTCCCAGCGAGCTGCGGAGTCCGTTTGGTCCGATCAGTACTGCGGTTCCTGGTGTGCAATTGACGGAACTGATGCCGCAGTGCGCAAAGATTGCTGACAAACTGGTTTTTTTACGGTCTCTGGTAGGGTCTGATGGAAAACATCATGCTTTTCAATGTCAGTCAGGCTATGAAGAAAAGGCCCTGAAATCTCTTGGGGGACGTCCCGCTTTGGGGTGCGTGGTCAAGCATCTATTGGGGAAACCGGAAGATGAAGTTCCTAACTTCATTGACTTGATGCAAGGGCGACCGCTGGTTCGCAATAGTGCTCGGCCGGGGTTTCTTGGGATCGGCTGTAAACCATTTCGCCCAGACATCTCTGACATTTGGAAACGAGAACTTGAAACTGGAATGAAGGGTGAGCTGAAGCGACTGGGTAATGACCACAAGACAGAGCTCCGCCTCATCCATGACCTGCCAGTGAATCGTTTGAATGATCGCTTGAAATTGCTGAAGAGTGTCGATCGGTTCAAGCGCGATTTGGATACATCCGGATCGATGGACGCCATGGATCAGTTCCACCAGCAAGCTTATAAGGTGCTGACATCGGGTGCGTTCGCTCGGGCAATGGATATCAATGCAGAGGATTCGCGGGTGGTAGAACACTACACACCCAAGTTTGCTGCTAGCGGCACTCAGTTTTATACGAGCGAAGGTCCAGATTCGCTGTTGAAGTTCATGTTGGCAAGACGCTTGATCGAGGCTGGTGTGCGTGTTGTCAGTGTTTCACTGAGTGACTTTGATACACACTCCGATAATAATAATCGCATGCGTCATCTCGGGCCGCTGTTTGATCACGGCTTTCACGCGTTGGTGACAGACCTTGAGTCACGAGGCATGCTGGACGACACCATCGTGCTGGCTTGGGGGGAATTCGGACGAACGCCCAAAGTGAATGAGAAAGGCGGACGTGATCACTGGCCAAGCGTTTCGATGGGGCTTATCGCGGGGGGAGGGATGCCGGGCGGTTTGGTTCTTGGGGCAACTGACCGCGAGGCAGGAAAAGTGACCGAGCGGCCCATTGCATTCTGCGATGTAATTGCGACCCTGTATCGAAAACTTGGGATCAATCCGCAATCGATCATTCATGACCAAACAGGTCGACCGCATGTGCTGATGTCTGAGGGAGTCTCTGTGCCCGAACTGGTTTAGAGAAGCCCAGAATTCAACGAGTTGCTGCAAAGGACCGGTGCTACGGGTCGCAACAGTGCTTTGAATCCCAGTGCTTTGAATCCCAGT
>DOPG01000478.1:0-2013 GCA_003513555.1 Rhodopirellula sp. | reverse complement strand
TCCCAGTGCTTTGAATCCCAGTGCTGGGCTTAGTGCGTGACCAGCATCTGAGTGAAAGGAAGCCTTTTGCATTTCCGTATCAGGAAGTTGGTGTCTTGCGTTTCTTTCGTTTGCCACCTTGTTTGGTCTTGCTTTTCTTTTTGTTTGGAAATCCTGACTCTGTGCTGCGTTTGTGTCGCGGCTTTCCTGCTCGAGGTTTGCGGTGTCGCTTGTCTCCAGAGTCGGAACCGTCTTCTGATCTTTCACCCTCACGAGCGATGTGCATCTGCTTTCCAGCAACCCGAGTTTTCTTCAGGGTTTGGTAGACACCGCGTGGCATACCTTCGGGGAGATCGACGGTACTATGGAAATCATGAATCTGAATGGGGCCAATGAAGTCACCGTCGATGCCGGCTTCGTTGGCGACTGCGCCAACGATGTTGCCAGGTCGCACTCCGTCTCGTTTCCCGACCTCGATTCGGTATCGTTCCATGCCAGCTGCCGGGGGGCCGACTTGACGAGGTTTGCGTTTCATTTCCTTGCGTCGACGTCCGCCAGGCTCGCCGCGGTCACCCGAGTTGTCACGATCTGATCGGTTCTTCTTTCGATCCTCACGCGATGCTCGTTGGGGTCGGTCTTTGGCAAGAAAAGGTCTGCCCTGTTGATTGATGTGTGCAAGCGCTGCAGCGATCAATTCCATTGGCTTGCCTGATTCTTCCGCATAAAGATTGATCAGATCTTTGAACATCGTGAGATCCTGACTTGCTGCAGTGTCAGTGATCGTCTGCATGAATCTTTTGATTCGAAGTTGATTGATGTCATCTGTCGTCGGCAACTGCACAATGTCGATTTTCTGCTTTGTCGCGCGTTCGATGGTGCGTAATTTGCCTCGCTGTGCATTGCTCAGGAAAATGATCGCCTCGCCTCTTCTTCCGGCTCTGCCGGTGCGTCCCACTCGATGGATATACGATTCGGTGTCGTGGGGCAGGTCGAAGTTGAAAACATGGCTGACGCGACTTACATCTAAGCCCCTTGCCGCTACGTCAGTTGCAACGAGCACATTGAGCCGCCCTGATTTGAACTGTTCGATGGTTCGCTCGCGGGCGTTTTGAGGCATGTCACCGTTCAGGGCAGTTGCCGATAGGCCCGCACGCTGTAAGTGCTCTGAAACTTGCAGCGTTGCCGCTTTGGTCTTTGTGAACACAATGACCCCATCGGTCTCTTCGGCTTCTAGAATTCGACATAATGCGTAAACCTTGTCCCGCGGGGCGACAAATAGGGCACGCTGGTGAATCGAATCAGCCGTCATCGTTTTCTTCTTGACGGTAATTTTGGCCGGGTCGTTCAGGTAGTCTTGGGCGATCGCTCGGATTTGCTCCGGAAGAGTCGCAGAGAAAAGTGCGATTTGACGTTCTTGAGGCGTTTGCTTCAGGACAAACTGAACGTCCTCCAGAAAGCCCATGTTTAGCATCTCATCGGCCTCGTCCAAGACAAGACACTGAAGCTGGCTGATGTCCAGTGTTCCACGCTTGATGTGGTCGATCACTCGTCCAGGCGTGCCCACGACAACCTGCACGCCACGCCGCAATTGACGCAGTTGCGGGTCGTAGGATTGACCGCCGTAGATCGTCGCGATGTTCAAGTTGTCCAAAAACATTCCATACTTGTTGAATGAGTCTGAAACTTGGATTGCGAGTTCGCGTGTGGGGGCCAATACCAAGACTTGGGGTTTACGCTGCTTGGGATTTAGTCGGCTCAAAATGGGTAGAGCGAAGGCAGCTGTTTTTCCCGTCCCTGTCTGCGACTGTGCCAGGACGTCGCGTTCCTCTAGCATGTAAGGAATGATCTGAGCTTGGACTGGTGTGGGTGTTGTATATCCGGAGACGTCGATCGCGCGTTGGACGCTGTCGTGTAATGACATCGCTCGAAAACCGTTAGCGACCTCTTCGTGTACGGCGACCTCTTCCTGTACAGCGACCAATTCCTGTACGGCAACCTCTTCCTGTACAGCGACCTCTTCCTGTACGGCGACCT
>DOPG01000372.1:43574-58831 GCA_003513555.1 Rhodopirellula sp. | reverse complement strand
ACAATGCAGACTGGCCGGTTCCGCACCTAAAGGATTTCCTACTCGCACTCGCGACAGACACAGGAGCGGAATCGATTAATGTAATCGCCCACAGTATGGGGAACCGAGCGATGACGGCTGCGATTCGGCAAATCAGTCAGCAGCAAACCCCCATTGATCCACCACTGTTTGACCGCATTGTCCTGGCAGCTCCTGATATTGATGCCGACTACTTTCGGCGTGATGCAGCACCCGCCCTCGTGCAGGTTGCGAACCACGTGACGCTTTATGCCTCTTCACAGGATCAGGCACTGATTGCTTCGAGGAAGGTAAACGGTTACCCCAGAGCCGGGGACAGTGGAGCCGACCTCGTGATTGTTCCTGGCATCGAAACAGTCGATGTCAGCGGGACAGACCTGAGCCTGCTTGGTCACAGCTACTATGGTGACAATGAGGTCATGCTCCGCGATCTTTATGATGTCGTCCGAGCACGTTTACCTGCCACCCAACGCAGTTCGCTCGTCCAAAGAGCTGCCGGCTCCATGACCTATTGGCAACTTGCCCAGCGAACCACCGCTGTCAATCGCTGAGTTCTGATAGCCGGGTAACGGAAAAGCTGCTCTGAACAAGAACGGCTTTCCAACGGCAAACACATCGTGGGCTGCAGGGCTCGTTTTCCCAGTTCCGTGATGCCATGAAGCCAACTCGTGCCCCGCCGAGGTGATTTGACATTCAGCGAGTCACGCCAATGATGCCTATGAATCAGGCCGCAGACACAGTTAAGCCTTACGGGAACCCCCGTTACCTTTCACGGCCCCAAGAACCTACCGTTTGATGCCGCCATTTTCAAATATCTTCGAAACAGCTAAAGAGTGGGATTCACAGTATTTCATCTGGGTACTGGCAGTGTCCGCCCTTGTGTTCATCGGTAGTCTCGTGATCGCGTAGCTTTTGATTTTGCGTCTTCCCGAAGATTACCTGTGCCACCCGGCCCCAACCAACTGTCGAGAAACGCCACAGTCGCCGCTACCTTACTTCGTTCGAAAAATCGTACTCAACTCGCTCGGGTTCCTCCTGTTGATGACAGGTACAGTGATGTAGTTCACGCCCGGTCAAGGCGTCTTATTTATCCTTCTTGGTGTCACCCTGATGGACCTCCCCTACAAGCACGAAATGACGCGACACCTCGCACGCCGTGAAGGCATGCTGAGCACCATCAACCGCATCCGACGAACAAGTGACAAACAAGCTTTGACAAGAGGAAGCTCATGACGCATCCCCTAAAACTGCTGGTCAAGTCTATCTGTTTGAGGAACAACTTGGGTTAGAACAGCAGTGGTGCAACTGACGGCAATGAAGCTTCGGCCCCACTCCACGGTCGGTCTACTTCAAGCTGCTCGGGTATCACGCAGTACCCACAGACCATGCAAACGAGGGCAGCGAGATAAGTATGGCTCAGGGGAATTCACAATGGAACTCTCTCCCGTATCTCGAACAATCCTGAGCCACCGCAACAACACCCTGCGTTTTCGCCCAGAAACATCTGTCCCAACAGGAAGTAGTAGCTCTCGTATCATTGATGGCGTTTGAGATGCTGCCACACACATTGCGGTACACCTCGGTATTTTTCGTGTGATCAATTCACAGAGTTTCACCAACAGAAATCAATAGCCGACGACTGGTGCAAACGGCGTTGGGTACACAGGCGGATAGTAGCTGTTGATCACGGGTGGCGGTGTTACGACCACAGGTCGATTGACGACCGTTGGTGCCAACAGGGGTCGCCCCACAACGACAGGTGCAGGTGCTATGACCACTGGTGCTGTGACGCTGGCAACTGGTGCTGGGACACTGATGACCGGTCGGCCCATGATCACAGGCCCAGTGGTGACTACGCGTTGCGAAACAACCACGGGGGCTGCAGCCACGGGTGCCTGATAGACAGCGGCTGGTTGCAGCACAGGCCTTGCCGTAGTGACGGGAGCACGTGTGATGGCGGTCGCTTGAGTGACGGTTTCAACCGGAGCAACCACCGAGACTGGCTGCGCCACGGAAGGGCCAAGAACGGGGCGATAGACCGTACGCCGCCCAAACAGACCGCGTCGTTCGGCGGTGTAACCAACCACAGCAGGTGCGTAGGCTTGCACGGGGGCCACGTAGGTGGCACCAGTATTGATGGTGTAGGGATACTGTGCCTCAGCGTCACGCTGGTCAACGAGCATCACCGCAACGGCCAGCAGGCCAACACCAAGATAGGTTGATATCAAACGCATACCTCTCTCCTGAACAAACTTTATTCCGAGCGAACATCAGAGCCTTCACACTAATCGCTAGTGGAACAGGATGGGCTCACAAGCGGAAGTAACTACCCTATTTTCACAAGGGTTTCCGACAAGCTTCGTCACATTCCTCTTAAACGGTAACGTCTGGGCATTACAGGGCAAGTCCTTAAGGCAGCCAGAAAGCCGCGAATTTGGTGACATCAAGTTAATCCGCATGACCGTCACACAACCACCCACGAAAACCGCGACATGAGCTCGCAGGGGTCTCGACCCCCAATTGGTCGGCTCGTGACAGACCGTCGACCTACATGTTCATACGTGTCATCACCACAGGAAAGATTCCCATGCATCGGGTTTGGGCACTTTCCGCCTCCAAAGCGGCGAATTTCTTAACATCCGCTCTGGTTCGCATGATCCCCTCCCCGCCAAACTGAGGCTAACCGAAATCTGATACAAACGTGATAACAACATCATTTTCATCCCACGAACGCCTGAGCCCCACAGTGGAAATCACCGACCTACCGCGTCTCGTCCGTAACACCGCGCGATTCCACGAAGTTGTATCCGTCGCGATGAAATATGGAATCGCTCCGTGGCTCAGCGGCATACGAACAGAGTGGGTGCAACGCCACCTGCGTACCACTGATGGCCAACAGATTAGTGACCTGCCAGAAGCAGTGCGTGTACGCATGGCTCTCACTGAACTTGGGACAACATTCATCAAGCTTGGGCAAATATTGAGCACGCGTTCAGACTTGATTGGCCCAGATCTGGCCGAAGAATTATCCCAACTGCAATCCAGTACGCCACCTGATCAAGTCGAACAAGTCAATGCCTTGATTGCGGAAGAACTGGGATCCTCCCCCAACCAAGTCTTTCAGAAGTTCGACCCATTTCCATTTGCATCAGCCTCAATTGGGCAAGTTCATCACGCCGTGCTGAAGGATGGAAAATCGGTGGTAGTAAAAGTGCAACACACAGGTATTGAAGAACGAGTACGAAATGATCTCGAGATTTTGATCCAACTTGCTGAACTGGCAGAACATTACTCACAGGACATTGCTCGCTATCGACCTCTCGCTACGGCGAGAGAATTCGCTCGTACACTTCGCGACGAACTCGATTTCACACGCGAACAAAACAATCTAATGCGTTTCACACGCAATTTCCGGGATGATTCCATGATTGCGATCCCAGCTTCCTACCCACAATGCTGCTCTCGGCGAGTCCTAACGATGGACTGCCTCCATGGAATTGAACTAACAGATCGCAAAGCACTGCAAGAATCAGACTTCGATTTAGCCGATATCGCAAAACGCGGGGCAAACATGTTTCTGCAGATGATCTTCCGCGATGGTTTCTACCACGCGGACCCTCACCCCGGGAACCTGATGGTTCTGCCGCACTCCGAGATCGGCTTACTTGATTGTGGAATGGTCGGGCGAGTAGATGAAGAACTCAGAGAACAGATCGAAGATCTGTTGATGGCCGCGATTGATCGTGACAGTAAACGTCTGCAGGAATGCGTCGTCGAGCTTGGCGAAGTTCCGACAGATTTCGATCGGACCATGCTACAAAATGACCTTGTGAACTTCGTTGATGATTACGGTGGCCAAGCAATCGATGAATTCGACCTTAGCGGATCACTCAATGGCATGATCGAAATCATACGAAAACACCATATTCTACTTCCCTCCAAGGTCAGCCTATTGATCAAGATGCTGGTCATGCTGGAAGGTACCGCTCAGCAATTATCACCGGACTTTGACCTGATTGAATTACTGGAACCCTACCGCGCCGAATCCATCAAGCGGAGACTTTCGCCGCAACGTGCCTGGCGAAAACTGCAGTCAGCGCAACGCGACTGGACACGACTAGCAGAAACATTTCCGTCGGATGTTGCTGACATCATGAATCGAATCCGGCGTGGCAGCTTCAATATCAATCTGGAACACCGAAAGCTCGACAGCATCACAAACCGCCTTGTCCTCGGCATCCTTACCGCTGCATTGTTCGTTGGTTCAGCATCACTATGGAGCAACAATGTGCCGCCAAAGTTTGGCTCCGTTTCGCTACCCGGCTCGATCGGGTGTGCTGTTGCTGTCTACCTAGGGTTTACGCTGGTCCGTGCGATTAAGAAGTCGGGCAGCTTGCGGTGAAAGACCAACCTACCACAGACCAACTCAGGAGAAATTTCAGAGCGAGCAGGCACTCACTCACTCACTCAGCTCCCACATCGGTGCCCGCGAAAACCACACGCAGAACGATTTGGAATCTAAAGAGGGTGCCGCAGTGCGATGCAGCCTCACTTCAAAACTGCGTCAGTCCACCGCGGCACCAGTCGATTATGGAAACCTGTCAATCCCAACCTCGCAAATCCCCATTTTCGTTGGGTTCCAGTGCAAGCTACCGCATGATGACAGCGCAAAACCAAAGCTCACCCAGCGAAGACCCCAACAACGAACGAAGAAAACACTCACCCATTTTATGCCAGCATTCCCGCAGATCACGCATTCGCTCGCCAAGCTACTTCAGCAAGCCGCATCGGCTTTTCTTGGCAACCGGTGTGGTCGGGCAAGCACAGCCACACAAACTCGATTCATCAGGCCCCAAGCCAACCGTCGGTGTACTTTCAAACCTATCGAGAGAGGTTCTGCTATCCCGACGGCGGAGCATTTAACAACGGGACCATCACGAGAGCGTGCAATTACTCGGCCTTGGTAACGGCCCCACTGTCCGTTTTGTTGTCAATTCGAGCATACAAGTCATTCAAGGGGTGTGGTTGCATCGATTCCAGCATCCGCGCAAGCACGACGGTAATGTTGTCACGCCCACCGGCTAACAAGGCAGCTGAAACCAGAGTTTCGCAAGCATCAGCGGTGGATTTTGATTCTGCGATCACGGCTGCGATATCGGTATCGATGACAAGATCAGATAACCCATCGGAACACAACAGAATCCGATCATCAACGTTTAGTTTGACGTGAAAAACGTCGACCGGAACAGGATCACCATCAGTGCCAAAACAGCGAGTGAGCACATTCCCATAAGCACGCGTCGACTCAACAGGTACCCCTGCATCCAGCAGATCTTGCGCAACCGTATGGTCCCGTGTGATTTGCCGCAGTCCGCCTGATCCTACAAGATAAGACCTTGAGTCACCGACATTGACGACCACTGCAGAATCACCATAGATGTAAGCTGCAGTCAGCGTTGTTGCCATACCATCAAGCTCGGCATTCTCACTTGCCATGTCTCGCAGGTCCCGTTTGATTGCTTGCGAGTAGAGCGCCACCCGTTTCTGAATGTCCAACTCCAGACTCTCGGCGGGCTGCATCACCCAACTGCTCATTTCACTAGCAAATTCCAAGATGGCTTTCACCGCGGTCGCGCTCGCGACTTCTCCCGAAACCTCTCCCCCCAATCCATCTGCCACACAAATCAACCAAGCCGTTCGATCCTGATGTTTCAAGTCACTACTCGGCAGACTACTCGCCAGCACCACGCCAGAGCGGGTTCTCCTGACAACGGCATACTGGTCCTCATTGTTATTTCGCACACGCCCACGATGAGTAACGGCGCTGATCTCAACCCCCTCCTCCTTGACTGACTGAACATGGACAGGATCGTTGGCACTCACCGCCAACAAATCGTCAACAGTATCTTCTTCATTCAAGCTCATCCAACTTCTCCGACTAGTCTCGTTCCGTGCCGACCAACAAACGCGCTTACACCTGCAACTGAAAGTCAAAGGAGAACATTGCCCTCAAGCTGAGCCTTGCTCCACAGGTGACAGAATTGCTTTGTTTACAACGGAATTCCTATCACTCGGCACTGGCGAAACAGTCTCAGCGCGAGCGACAAATCAATTCTTTCTTGCATGCCTCCAACCGATTTTAGCCGTCGCGTTGCTGCCGCAATTGCGCAAAGCCTTTGAGCCGCAGCAGCGGAACGCAGCCCCTCATTGGAGGATCAGGCTGGGACGCCGCTGTCACTTTCGTCAAGGACTGGCACGCGGTTACAGCAACTCGGCCAGCATAGACAAGCTGAAACGCCGCACCAACAAGAAGTTCATCATACGGCCTTGTTCGAGTCACTGCCTCCCCTGACACCTAGGTTTACCTGCCGACGCACCACAAATCACCTGCTTACAGCAGCGTTTTTCATTTCTTAGAGAATTTTGGAGAACCGGACGAAGCAGGCGGGCAGGCTCGCCTTTGATGAAGAAAACAGCGCATCCGAGAAACCCAAGCCAATCAAAATCCGCCTCCCCTGCGGGACACTTGTTGGTTATCCTCACGCCAACTGGTGCTGGTAGCCTTGTCTTCATTGAAAATTTGAATTCACTCCTCGTTTCTAATCACGCCCTCCAATCACCACCGACATTCCACACTGGCAGGAACATCATGCGACTGGAAGAGAATCCCCAAACACGTGTCCAAACAGCCTGCCTGCTGGTCCTCGTCGCAGTTTGCATCACCTTCTCCGTTTACTGGCTGCGACCAGTACTTGTGCCACTGGTTGTGGCATTCTTTGTCGTTAGCGGCATCAGTCCTGTGTTGAGTGTCTTGGAAAAACGGCTGGGAGTGACACGAATTGTTGCCGCCGGCCTGACTTTTCTTGCTGGCGTGGTTGTGCTCATTATTTTCGGATGCTCAATCTGGGTTTCCATGATCGACTTATCCACCAATGCACAAGCGTATCGAAATCGCGTCAGCACGATCGTCAATCGGGTTGAGTCTTACTTACCTCAGCGTCTCTCGCTCAGAGAATCGATCACCCCCATCCAGAGTGGAACCCCAACACCAATGGAGTCACGACAGCAAAGTGTCACAATGCCCGCCGATGACATATCATCCGCACCAACGCGTTCAAAAACGTCTCGGTCTGACACAGGCGACACAAAACCACCAAGCGTGACTGGAAACGTTGCGAACGAGAAAACCAAGCCAGAAATGGCTGCTGTCCCCACCACAAAGCTTGCCGCAACAGATACAAACATCACTGGCACGACAAAAAATGGGAAAGCGAAGCCGAGGTCGGAAAAAGCAAGTAAATTTGTCGATCAAATGGTAACCTATGGCATCACGACATTATCTCAGACATTTGTAAGCCTGGTGTCTACCAGTGTAGTGGTACTGATCTACGTGTTCTTTTTGCTCATCGGCACTCCATCGATCAGTCACTCACCAACACTTAGCGAAGTCGATCAGCAAATCCGATCGTACCTATCGCTGAAGACAGTGATTTCGATTTTTACCGGTGTCGTGTTTGGGCTCGCATTACGCATGTTTGGTGTGCCCATGGCTTTCACGTTCGGCGTCCTGGCATTCTTGCTCAACTTTGTGCCGAATGTGGGGCCCATTGTTGCTAGCCTTCTGCCGATTCCACTGATCATTTTGGATCCCGAAGGTTCGGTAGCTTGGATGGCGGCAACGATCACAGTGATCTGTACCATTCAGCTAATCAGCGGGAATGTCGTGGAACCCAAGATCATGGGTAATTCGTCCGACCTGCACCCAGTTACCATCCTCGTGGGCTTGATGTTTTGGGGAATGATGTGGGGAGTAATCGGCATGTTCTTGGCAACACCGATCATGGCCGCATTGAAAATCATTCTGGGTCGAATGCAGGGCACAAAACCAATTGCAGACCTGATGGCAGGACGCTGGACCTTCGACTTAGCAAAACAACAAACGGCTCCCGCTGCCCAGCCTGCTGCCTGATGCCACCATTGGCTTTTTCCATTATGCTGCAAGGATATTGCTGCGAGTAACCTCCTAATCAGATGCCAACAGGTCTAAACTGGGCTGCAGCCTGGAACGCGGATAGATATCGCCCAGCGGGTGATCCCCGATCTTTTGGATACCTCTCTCTTCGAGTCGACTGGATGAACACAACCAAGCTTTTTCTGAACGCAAGCTCTCTCGTTCTTCTGGGCTTTGCTTCCTGTCTGACAGGGTGCACGCGTCAAGAGAATAAGTACGATCCACCGCCCCCGCCCTCAGTAACCACCGCCTTGCCGGTCCGCAGCAAGATCACGCCGTTTCTGGAACAGACAGGCCGTACTGAGGCTTCGGAGGAAGCAGATGTCCGCGCAAGAGTCCGCGGATTCATTCAGCAGATTGGCTTTCAGCCTGGCGGAATGGTGGAAAAGGGCAAAACTCTTTACGAGATTGAACCTGATCAGTACCAAGCCGTCTTGAAGTCCGCGATCGCCCAAGTTGCCGCGGCCGATGCAGATATTAAGGTCAAAACAGCCCGTCTCGCTACGCTCGAGGCAGAATTGACCCGAGCCAATAAAGAGTTAGAGCGTGAGGAGAGCCTGAAAGCTCAAAACGCAAGCTCCGACGCTCAGTACCAAAACGCTGTCGCAGCATCGAAGGCAGCTGAAGCAAACCTCGACTCCGGCAAGGCTGATGTCGTTGCTGCCGAAGCCAAACTTGGCAGTGCACAAGCAGAGCAAGATCAGGCTCAGTTGGACTTTGACTACACGAAAGTCCATGCCCCCATCGATGGTGCGATTACAAAAACCTACTTCAAACTAGGCAATCTTGTTGAAAACGGCGATCGGCTGGCAACCGTGGTCAATGACAGCGTCATTTTTGCAAACTTCAGCATCAGCGACCGAAGCCTCCTGGAGTTCATGAAGGCCCAGCAACTGGCTCAGACGGAAAATAAGGTCGAGCCCAAGGCGGAAAACGACCGCTGGCGAGGGGCCAAAGTCTATCTCCGCCGCGAGACAGACCAAGGCTTCCCTTTTGAGGGAAAGCTTGACTATGTCGATCAAGCTGGAATCGAGGCCGATACTGGTACTTTAGGGCTCCGGGCCTCGTTCAAAAACGATGACCGACAACTCCTGCCGGGACTGTTTGTCACGGTACGTATTCCTGCTGAAGAGTCCGTCGAATCACTGCTGATTCCCGAAGCGGCACTCACCCGTAACGACCAAGGTTCCTTTGTCATGACCGTGAATTCCGATGACGAAGTCGTTCAGAAAAAAGTATCCGTCGGTCAAGCCGTGAGCGGATGGGCGATCATCCAAACGGGCCTCAGCGATAATGATCGTGTGATCATCAATGGGCTTCAACGTGCACGAGTTGGTGCAAAAGTGGTACCGACGTCGAAGACGCTTTCGGTGGATGCCGAGGCTTTGCTACGTGGGCGTGGTCAACCAAACACGGAAGCACCTGCTGCTACTGCCCCCAGCAGCACCGCCCCATCCAAACCTGCAACATCCGAAACTACACCGTCACCCACGACGTCAGCCACTTAATCCTTGAGGACGAGAGAGGGGCTTTCCTTCTTTCGATTGCACACCGGAAATCGAGCACCAGATGTCGCGTTTCTTTATCTATCGGCCCATCTTCGCAACCGTTATCTCAATCGTGATTGTGATCGCGGGCTTTGTTTCATTCGGCGCCCTGCCTGTTGCGAAATTCCCCGAGGTCGCACCACCCACCGTTGCCGTTTCAGCAATCTATCCCGGTGGTAATGCAACCACGATCGCCGAAACCGTTGCCGCCCCCATTGAACAGCAGGTCAATGGTGTCGAAGGCATGCTTTACATGTCTTCCAAGAGCGCCAACGACGGCACTTACAACTTGACGGTGACTTTTGAATTGGGGACCGACATGGACATTGCGTCCGTGTTGGTACAGAACCGCGTCGCGATTGCGGAACCCCAACTACCTCAGGAGGTTCGCGCCCAGGGGATCACAACCAAAAAACGTTCAACACAAATCCTTCAATTCATCGCGCTTACGTCTCCCGAGAAAAACGTCGATGCGCTTTACCTGAGCAACTATGCACTGACAGTCAAAGATGAATTGAGCCGGATTGCTGGTGTCGGTGATGTCACCGTTTTTGGGGCGGGTGACTACAGCATGCGGATCTGGCTTGACCCTCGCAAACTGAAACAGCGTGGCCTGACCACGGATGATGTGCTCAATGCGGTAAAAGAACAGAACGTCCAGGTCGCCGCTGGCCAAATTGGCGCTCCACCGGCACCAGCCGGCACAGCTTTCCAGTTTTCAGTGAATGCCAAAGGGCGTCTCACAGACGTCAAGGAATTTGAGAATATCATCATTCGTACGGGGAAAGATGGACGCACTCTCACGGTTGGTGACGTGGGCCGAGTGGAACTTGGGGGAAAGAACTATACATTCGATTCCAAATTTAATGGAGCGCCGTCAGCTTCGGTTGCCATTTACCAGCTGCCCGGAGCCAACGCCCTGACAACAGCCAAGCTCATTCGTGAGAAGATGCAGGAGTTGAGCGAGAGTAACAACTGGCCCATAGGAATCGACTACAACATTGCCTTTGACACGACACTCTTTGTAGAAGCTTCCATCTCAGAAGTGTACGAAACGCTGTTCATTGCAGTCGCGCTTGTAGTCCTGGTGATCTTCATTTTCCTGCAGGACTGGCGAGCGACGGTCGTGCCTGTGGTTGCCATTCCAGTGTCTCTGATCGGCACTTTCGCGGTGATGAATGCGATCGGATTCTCGATCAACATGCTGTCCTTGTTCGGGATTGTCCTGGCCATCGGAATCGTAGTCGACGATGCTATTGTGGTGGTCGAAAACTGCACGCGGCACCTTGCCGATGGTCTGAGTCCCAAGGACGCGGCAGTGAAGGCGATGGAAGAGATCACAGGACCGGTGATTGCTACCACACTGGTCCTGCTAGCAGTTTTCATTCCCAGTGCCTTCATGGGTGGCATCACCGGGCAACTATTCCGACAGTTTGCTCTTACCATTTCGGCAGCGGTACTCATCAGTACAGTCAATGCCCTGACACTCAGTCCTGCCTTATGTGCCATCGTTCTTAGAAAGCCCAAGCAAGCCAGGTTCATCGGATTTCGGCTGTTCAATCGCGGTTTTGACGGAGCAACTTCGGTTTACAGTTTTATCATTGGCTGGTTTGTACGCTTGGTCGTGCTGGTGCTAGTCGTGTACGGCAGCCTGATTGCAACCACCGGCGCCCTATTCACGTCATTACCCACAGGCTTTGTTCCCCCCGAAGATCAAGGTTACCTGTTTGTCAATGTTCAATTGCCAGACGCTGCGTCGACCGAACGCACCACCGAGGTCATGAACCAACTGAACGAAGACTACAAACAGATACCGGGTGTCGCGAACTCCCTATCCATCGCCGGCTATTCGTTGTTGGGTGGATACGCGGGTTCAAACTTGGGCTTTTCGATTGTCATTCTTGATCCATGGGATGAACGCCAAACGCGTGAGACGCAAATCCGAACAATTGCTGGTGAAATGAAGCGGCGTTTCGATCAGGTTGAAGCCGCCATTGTGTTTCCCTTTGCCCCACCACCCATCGATGGCCTCGGAAATGCTGGTGGCTTTCAGATGGAAGTGTTGAACAAAGGCGGAGCCAACTATACGCAACTGCAGAATACGGCGCAGGATCTTGTACAGGCTGGCAATGATCAGTCTGGTCTCTCCGGACTCAATACCACTTTCCGAGCAAACGAACCCCAACTGTTCGCGGATGTCGACCGGGTCAAAGCCAAGGCGATGAATGTGCCCCTGCAGACGGTATTTGGCACACTGCAAGCCTACTTGGGTTCGGCGTATGTGAATGACTTCACCTACAACAATCGCCCCTATCAGGTGCGGGTTCAAGCGGAACCGGAATTCCGAGCCTCCCCTGAAGACATTGAAAATCTCGATGTCCGCGACCGCGATGGCAAGATGGTTCCCATCAGTTCCATTGTGACGGTCAAGGAAATGGTGGGTCCCTCCGTCGTCCAGCGTTACAAACTTTACCCCAGCGCTTCGGTGACGGGGTCGCCAGCAGTGGGCGTCAGTTCAGGGCAAGCATTGAACATGATGGAAGAGATGGCAGACGCGCGTCTGCCACTGGGGTTCGGCTATGAGTGGACAGGCATGTCTTTTCAGGAAAAACAGGCAGGCAGTGGCCAAGCGATTATCTTTCTGTTGGCCATCCTGGCCGTTTTCCTCGTGCTGGCAGCACAATACGAAAGTTGGACCAGTCCTGCTGCGGTCATCGCCGTGGTTCCTCTGGCCGCGTTAGGGGTAGTTCTCGCACTCGTGCTGCGGAATGCAGACAACAACACTTACACGCAAATTGGCATCGTTCTGCTGGTAGCTCTGGCGAGTAAGAATGCAATTCTCATTGTCGAATTTGCCAGCCAGGAACGAAAAGAGGGAAAACCGATTCGTGAAGCTGCCCGCAACGCTGCCCGCCTGCGGTTCCGAGCCATCCTGATGACGGCTGTGTCATCGATTCTTGGGTTCCTACCCTTGTTGTTTGCCTCCGGGGCAGGTGCCGCGAGCCGACAAGCGGTCGGCAACGCAGTGGTCGGGGGCATGATCGCTGCCACATTCTTTTCGCTGATGTTTGTACCTACATTCTTTGTAGTCTTCCAAAGCATTTCGGAACTACGCAAACACAAGACGGCAGGCCCCACAACCGGCAGTGCCAACTCAACTACCGAAGCCTAGCTTGGGTGATTGCAATCACGGCTCAAACTTCTTGCCAAACGACCTAAATCGATGAATCAAGACGCACTCGATCAAACGCAAGCAAAGCAGGGAACATTCCGACGGTTGCGGCATCTCGAACTGCTAATCGCACTGGTGGGAATTATTCTTGGCCAGGCAATCCTGAACGACACTTCCAATGTCAATCGAACAATCTTCAATCTGCTGTTTTTTACGGTCGTAATTTCGGCGATGCGTTCGCTATCGCAGTCGCGTTGGATTCAGCTTTTCGCGTTCGCCACCGGGCTAGTCGCACTGACTGGATCCATGCTGGCAGAATTCCAACCAGCACGTAGTTTGCTAGTAGGCGTATACGCTTGCTACTTGGCTATATTCCTGTCACTTGTGATCGCCCTGTCTCGAAGCGTTTTCCAAAGCGGCAGAATCGACACCAATCGAATCCTCGGCGCTGTGTGCATTTACTTTTTACTGGGGCTGATTTGGGCGTTAGTCTATTCACTGATTGAGGTCTGTTTCCCGAATTCGTTCAACATTCCCGACTATGTCGCTTTGGGTGTACGACAACAGATGGTCTGTGACATGATCTACTTCAGCAATGTCACGCTAACGACACTAGGCTATGGTGATATTCTTCCGCTTAGCAACCTTGCCAGGACGCTCGCCAACCTAGAGGCGATGGCAGGACAACTCTATGTCGCCATCGTGATTGCCCGCATGGTAGGCGTCCAAGTCACCCAGCGGCCTGCCGACTCAGCATAGAACCTCAGTCGATAGGGAGAATGCGATCAAACTGACCTGCGACTCAGCTACCGAGGGTACTCCAAACAACCACCCGCCACGCACGCCGAACACTCCAATACCGCCCACGCCGTCAATGCCCCGCGATCGGGATCATCGCGGCACACTCTTCAAACGCGGCCGCAGCTCACGGATTCAAGCGTCCTTGGCCTTTCTGAAGTTGTCGCTACTTTCGCCTCAACGGCTAATTTTTCGAACGGGGCCAGCATAGTAGCCGGGGTTGCCTCGAAGTGCTTCTTGCGTAGCAATCAAGCTATTACGCCCATAGGTCACGACCCACTTCGGTGGATAAGGGTTCCCCTGGTTTGGATAGAGCGTGACTTCCCAAGCCGAGGTGATCCCTGCCTGAATCGCATTCATATTCATGTTCATCATCGCGATTCGCTGATTGACCTGTTGGTCCCTTTGATAGGCCGCGGCAAGTGACTGCAAATGAAACGCTTGGTCATCCTGCTTGTAATTTTGTGCGACGGGCTTCTTTTCCGAGTTGGCTTCTCCCGCCCCCAACGGGTTCGTAGCGACATCATTGCCGAGATTGGCGGTGAAACCCGTTGCAGGCTTGGGTAACCCATCGGCGCCAGCATCATTGGCGGTGATCCCCTGAGCGGGCTTCGGCACTCCAGCCTCAGCCGGCCCACCCTTCCCAGTGAGTCCTACTGCGGGCGCAACCGCAGTTCCGCCACCATTCGTTTCGGGCGTCGCAGGAGTCGGTGGAGTGGGCACAGTTGTGTGACTCGCCAACCACGCATCCCAACCGCTCTTCAGCATGGCCTGCTCTTTCTTGGCGAACAGATAAAACGGGACTGCATACTGTGAGCCATCCTGCAATTCGAAGACAACACCCTCGAGATTATAATTCTTTGACTTGCCGTTTCGGAAAAGAGGTGAGGTCCGCACCCAATCCTCAAGAGCCTTCTTGTTTGGCATCGGCTTGGCTTCTGACGTCTCGACCACTCGCAGCAGTATATCCTGATAAATCTCAGGTAAGCCACCAAACGGTTTGTCGTTGACAACAACCTCGCCATTCTCCTGCTTGATCACGACTTCATCCCGCTCATAATCCACAATTTTACCTACCACCTTGAGCCCATTACTCATGGTCCAAGTCTGCGTTTGGTCAATATGTGTGTTGTGAATTTCGAGCGCTTCTTTGCTTTTCAAGTACTCCCGATCTTCCTTACAAAGCTTGTTGATCGGACATGAGCCAAGTTCTTTGTTCTCACGCTGCAAAATGACCATGTCATTATCAAAACCGACCAGATCTGCATTGATGGTGTAAAGCCCTGTGATATCTTTCCAGACTCGTGCGTCTGCCGTCCCGGCTACAGCAAACACCACCGCCAATCCAACAGATACTCGTAATCCGCTCATTGCTCGCAAGGCATAACCCATGATCATCTCCAATTTCAGAATGCAACATGTGCAATCGAGTTTTTCATTCAGTTCAGAGCGAAGCCGTCGCAACGCCCTCTCATGATAGTCAAAAGCTGACGAACTGGGCACGGCAGCAGGGTCGCTTTTCCTACCTTGGCCAGTGTGCCGCCCCTGAAAATTTGTCCCTACGACCCGAAAGTCAGTCCCAAACGAGGACGACAGCCGGAAAATCCAATCATTCCGCACGTCTTGCAGCCAAATCCTGGAGCCAGTTCGTCAGCGTTAGCTCGAGACTGAAGTTGATCGTCAAAGGTGGCGACACCATTTTTTAACCTGC
>DOPG01000372.1:30072-43368 GCA_003513555.1 Rhodopirellula sp. | reverse complement strand
GGCGACACCATTTTTTAACCTGCAGCCAACGATTGTCCATCAGCTCACACCCACCCAGGCTCATCGGCTTGAGGAGCCAAGCCTGATGTCTTGATCAGTCTCTACTCCTCCGAAAGCCATGCTGCTGCAGCTGCTTCATCTGCGGCATCAAAGTATTTGACCGACGACAAAGTAAATGGCTTGCAGATCATCGCCATCCATTTTTCCCAATTGGAGTCGCCCACCATGGCGATCTTACTGATGTCCGAGCAATGCTTGGTAGCGAATTTGATATCTTCCCAAACTGCCCCCATTTCCCAACCATGAAAGTCGTGCATGACAAACAAGATGTGGATTTTTCCAACTTGGCTGATCAACGCTTCGACGGCTGGCTCAAAACTACCGTAATCTTCTGCGGTCAACTTGCCGCTCACCCGAACATCCAGCAGTTTTGCATCTGCGTTTTCTGATACTTGAATTGCCATGAAAATCCTCAATTGTGTTGACGTTTATCGTTCACCACGGCGAACTGCCTCATGTGTGATCCGGTCGACAACGTAACTGCACACTGCCAGAACGGTTGGTAATAATGTACAAGATTCCGCGTATCTTGAGGGAGCTTACAACAAAGGGCGAGGGAAGATTTCATGAGTTCGCCAGCAGCCGGCCCAGTTAACCTGCTCCTCGCCTTGGCAACTGCGTTTTCAGTCTTCAGCCGCATGCTCAGAAGCGTTGACTTGCGTGGCAGGCTTATCTTGCCCCACATGACAGGGCACCACACCGATTGCTGCAGAAGCCTTCCCGTCAAGATAAGCACGTAACTCACCACGCAACTGCTGCCGAGCGCGGGAGAGCCGACTGCGGACGGTACCGACCTTGATGTCCAAAACATGGGCGATTGCCTGATAATCAAACCCCTCAAATTCCCGCAGGATTAGAATCGTGCGGTAACTTTCGTCAAGTCTTTGCATGGCTTCTCGGACATGCTTTCGTTCCTCATCACGCTCGATCGACTCTGACGGCAGAGCCTCGTGGTCCATGGTCAATTGATCAACATTCGTTCCGATGCTTTCCAGGGGTCGCATTTTCTGGTTTCGGCGAAAGTCGCTCCGGCTGGCATTGAGTGCAATTCGATAGAGCCACGTATAAAAGTTGCTCTTCTTTTGAAAGGAATCGAGAGCCAAAAATGCCCTGACAAAGGCATCTTGCACAATTTCTTCCGCAGCAACCACACACCCCACTTGGCGGAGAATCGATTTAAAAAGCCGATTCTGGTACCTGCGAGTCAGCACTTCGTAACCTTGGTGGTCGCCGCCAACGGTGACACGCACTAAATCTCCGTCAGACATCTCAGCATTATTGCTGCGATCGGTGGCAATGGATTGCACGGAAATGCTACCTTCAACTAAAATTCCGGAACAAGTGTGGCTCAAGACCGGGTCGCGAAACCCATGATTTCACACCCGCTCGTCTTGAGTCGCGTCGAACTCCGCAAAAACCCGCAACTGATTCACAAAAAAATCATTCATTCACGACGAGGTGGCGTCTAATTCCACTACGAACTTCGACGAGATTGACCATCTCGGCATCAGCAACGAGCCGCGACTAGACTGTGGATCTGATCCACAGGACGGTAACAACGCTTGTGTCGCACGAATCCCTCGCCGCCCCAACAGAGGCGATCGGGAACCCAGACCACTCCACGACACTGCGACCGCTTCCCCAGCATGGCAAATGAAATGAATTCTGCAGACGATCCACACGAAGCGGCAGACCATCACACCAACGCTTCGTACGACACGTCGACTGACGAGCAGGAGATTGCCGCCCTGCTTGAGCAGCTCGCCAGTGGTGTCGACAATGCTGCCGACCAGTTGATGCCATTGGTGTATGACCGACTTCGAGGCTTAGCCCAAAAGATGCTGAGAAACGAATCACCGTCCCACACTTTGCAACCAACCGCCTTGGTAAACGAGGCCTATATTCGGATGCTGGGGCAAAGTCAGGTCAACTGGCAAGGCAAGACCCATTTTTTCGCGATCGGAGCGAGAATGATGCGGCGGATTCTGGTTGATCATGCCCGTCGAAAATTGAGCCAGAAGCGAGGAGGAAGTCTCCATCGCATCTCTCTTGAGGAAGATCTCTGCATCAGCAAGCGGAGTGATGAGGATGTGCTGGCTATCGAAGACGCACTCAGCAAACTATCTGAGCTTGATCCGAGACAGGCACAAATCGTCGAACTGCGTTTCTATGGTGGACTTACCGTAGAAGAAGTTGCCGAAGTTCTGAAAGTCTCCAAGCGAACTGTTGAGTCCGACTGGACGATGCTTCGAGCATGGCTTCGACGGGAACTGACGAGCGAGCAATCAACTTGACTCCCCAAGAGTACGCACGTGTAAAAGAGATATTCACGCAGGCAATCGCAATGGATCCTGCGGCACGTGATGCGTACATTGTGAAAGTGGCGGGAACGGACCGGTCGATACTTGCTCAAGTCCAATCGCTACTTGAACACCACGTTGAAGAAACAGTGCTCGATGCTACAGAGGCACATGAAACGGTCAATGACGATATTGTGCTCGATGCGGCTCCTGAGTCCGACACCTTTCTCGTTCAAAAAGATGTTTGGGAAGACAACCGGCAGATCCTACGGCGGCGGTTGATGATCATTGCCACCGTGATGACCACCATCATCACCGCGTCATCCATCGACTGGTTTCTGTCAGCCACGGAGGAAACGGACTACATCGCTCGCCTGATCGCGTTTGTGATCAGCTTGACCGCGGCAATCATCCTCTACCGCAACCAGAATCTTTCATTGCGTCAAATCAGGATCGCAGAATTATTGGTGATGGCCAATGTCGGACTTCTGGCGATCGATCTGGACATTCGCATGACCTGCAATGTGATTGAAGCTGAAAAACCAAACATGTCCACGATGCTCGCCAGCATCAACAACTGGAACTATGGCACTTGGAGCCTGATCATTTTCATTTATGGCGTGTTCATGCCCAATCGATGGCAACGAGCCGCCTGTGTTTTACTGCCCATGGCGGCGGTGCCGTATCTGGTTGCAGAACTCACCGCCGTCATCGCTCAAGACACATATGGCAAGAACATCAGTGATTTGATGCACAATGACCTGC
The DNA here is from genome assembly GCA_003513555.1 of Rhodopirellula sp. Lineage (GTDB taxonomy): Bacteria > Planctomycetota > Planctomycetia > Pirellulales > Pirellulaceae > Rubripirellula. The sequence continues at coordinate 40,243 of DOPG01000372.1, read as the reverse complement.
TCGGCAGACCACTATCCCCACCAGTACTTGCTGCATGCATTTCGATCTTTGCGGCACACACTATTCATGGTGCCAGAACATCGGCTTTCCAAGCAAGAAGACTCGCACAATACCGTCTCATTGACTTGATTGGCGAAGGTGGTATGGGACGTGTTTACAAAGCTGAACACCTACTGCTCAAACGATCTTGTGCGATCAAGCTGATTCAGCCGGACAAGAATGCCGATGCACGAGCATTGCGACGATTTCAACGGGAGGTAAGAGCCACCGCGCAGCTCACCCACCCACACACGGTCCAAGTCTACGACTATGGGCAAACCAACGAAGGAATTTTCTTTTTTGCAATGGAGCTGCTTCCGGGTATGAACCTCGGTGAGCTGATCAAGAAAGCTGGCCCACTCCCGCCGGAACGCGCGGTTCATTTCCTTATTCAGGTGAGTGATGCACTTCGTGAAGCCCATGAAGTCGGATTGATTCATCGCGATATCAAACCCGGAAACATATTCATCTCCGAACGAGGTGGGATCAGAGACTTCAGCAAACTGCTGGACTTCGGTGTGGTGCGGGAAGTGAAAGTTGATCCATCTCTCAGCCAAACCGCGATGATGATCGCCGGCACTCCGTCCTTCATGGCACCTGAACAGGCAACGCACCCGGAACAAACTGATGCCAGAAGCGACATCTATTCCCTCGGCATGGTTGCTTACTACATGCTAACCGGCCAAGTCCCATTCCAAGGGCAGAACCCCATCCAAATCATGATGGCGCAGATCAATGAAACGCCAACTCCGCCTTCGGCACATCAACCCGGTATACCCGCGGACCTCGAAGGACTCATCTTAACCTGTCTTGAAAAAGATCCCGAAAACCGATTCAACAGTGCAGCGCAGCTGAGAGATGCTCTGATTTCATGCAAGTGTTCACGCGAATGGACTGCCCCACGTGCTTCACAATGGTGGAACGCACAAAAACCCAATCGAACAAAAACAGAGAAATCCGCTGAAACGAACCCCTCTTGAATCAAGGTTTTGTACCAACAGAATCCAGTGAAGTGGTAAGCAAAGGACCTGATACAACCCGCAGGTTAGCTGAAAATGCTTCGGCAGTGCCAAACGAACTGTGAACCGCCGGTTGATTCTTACCAATTGCCCAGCTCAGAAGTGGGCAATGAAGCCTGATGCAAACTCATACTCAGGGGAAAAGATTTCCCAACAGGGAACCTAGGTCAGGGTTTGCGATGCCACTCACAAAGCCTCCGCGTTAGCCAGGCAAAACGCAATATCCTCACCAAAACAAACATGGACAACCCGCGGGCAAATCAATTGAAGATTCAACTAGCACCAAGTGGGACGTACTGACTATTATGTGGGGTGACAAGAATATCAATCACCCGCGGATCGAGTAATCCAAAAGGCAGAGAGAGATAAACTTTCCGTGAACACAAGCGAAAACAGCCTACAAGATCGCTCCGCTGCAATTTTGATAGTGCTATCGTTTGCCAGCCTGTTTATCGGCTATGCCACCTCAATTTTCGTCGCTCGAAGTCTGGGGCTGCTGGTTTTGAGAGTTACGTCGTCGCAATCGCAACCCTGACCTTGCTTTCAACGCTTGCGGAATCGGGGGCAGGAAAGGCCGCGATTCAAATTCTGCCGGTGTATCAAACATCAGCCAAATTGCATCTCATCTCAGGTTTCGGGCGTTTTTCCAGTCAATTGGTTTTGCTTGTCAGCTGCAGCATGGGAATTCTGGTACTGATGGGAGACATCAGCCAAGAAGATGCAACGGAAGATCATACAATTCTGATTGCAGCGATCTTTCTCCCAGCCGCCGCGTTGTCAAGCGTCTGCATCGACTTCCTAATGGCAATCCGAGCCCCGATTCTAGGGGCTGTCATCGCAAGACTGATCATTCCAACAACGACACTCATGCTCATGATGCTGGGCAGGCGTTTCCTTGGATCATTCACTGCCCCTTGGGCTGTTGGATGCTTCGGCTTGGGGTCTTTATTGGGTGCTGTACTCGCAGGTCTTGCTTATCGAAACCGATCTCCCGTCAAGGCATTCGATAAGATACCCGAATTTGACCGACCATACTGGATCCGTGAGTGTGTGACATTCTTGACCTTGGCAACGTTTGCATCATGGATTTTCCGTTCCAGCGTGATTGCTCTCGATCTACTTTTACTGGCCCCCGAAGATGTCGCAAGCTTCGCGGCAGCTGCCGAGACGGGAGCCCTAATTCTGCTTCTTTCCAAATCAACAGACAAGTACTTCCAGCCCTACCTCGCGGTTCTCATTGAACGCCATGCATGGTCCGAAGGTATCGCCATGCGAAAACGGAGACTCATTTGGGTCAGTGCAACCTGCGCGGTATTCATGAGTATTATCCTGCTGGCAGGCAAGCCTATCCTGCGTCTCTACGGCGAATCATTTGTCAGCGGTTACCCTGCCTTGATACTGATCGCAGCCGGATGCTGCTTTTGGAGCATGTTTTCGCTAGCGCCTGCCTACCTGAAGTTTAGTGGCTTAAATCGACTGGTGCTGATTGTCACCGCAACTGCTGCCCTGGCAATGATCACACTGACACTTTTGCTAGGCTACTGGTGGGGGACAACAGGAGCAGGACTCGCGTTTTCCCTGGTGCTGACCTGCACTTCATTTGCTTTTTTGTGGCTAGCACGGCAGCACTTTCGCAAACAAACGGTTCAGCCAGCATCGGCAAACCAGCTTGATGCCTGATCTAAAAAACCGAACGTTATCTGCCATCGATACCGCTGGCCATGCTCTCTTGACGCAAAATCAAGAGAGAACGAATGCACCGGGATAACATCGAGATTACAAACATCACAGCGATGTTGGCTTGATTTTCGCAAAAGCAGCAATCTGCTGATGCCAAGAATTCCATGCATACTAAACAGCGCATTCGGTACACCAAACCGTAGTAGGCATGGCTTTGTAGCTAGCACGAATGAGGCAGATCCGTCGAATTGAACCTATCGTCCATACCAAGTCCAATACGCGTCGGTTCAAAGTTATACGCAATGATCTAAACCGCGAAACTCTGGCCATCAGCTAGACGAGAAGTTTCATAAGCGTGTTTCACAAACATTCGAAATCGAACTTTCATAGGACTCCCAAAATTTGGTAATCCCATCTCAGATTTCCACGTCATCTTCCTGCTGAACGCCTTCATGACTTGCATCAATCGCGTCACGTTTACAGTTATGGTCGCGTTTTCCGCACCGTGGTGCTGGTGTTACGGCCAAGTGCTTCCTTCTGCGTCACGCTCCCAGCCTCCAGAGCTTTCCACGAATCCACTTCCAAGTACAGACACGCTTCCTGTATTTCCAGAGTCCCACAATTCCACCAACAAATCAGAAGACCGTTTGCCGACAAGGGCATTCGGCGTCTCCTTGCTCGAAAACTCCTGTCTACTGACACAGGATACTAGCTCGGGTTTTGTTTACGCTGACGCGTTCTCTTCACTTCAGGATACGCAGCCCACTTCATCGGCACCCGGGGCATTCCCCCTACCCGCTGTTTTCCAAGACGAACCAGATACTGACTTGGACTCAGGCCTGGTACAAGCATCATTCAATTCCAGTTTGACGAAAACAGAGCAGGATTCAGCGGACTTCAGTGAGATCGATGCAATCAATCTCCAAGCTGACAACATCGACAATTTCGACATGCCGCTGAAGGCACCAGTCATGCAGTCATCCGCTGCTTATGGAGCGTCCGGGGTGAACTCGGTAGCCCAATTCAACGTAGGCGTAGATCTGTACGGCGCACCGGACTTCAAGAATGGGTTGCTGATCTATGGTCAGAATGTCGCGATGAAGATTGGCGGTTATGTAAAAGCTGACTTCATCTATGACTTCGACCCAATCGACTCGACGGACTCCTTCGACACCACAAAGATTCCGGTCGATGCTTTACCACGAACCAATTCAAGGTTTCATGCACGGCAATCGCGGCTTAGCTTTGACACACGCTGGAAAGGCGCAGGCGAAGTTGTCAAAATCTACGTGGAAGGTGACTTTTTCAGTACCAACGACACCTTTCGATTGCGACAAGCATATGGCGAATCAGGTCGATTACTGGTTGGCAAGTCATGGACTGCGTTTACTGATGTAGCAGCAGCTCCCGCCACGCTTGACTTTGAGGGTTCAGTTTCAGCCGTCAACCGCCGCCAAGCTCAGGCACGCTATACATTCCCAATTTGTGATGACGTTGTCACTGGCGCTCTCTCACTTGAAGACACCCGGTTCATCATTGCACTTGATCCTGCGCTTGGAACCTCGCGTTCACCCACCCCGGATTTTATCGGACACATTCGTGTCGCAACCGACCTGATTCAAGTACAGGCCGCCGCTCTCTTTCGGGAAGTAGGCTTTCAACCAACCAACAAAAGCACCAGCACAAAGACCGCCGGAGGCATGAATTTCACTGGCGTTCTCATGTTAACCGGACGCACGAAAGCTTACTCACAACTGTTATTTGGAAAAGGTATTGGCAGTTATCGATCACTACCGGACGCTGCTGCCGTAACCGGGGGGAAAGCGGCCTTGCTGCCGATGTTCGGGTGGATGTTCGGGCTCACACACGAATGGAACGACTTATTAAGTTCCAACTTCACCTACGCAGCCAATGAAATTAGCAACACTAGCGGGCAAGCTGCTGACGCAGTGAATCAAACCACCTATATGGCAATCAACCTACTCGCTAAACCACAGAACAGAATCACATTGGGCATCGAGTACTTGTACGGCACAAGAACCAACAAGGATCTGCAATCCGCAGATGCCCACCGAGTCCAATGTGCCGTGATCTTTAATCTGCCGTAAGCAAACAAAAAAACGCCAACCACGCGAAAGCGTACCTGGCGTTTGTAATGCATTTACCTCGTTAGACGGCAAGCATGCGAGCTATTTGAAATCAGCGCTGTACTTGTTAACCAATTGTCTACGCATCGCTGCGGTTTCACCCTCAATTTGGCTCCAAATATCCCCCAAGCTCTTTGCTCCCCGCGCACGTTCCTGCATATGAATCTGCGCGATTTCACTTCCCTGCTGCTGACGGGAGGCGTTCATTGCGCTCACTCCTGACCCCATTCCTTGCGGACCATAGGGAGTTGAACCGTATCCCATACTAGCGCGGTAGCCACCATAGGAACTGTTCGAGTAGCCAGACGTCCCAGTCCCCCCCGTCTGCGACACTCTCAACGCACTGGACCTACCCACACCCTTCATTAGGGCCTCGCAATTTCTGAAGGTTGCAGCGATGGTTGCTCCAAAACTGACCAGGTCGGGATCTACATTCAAAATCGGTAAGCGATCAATTTTTCGTGAGTACTTGTCGTACCAGATTGCGCCTTGTCCAAAGGATTGAAAATGATGATCATCATGCAGGTCGTCCATCAAAGCAGTCAGCGAATTCCAATACTGCTGCGTTGCGAGCAGAGTCTTCTTTTTGGGATCATTTGCGTGTTCTGACTTGGCATCTTGAACGGCATGGGTCATCGAGGCGGGCAATTCCATGACACTCATCAGCTTACGAGTTCCTTCTTCGCCGAGGTTTCCACGTAACATGAAAGTGTTTCCACTTACCGATGGCTCCCACTGTTGAAAGTCATCAATCATTGCACCTTGATTCCTGAGAATCTCGAGCAACAGTGGCTTGCCCACCTTGGCGAGACATTCAGCAGAATCAGCGAAGTCCACGCGAACCGCCCCGAGCTCGGAATCATCAATCGAGATGCCCAAGGTGATTCCCTGAATACCTTGCAAAAGGCTTACCAATTCCTTGGCGGGAATATCAGCACCTTTCAGAGCATCAAGTTTCGCAATCCGCTGCTCAATTTCAGTCAAGGAGACGAGCCCGCCCAAGTCCATCGCCATGATGATCGGGGTCCCCACTTTGGTGGCGTAGTTGAACGCTTCCTGAAGATAAGGTGCCAGATGACCACCAGGTGTTGACACGTTTGTCTGTCGCAACCAGCGAGACACATCCTGACGGTTGGCCGGTGTGTAAGACGCCATGAAAGCTGGGCCCATCTGAAGCACAAAGTGGTCGTCAGGAAGCCGAACGGCCGTGTGGCCACCGATCTCATCCATCGAGCCACCGTAATGCGTCGCAACATCCAACACCGCTTTGTCTTGACTGAACTTCATCATGCCAAGCTCCCACAAAGCTTCATGTCCAAAGTGAAGGTCATGCCGTCCGGCGATCAACACCTCCGTCGCTCCCGGTGGCAGAGCAGAAATGCCGGCATCGTAAGCAGCCTGCCGTTTGGCTTGCCAGCCCTCACGGTCGGCGATGCGAGACCCAAACATCTTTTGGGCGTTGATTAAAACAAGCGTGTTAGCGTCAGCAGGCACCCGTGCTCTCATCCCGGCGAACTGCGCGGTAGCGAGTGTGGGCGTAAGCAAAAACGTCAACAACAGGGGCAGGCAAACGGCGCTTTTCATTGTGTCGATGTGGATCACTTGTGAGGTTGGTTCCGCCCTCGCTTCGATCAAACACCAAGCACAAAGCCTGAGGCAACCAGAGCAATAGCGGGTTACATGAGCCCAGACCGGGACGTCCGGCGGGACTTGGATTATAGCCACAAGTTGGGTCAGATGTATCAGACTCTTTTCTGCATTTAGGCATCGTTTACCGAAATTCGGCCGCACAAAATTACCTGATCGCTATCACCGCTGAATGCCGCAACGAAGCTTGACTGATACAGAAAGCCCAAAAACAGTGCCCATGCTTGGGACGTAACCCCCTACTAATCATGGGTAAAAATCAACGAGAAGTGGGAAATGACGCGATTTCAGGTACAGACGCGAATCACCTGACAAGCAACACGACTGCCAAAGACAGGAAACACCCGCTGGCAGCGTCCCTGCGATCCGCTGCCTTCTTGTCGCCCCCCATGGATTTTCTTCCTCAGCAAGACCGCGACACCCCAAGCCCCCGGTCCCTGCCGGCAGCTCCATCCAATGCGACATCCCGTTTGCCACTGCTCTGTGGATGCCAGTCCTGTGGATGCCAGTCATTGGATGTCAGGCGGACTCATATTCCGGCCGCCATCAGTGTCGTGCAGCAGCAACCCCAAACTTGGTGCGTAGCATGAGGGGGGAGGCATCCCAACTTTGTTTTTCGCACTCGGACAATCAGGCTTGTCAGTGACGGTGCACACAGTCTCAGAAGGTGGCACACCAGTCTCAAAGTCAGCCCAGCCCCAACTGCCCGCAGAGCGAGTTTCCTCGGCATGTGAAAGTGGTGTTTTCGCAGCTTGCAATCAAGAAAAGGCAATCCACACCGGGTGTTCGGGTCCCCCATGACGCCCACGTCTGCCCGAACCCCTCAAAGCCAGTTTTTTCCAATATACCAATCAGCTGTTTGCCGTAGTCGTTCCTCGACACTTGCAGAGGGCGTGAAACCTGTCTCACTACACAACTTGCTAGAGGAACATACCCAGCTGCCGCCAGCTGCCTCTCTGGCCTTATCAAGGTTAAGAATCGTGGGCTGCCTTCGAACGCGAGACCAAAGATCGGAAGTGAGAGCCACGCCCCGTATCACACACATGGGCATGCGTAGCACTCGCGTACGTGAACGCCCCACGCAATCACCGATCAAACGACCAAGATCAGAATAGGTCATCACTTCGTCGCACGCTGCAAAATAGATCCCCACGTTGTCCTCGCTTCTTCTGTCGACTCGTGCACCTCGTTCGGCCGCAAGGATCAATGCCGAGGCAAGGTCATCGGCGTGAATCACGGAGTAATAGTAATCTTGCAATCCCGGTGTTAGATGGATCCCCAATTGCCGGATCATCTTAAACCACTGAAATCCATCGCGATCATGCTCTCCAAATACGATGGGAGGACGCACAATTGTGGTGGGCACTTCATCAGCAAGGTCAATCACTGCCAATTCTCCAGCTCGTTTACTGCGTCCGTAATTGGAAATCGGATTGACCGCATCCGTTTCAACTCGCGGGTCCCCATTCTTCGTTGGACCCGCTGCTGCCAACGAAGAAACGAGGACTAATGTGGGTGGGCACTTGGATTGTGAACAGGCCAGGGAAAGATTTCTTGCCCCCTGTCCATTCACGTTCATCAGGTCAGTCTTGCTGATACTTTTGGTTAAGCCAGCGAGGTGATAAACCACATCAACCCCTTTGACTGCTTCTGCCAATGATTTGAAATCCACAAGATCACCTTTGACGAGCTTGACATCAAGCTGCGTTAAATCGGCAGACCGTGACTCTGATCGGACAAGGCATTTAACCGCCGTGCCTTGGGCGAGTAGCCGCTGAACCAGATGATGCCCGATAAAACCTGTGGCACCTGTTACCAAAGCATGTTTCATGCTTGCGAAATGAAATCTAGGGGAAAGCCAACAAAGCAATCTGGAACAAAAGTGACTGATCCAAAATTGCGTTCCAACACAATCAAGAGTGCATCCCGAAATGCAATTTTGAAGTGGATTGAACTACGCCAGCACAAGCCACACAGAATTACGTATCACTTATTACGATTAACAGGATTTTGCAGCGTTCACAGAAACCCTTTTCGAACATTCGATTTGCGAGGGCTGAAACTCTCTTGCGGGCGGCCTCCTCTTTCCGCTGAGAAAAACACCTTGGCTTCAGTACTGGTTGCCTAGGGCTGACGGAAGATCACCTCAGTCGTCACCATCGCCCCATCTTCTTCTGTAACTGCCAAACACCAAATCGTTGCGTCAGCAGGAAGCTTTGCCGAGACGATTCCTGTCGCCAATGTTGCTTCAATGCTCTTCCACTTGCGGTCCACAAGCGGCCCTTGATCGTTAGTGTACTGCAACACTGCCCGAATGGGCTTTTGATCGGCAGGAAACTTGGATGAAACGAGGGCACCGTTAACCTCGGGTTCTTCCAACTGGACCATGGCCTGTTTTTTCAACAGATGGTGATCAACAAAACGCCCGATCTCAAGCGGTGCCCATCCATGGCCGTGACTGTGCCTCATCCCCGCCTCTATCCTAAGGGTGACCGCCCCCCGCACGAGCTTGTAAGTCCGAACATAGCTTTTGAGTGGATAATGCCTATCGTTGGTGCCATTGACAAAAAAAATGGGAACACGGCAATGCCGCAAGAAGCGTGAAGGGTCGTGTAATCGAATCCACTCAGCCCTCTGCCTTGGCTCCAAGCGATCGATCATGGGCCTTTGAACAGATTCACCGTCATAAAGAAAACCACATCCGTACACGGGAACCGCAGCCTTGAAACGCGAATCGACACTTGCGGCCAAGCAGGTCAAGTAGCCTCCCCAACTAATGCCTGTGACAGCTGTACGCTCAGCATCAACCTCCGGAAAACTGCGTAGCAGCGAGTGAGCACGCACAACGGCTGAAACGGCATGAAACTGCCAGTCATCCGTTGGATCATCATTGACGTTCTGGAACTTTGCTTGGTGGTCGTCCAAGGGACCCGGCTTCTCCACACGAGTCCGTTTCGCTCTGACATTGTCAAAACGCCGCACGATCTGCCCGGTGCCCTCATCAAACTCTGGTTCAGCAGGCCGTTTTCCGCCCAGGTCCATTGCGATCGCCGCGTAGCCGCGTCGAGCCCATTTTTCAACCCATTCTGAAAAGGCTGTTCCCCCACCCCCGTGCAGCAACACAATCCCCGGATAGTGATCGGCTGAAGCTTGTTGACCCGCGAGTGTTGCAGGAGATGCATAGTACGCAAATATCTCAGTGGACTGCCCCTGATATTCCTCTCCCTGATAAAGCAGTGAACGAACCGCCGATTCGGAATTCAACCACCGAAAATCGGGGGGAACCACCAAACGCTCCATGTTCCACCGTTTTATCGGCGTTTCTGTTGCCGCAATGGTTCCCCTTGCGGACGCAGTACTGTCAGGGTCATCGGCACACACCGATCGGCAACGTTCCAGCGAGCACACGCTAGGGACGACCAGCAGCACAAGAGAACAAAAATAACGTCGCATCATGCTTATCTCTTCAATATGGATTTGTCTCATTCTCTTGTTCTTTACACCACCAATACCATGACACCGCCATGACTTGCGTGCTACTGTCACGTTTGCCACTCATGCCGACAACCTGCACTGCTCGGCACAAAACAAAGATGTGCCGCGACGGTGGTCTGCACGCACACCCGGCAAAATACAAAA
>DOPG01000372.1:0-29731 GCA_003513555.1 Rhodopirellula sp. | reverse complement strand
GGAGGTCTTTCCACGTCCGAGACATGATCAGAAGTGACCGATTCCTGAACAAGCACCCAGACAGCAAGCCCACCGAGTCTCCTTCTTTTATGCTGCGATCCCACCGACGTATCCGACGAACATTAAACGTCTTTTCACTAACACGCTTGCTTTCATGCCTAATGATAGTTGGTGCGTCGGCGACGGGCACCACTTACGCGCAGGAAGAAACGCAGGCACCGACGCCCCGGCCTAAAGTTGCTTCCCTACCAGAGACCAATCGTGATTTCCTACGCGTTTCTTGCTTCGAGTGTCACGATTCCGCGAGCCAGGAAGGACAACTTGATCTCGAAACAATCTCCTTCGACCTGCGTAGTATCGAATCTGCGGCACGCTGGCAAAAAGTATTGGATGCGATCAATTCGGGCGAGATGCCTCCCAAGGACGCCCCCCAGCCTACAACGCAGTCGAAAGCAGATTTCCTCGGGGCCCTTTCAGAAACAATGGTGACTGCCCGTCAGGTCCTGAGCGACAGTGGTGGCGTCATTACCATGCGGCGACTGAATCGACGCGAATACGCAAATACGATTCGCACTTTGCTGGGAGTCGCTGTCGAACTTGACGTATTGCCCAAGGATGCCGCCCCCGGAAGTTTCGACACGTCGGGCTCATCGCTTTACATGTCCAGTGACCAAATTGAAAAGTACCTGAGTTTGGGGCGTCAAGCCGTTTCAACATTGATCGCAAGTCACACGAACCGTGAACAAGTCAAGCTACATCAGGAGTGCGAAACGGAAACCAACCGCGTCATCAAAAAAAGGCGGGACCAACTTCTCAAACGACATAACCTGGCAGAGCAATGGCGTAAATCCGATGGGCGGCCCCCCACTGACTTTGGCTACATCGATGCGAGTCGTGTGAAATTTGAAGAGGGCCAATATAAAAATAGCTTTCCCGCCTACGACGCCTACCTGAACTTCCCCCCAACGAGTACGGGTGTAGCTTTCACGGTTGCGCAGGCAGGCGCGATGGTGAACTATACTTCGGTACCCGCGACTGCACCTGCCGGTGAATACCTGGTGCGTATTCGAGCCGGCCGTTTGCCCAACGCTCCACCTCAGCGTTCCTACATCGAGTACGGCAACGTCGCGCCTGGTGCACGAACCGGAGAAATGGTCGTTCGCGGCTACCATAAAATAAGCGGTACTTACGAAAAACCTGAGATTATCGAATTCTCTCTTACCATCAATCACGCCAACGAGCGAAAAATTGGTTTCCGTGAACGCCAACCCAATACACGAGACGCGGCCCGCACCGTTTTCAAAAACGCTCGCAAAAAGGGGAAAGCCCTGCCGCCCCCGGCCATCTGGCTGGACTGGGTCGAGATCATCGGCCCCATCAACCGGAACCAGACCCAAAAGCACTTCGCCCGCCTGTTTACTCCCAGTAACGATGGCACCGAATTACAGAACGCAAGATCGATCCTAAAACAATTTGCTGAACGAGCTTTTCGATCAAAACAACCCTCGAAAAGCTACCTCGATCGACTCGAACAGCTGTACAGTGAAGAAAGAAAAAGTGGCCTGAACTTCAAACGTGCATTGGTTACACCTTTAGCTGTAATACTAGCTTCACCGAGTTTTCTCTATCTTCAGGAACCAAACGATTCTCCTCATCGCCGTGCGCTAACTGATCAAGAGCTGGCAGTCCGACTGTCGTATTTGCTGTGGAGCGGACCACCGGATCAACGGCTTTTGTACCTAGCCAGAAAGGGTAAGCTGCGAAAGCCGACCATCCTGAAAGAAGAAACCGACCGACTACTAGCTGATCCCCGGTCCATGGAATTTGTAAGGAGCTTCACGCATCAGTGGCTGCAGATGGAACGCCTCGACTTCTTTCAATTCAACTTTCTGCGGTACCCTCAGTTTGACGAGAGCCTGAAGATGGCGGCGAAAGAGGAAGTATTCCAGACATTCGACAGCTTGCTTCGAAATGGCGAAAGTTTGGGAAAGCTCATCAAATCAGATCAAATTGTAATCAACGAAATACTCGCGGACTATTACGACCTGTCAGGAGTCTCTGGAAACGAGTTCCAACGCTTACCGATTCCTCCCACTTCGCCCCGCGGCGGCTTATTGGGAATGGCAGCGATTTTAGCGATGGGCTCAGATGGTGAACGGGCTTCACCGGTTGAACGAGGTGCATGGGTATTGAGAAAAGTGCTCCATTATCCACCGCCACCAGCTCCCGCGAATGTGCCACAACTCAGTCGACTGAGCGACAAGCTTCTACCTATCCGGGAACTTCAATCGGCCCACATGGACGAACCGCAATGCGCACAATGCCATCGTAAAATCGATCCGATTGGATTCGGACTACATAACTTTGATGCAACAGGACAGTGGCGAGACAAAGAGAAGGTAAGCCTCATTGCGAACAAGAAAGTACGGAGAGAGAAAACGCACGTGATCGACCCCAGCGGCACTCTACCCAATGGCGACAAGTTTGCAGACTTCTTTGAATTGCGTGATCAGATTGCAAAGCAGGAACAGAACTTTGCCCGTGGTTTCTCGGAAGCTATCATCGAATACGGACTCGGCAGACCGTATGGTTTTTCAGACCGAACTCTGGCGGATGAAATCCTCGCCGAGGCAAGTACCCAAAGAAATCGAATCAGTGCCTTCATACACACCCTAGTTCAATCCAAGGCTTTTCAGCAGAAGTAGATCCGGTGGTTCAAGAATGCCAAAAATCGCACGGTGTTCAACGGGAAAGCGGTAACGCTCAGAAGGAGTAGACCTCAACCCGTCCAAAATCGTTCAACTCACCGTCCTTCTTATATATTGTTTTGGGTTGCCTCTTCGAGCCTGCCAGCAGTACCTGCTTGCCATCCTCGAGATAAGAAGCTTCGGTAACACGATATCCCGTTTTCAAGGAAGCGAGTCGGGCACCCGAGTCATGATCGAATAACGCGGCATTCCAGTCCCCGCCACGCAACCGTCCCCCCATCAGGAAGTGGCTTGTTTCCGGATGGACAGCGAGTGTTTCCATGAGCCCCTCACCAGCTTCGCCGTCATGCGTCTGATCGACCTTAGCAGGCTCGTTACCACGCCAGGCCCATCGCTGCCATAACTGCTTGCCATTACCAGCCATCGGGTCACGCATCGGCCCCATACCGGCTAACAACAAGTGCTCACCATCGGGCGAGAACTTCATCGAAAAGATTCCCCCCAGGTAGCAGTGACTTTTGATAATCCCCCAGCTTGTGAAGTCAGGTGTCGTCCACTGGGCCTCAAGACTGCCATCACCGAGGTTGTACACTCTCACCTGACCCATCAAATTCCCGGCTGCAACCCACTTACTATCGGGACTAATCGCAACAGACTGAACCGATGGTACGTGGGACAGACTCCATACAAGCTCACCAGTCGCTGCAGACAGGACTCGAATCGAGGGTTCCTTCTCAGCCTGCGGTTCGTACTTGTATCCGCCAGCGATGTACTGACCAGTGACCGAGGCGACATAGCTTTGATCGGGAGACACGGTCATGTCCCAAGACCAAAATTCATGAACCTTTTGCCGCTTCACGAGAGCGTTGGTTGCGAGATCAAACCAACGCAACTCTCCGTCATACCCCGCGGTAATAATGCGATGTTCTCCCAACCAAGCAACCGAACTTACATAACTATCGTGCCGATAAAGCCGTTCATGCTCTCCGCTTTCGAGATTCAGGCGATAGACACCGTGCAGGCAACCGAGCACCGCCTGCTTTGCATCAGCGGAAACTGCTGCCGCCAGCACACCACTGGGCAAATCAAATTCCTTCGAGCGTTTTAATTCAATTTTTTCCATATCAACTGCGTCAGGCCAAAATCTCGCGGATAGGTTGGGTATCTTCTTCAACACGGTGAAATGTTGGTAAACCGGGCAGCTCATATTCCTGGTGCGGATCGATGCCTAACGCCTCAAAGATCGTGGCAAAGAGATTTCGGTTGTCGACCTGCCCGTCTACCACCTCAAATCCCAGAGGGTCTGTCGCTCCATGCACAACACCACCCTTGATCCCGCCACCAGCCATGGCCATGCTCCAAGCATTCGGATAGTGATCGCGGCCACGAGCATCGTTCAACCACGGTGTTCGGCCAAACTCGCCCATGGCTATCACCAGCGTGTCCTGCAACATTCCCCGATCTTCAAGATCAGTGATGAGCTGGAACAGAACATTGTCGAGTTCGGGCACCAACATCTGATGCATTTCATGCTGAAACACGTGATTGTCCCAAGGCATCCCATTCGCGACCATCACAAACGTAGAGCCATTTTCGATCAAGTGCCGAGCCTGCAATGCATGCTGTGCAAAGGCCCCACCTCCGTAACGTTGGCGATCCTTTTCGGGCAAGCGATTTAAATCAAACAGTGGAGCACAACTCATCAATCCATTGACTCGATTGAAAGCCGCATTGTGCGAGGCAGCCGCTTCGCTGCGTTGCTCATTCTCAAACTTGCGACTGAGAAACTGCCGCAATGCTTCACGGTCAGCATGATCAACCTCACTCATCCCAGACAACCGATTAATATTTGGGATGGCATAGTCTCCCCCTGCTCTGATCGGGCCATACTCAGCCCCAAGCCAACCGGCCCAATTCCCCGCCTTGAATTGCTTAAACTCATTGCCTTCAGGACACGGATCAAGCAGCACAAACTGGGGCACAGGGCTATCCAACTGCCCCAATTGCTGCGCGATCACCGAGCCCAGAATCGGACGCGTGAAAGGTGGTCTTGGTTTGTCACCTCGCGTGAGCACGTCGATCCCTTGAAAATGCTCTCCCGGCTCAGTCTTCATGCTCCGCACCACTGCCAACTTATCCATAATTGTCGCACATTGCGGCATCAATGAACTTACGTTGACTCCCGGCAAGTTGGTAGGGATTGCTGGAAACGGACCACCAGTTTCAGTGCCCGGCTTGGGATCCCAAGTCTCGAACTGGCTGGGCGCGCCACACAACCAAAGCAAGATACATTTTTTCCCCGACTTTTTCGCAACATCAGCCACGGCAGGAACAGAAAACAAACCACTAAAACTGCCGGTCGAAGCAGCACCAGCAGCCATGCTTCCCTGAAGGAATAAACGACGGT
Organism: Rhodopirellula sp.; assembly: GCA_003513555.1. Taxonomy (GTDB): domain Bacteria; phylum Planctomycetota; class Planctomycetia; order Pirellulales; family Pirellulaceae; genus Rubripirellula. The sequence continues at coordinate 24,616 of DOPG01000372.1, read as the reverse complement.
GCACCGTATGCTCAGCACTGCCACAACTGCGCTGCGTCGCATTAGGACTCTGCTGAGAATCACGACTCGGTGAGGACTGACACTTTTTCATATGCTGCAACACTTGATCAATGGTTGTACCTGAATTCCGCACTGGTCAACATCGACCACGCAACTTGCCGAATCGACTCTGCTGTCCCACCACGCTTGCTTAAATATGCTTTCACGACCGAACTCTCTTCTGCATCCGGCAGTCGTGCAAACATCACCTGGAAGAGAAGATTCACCCGCTCCTGATCAGTATCCATTTGCGCCAATCGGGGAATCAAGTGCGTGGGCTGATTACTCGCCATCAGCAAATCTTGCAATGCCTGACCATTGCTCAGAAACAGCGATTCTGTGACATTCGCAACCTGCTCATCCGGCAACAGGTCGGGGAACTGCTGGCGAAACACAACATTAACCGACGGATCATCAGGTATATTTCCTAACAGTGCAATCATCATCGACCTAGCCAACTGCTCGCCCGTCAACGATCGTTCTAAATAATATGCAAAGGTAGCAGGGTCATCGATATGCTCGGGGCGCCGCGATGCAAGCCGATAAGCATTGCTGGAAACAATCGCGCGAATTAAACGACGCACGGTGTAGCCGCTGTCGCGGAAATCCTGAGATAACCAATCGAGCAATTCCGGATGGCTAGGAGCGTGAATACTGTCCATCTCGTCATAGGGGTGAACGATTCCGCGTCCCATCAGCAGAGCCCAGACACGATTAACAACCGCACGAGCTACCCGTGGGTGGTCGCGTACAACCTTGGTAACAAACTCTTCACGACGGGAAAACATTGGAACACGAGGCGCGTTCTCAGTTTGTCCAGGTCGATAAAGATCGTCTTTATCAGACTGTTTTTCATCTTTGCCCGGTCGTTTCTCCTCAACGGTATCGGCCTCCAGAAAGGTCAACCGATTGGGTGTACTATCTCCCAACAAGTCGGCGAACTCCGAAAAGCCACCGATCGCACTTTCCGCAATCTGTGGGCCTGCTTTTCCATTTTCATTTTTCCCCCGATTAAAAAAGGCAACCAATCCCCAATAGTGCGACTGCTTGATCTCATCTACCAACATATGGTCATGACACTGGGCACATTCAATGCGAATTCCAAAGACGGCGGGAGCGATGGCCTCGGCAATTTTTTGGTGATCATTATTGCGCTCAAATAAAAACCAGTTACCACCTTGCCTGGTCTTGTCCGAGGGTCTTGCCAGGAGAATTTCCTCGACAAATTCATTCCACGGTTGATTCATCCGAATAGAATTTTCGAGGAACGCCCGCCATTGATGCTGTCGCCGCTTCGTGTACTTATCCTCGGCAGCTCGGCCCATCAACAAAGTATCCAACAAATCAGCCCAATGAACCACGTGTTCGTCACTTTGCAATAACTGCTCAATCAAGCGTGCGCGTTGTTGCGTGGTCTCAACACCGTTTTCCAGACATTGCTCCAGCTCGGCAAGCGTTGGAATCCTGCCCACCAAATCCAGATACAGACGCCGTACAAATGTTGGGTCACTACACAGACTGGCCGGTTCCAGCCCCCTATCGCGATAACCTTCCTGCAAATGTTGATTGATCTGCGTGACGACCTCCCCATGACTGCGTGCCACCCTCTGCTCGGCGCTGTTCGCTTCATTTCCAGCTTCAGCCGCCTCGAGCGCACCGCTGCTGTGGAGAAGACAAAAAGTTGTCAGAATACAGCCGAACAGCACACCAATTCTGAAACCAGATTTTAACGGGTAGCGGACACCTTTCATTTCAGATCATCGCCCTGGTTACAACTGCTTGACTCAATAAAGTGGCGGAGTGCAGAAACCGCCTCAAATCGCGAAATGTCATACGCATTCAGCCTCAGTGATCTATCATACTCATCCCGAACAGTCTGCAACATATCCACGTCGCCCAAATCCTACTGCCTATCGCCGGCCAAAATCATGCTGAACTCCTATGCGGCCCTCATCTGCACCATCATTACCCTGACCTTGGTAACGCTAGCCCCCGAGCGTTCACAGGCACAATGGCAGAAAACCGCTGAACAAGTAGCAAACTTTGACTCATTGCCGGATGCCACCGACAAATTGCAATCGTTAATTGAAAACCAAAAGGGAGTGATCGTACTAACAGAAAAGTATTACCGAATCAGTCGCCCCCTAACCCTGCGGCTGGACCAACATGGTGCTGCATCCATCACGTCCACGACTGGCTCAACCCTCATCATGACTGGTCCAGGCCCTGCCATCTCTGTGCAGGGCAACCACACTGGCACCGCAGCCCCTACATCATTTTCGGCAAAAACTTGGAACGAACGAATGCCAACGTTCGCCGGATTCGAAATACTCGGGGGACATCCGCAATCTGATGGAATTAATTTACAACAGACCGTAGGAGCAATGATTAAAGGAATGTCAATTCGATGGTGTCACCACGGTATTCATCTCACCACTCGCAACCGCAACGTCATCGTGTCGAATTGCCACCTCTATGAAAACTCAGGTGTGGGCCTATATCTGGATGATGTCAATCTGCATCAGATCAACGTCAGCAACTCACACATCTCATACAACCGCGGAGGTGGCTTAGTCGTCCGTGATGGAAATGTACGCAACTTACAGGTGACGGGCTGTGACATCGAAGGCAACATGCCTGATGATACAACCGAAACGAAGACAGCCAATATCTGGATCGATGTCAGCGGCTCTGCGCGAGACGCTTCAAAATCCATCGCAGAGATCGCGATCACAGGAAACACAATCCAACACTCTGCAAATTACGGCGGTAAAAACGATAAGACCATCGCACCGGGCGGTGCCAACATCCGCTTATCGGGCAAAGAAATTTACCCGATCAATTCCGTAACCATTACGGGCAACGTGCTGAGCGATACAAGCACACTGGTCGAGATCCGCCACAGCCATGATGTGACAGTCACCGGGAATACTTTTTTCGCTCCGATGCCGAACAATCTGACGATAGCACACAGCCAACGGGTTGTGGTCAGCTCGAACACATTCAACCCACGGCAATTCGTGCGCCCCGGGATCATTCGATTCACTCACTGCACGGATTGCATATTGGCAAACGCCACCCTTTACCAGCTTGCCACAGACAGGGGCGCCGTGAGACTGTCAGAGTGCTCCGGCTGTCTACTGAGCGGGCTGATCATCTCCGAATGCAACTCAGGGATGCTTATTAACAAAACCAACAACACTACCATTTCCAACTGTCGTGTCAGCGGGACCCAAGAAGACTCCTTCGACGTGCTGATTGATCAGTCAAATACCAATATCAAAATGCAGGGAAACAGTTTTTCAGGATTCACGGTCATTGACGCAGCCTCAGCGGAAACACCCAACAGCCCACTCGATCGCACATCACCAGATCATCACCAATCAGTGCCTTGACCAGCCTCGACGCTAACCGGAATCCTAGACCATGTCTTCGAAATAAAAAAGCTGCGAGTCTCATAAGAGAAATCGCAGCTTCCTCGTCAGGTTTTCGTTATCCATCAGGCGGCAGATCGCAAGCCGCTACGGCAATCTCACGAACATTTGATCCATACCACGCCGCAGTGTCCAAGCACGCTCCATTGGACATGTCTCTCGCTTTGCAGCGGTCAGAACCATTTTCATATGCGAACGCATCTCGGTATCAGTTGTACTCGCCATGACAGTTTCCATGGTCCGTTGGTACAGACTGGCACACTCTGCGTGATGTCCCGCGTTGTACATTGGCACGCCAGTGGATATCGCGTCAAAAATCATCTTCTTTGCGTTGACCTTTTTCCCAGCAGGAATGAGAACACGGTCAATGACGTGGATCACGCCGTTGGAGGCATCAAGGTCCGTCGTTAAAAGTCTGGCGTTGTTCACGCTGGCACCACTCTCGGTGGGAACAATTGTGACTGATGATCCCTGAAGCGTATCTGCATTTTTCGCAGTCAATGCGTCCGGGGAGTAAACGCGTCCCGGAACTACGTGGTAAGTCAGGATGTCGACCAGCTGGTGCTTGTTCTCAGGCTTCAATAATGTCTCGATGGTGCCAGCCGGCAAGGCTCCGAATGCTTCGTCGGTGGGTGCGAATACCGTGAAAGGCCCTTCCGAGCCAAGTGTTTCGGCGAGTCCACCCGCACCGACGGCGGCCAGCAGCGTGCCGAATGAGCCAGCGGCAGCAGCCGTTTCTGGTATTGTCTTGTCGGACGGCAGAATGACCGAGTCGATCATATGGATTACGCCATTGTCGCACTGAATGTCAGTGGTTACGACCTTCGCCCCATCAACCAGGACTCCATCGTCACCGGCTTTGATGTCAACGCGTTGACCGTTGACCGTTGTGGCCCCCGAAAGCTCGACGACCTGCTTGGCCATGACCGAACCAGGGACGACATGGTAAGTCAGGATTCCAGCGAGGGCTCGTTTGTTTTCTGGCTTGAGTAGTTCAGCTACGGTGCCTTCGGGGAGCTTTTGAAACGCTTCATCTGTGGGCGCAAAAACGGTGAAAGGCCCCTTGCCTTTGAGAGTATCGACGAGGTCAGCAGCACCTAACGCCGCGGCCAAAGTTTTGAAGTTGCCGGCACCGACCGCCGTGTCAACGATGTCTGCAGCTTTCGCGGCGGGTGCCAGCATGGCAACCACGGCGAAGGCGGCTGTGTAACGAATTAACATCTTCATACCGCGAATCCTCTGAAAATACGATTGACGTTTTGACCGATGTCAGCACCGGCGATGCCTCACCTGAGACTTGACAGTATTCACGCAAGGCAAGCCCGACAGTTTTTCACAAAACATCCACGTGGAATTTGCCCCAAACAACGGACCATCGCATGGAAAAACATGCCTTCGACAGAAGTTTTGGTCACATAGCATCGGAGGAACGCAGGCACTTCAAGACCATGTCCTGTGCCCCTCATTCACACCAAGGCAAACATGCACTACCTACACAACGCGGGCAGACGGACCAACCGAACGAGGTCCTGCGGTTGCCTGTAACCCGACACCACACAGCTTCGTTTTCCCGGCAAGAATGACTGTGCCGCAAACGACCAATGGCACAGCTGTGCACTGAGGATGCCGGTGTGGCAGCAGCCAGAGCGCCGCTGAGCGAGTATCTGAAGACGTTCGTGTTAACAATCTCCCTCGCTGCAGAAAGAGCCAGAGAGCGAGGATCAAACAGCGGCTAGTTTTCCAGCCTTGGCGTCTGCATCCAGCGAATCTGCTGCGATCCAGCCACTCATCAGGACCATTGGCATGCCCGGCCCGGGATGTGCCGCACCACCGGCAAGATAGAGTCCATTCAGGTCCTTGCGCCGATTGGCTGGCTTGAAAGCCCCAAGGAATTTTCCATGACTCGCCAAACCGTAGATTGCACCATTCAGAACCCTGTAGCGGTTGTGAATTCCTTCCGGAGTGAGTGAGGACTCGCACTTGATCGAGTCACGAAGCCCGTTCATACCAGCAGTCCTCTCCAGTTTGTCCAAGATCACATCACGGTATTGGGGGAGCATCTCCTTCCAATTGTGATTCGGTCGCAGATAGGGAGTGTGCACTAAAATATAGAGCGCCTCACCACCCTCGGGTGCCACTTGCGACTCGCTGATGGCCGGCGCACAAACGTAAGCGCTAGGATCAGGTGCTGGCTCACCGCGTTTGTAGATATAATCAAATTCTTCTTCAGGATCGCGAGAGAACACAAAATTGTGATGCAGCAATTGATCGAATCGTCGATCCAACCCCAAGTAGAGCACCACACCGCTGCAAGCTGGCTCATAGTCTTTCTTCTTGAATTTTGCTGCTTGGGGTGTTTCACCAAGCAGTTCCCGATAAGTACGGACGGCATCACAGTTGCTGACGACAGCATCGCAGCTGATCTCTTCTCCCCCGGCGGTAAGCACCCCAGTAACGGTTTTGCCAGAGGTATTGATTTTCATGACGTCAGTGCCACACCGAATGTCAACGCCTAGTTCACCAGCCAAGCGACCAAGAGCTTCGGGGACAGCCCTTGTACCGCCGATTGGATACCAGATGCCTTCCTGCGTCTGCATGTGGGCGATACCGCACAAGACTGCGGGCGATGCATATGGTGACGAGCCAACATACTGGGTGAAATGATCCATCATTTGTGAAACACGGTGGTCCGGCACATGCTTGCGAACGACAGACGCAACGCTTTGCCCCATCCGTAACGACAGCACGTCCTTCAGAACAGCAGCGGAGAATGAGCCCGCGACATCCATCGTGTCGGAGAGCCCCCCAACACTTTTCCAGAAAAAGAATCGCTTGGAAACGTCGTGCAATCCCTCACTCATTTCCAGAAAGCGGCGGTATCCCTCGCCATTGGAAGTTGACCCCGTGAGACGGTCAATGTTGCCGACCATTTCATCTGTACTGTCAACAAGATCCAAGACGGTGTTGTCCTCACCTTTGCTTCCATCTCCTTCGAAGAAGCATCGCCATTGGGGATCCAGTCGCACTATGTCGAGGTAATCCTCAAGCTTCTTTCCCGCTTCCTCGAAAACTCGTCGCAGTACGCCCGGCAAGGTCAGAATGGTCGGCCCCATGTCGAAACGATAGCCTTGTTCACGATGCACAGCGGCCTTACCGCCGTACCAGTCATTTTTTTCGAGCACGGTCACACGATGCCCCCGGGCAGCCAGAACACAGGCAGACGACAAACCAGCCAGTCCACTGCCGATGACAACGACATGGGACTGCTTCGGATCAGATGCAATCATGGTTTTTTTTCCTTCTCTGGCGACTTAGCTTGAGGTCCCTGTTTTTGGCGGTCAGCACCAAGACCTCGTCCATTCCTCACCGCGGCAATCATATTTTTGAGACCGCTGCAGCGTTCCGTCAACGTTCCGGCATGTAATAGTTGTAGCGCCCCCAGCAAGGTTTGGGGATCCGTTGATTGCCTTGGCTGCAAATGTGGCGCAAATTTCCCGTGCCTGCGGCTAATCGTTGCTGGCACACTCATCGCCAACAGTCCATCTTCTCCACGTGTGACCCCAAACCCACTCTCGCCCCGCCCACCGAAGGTCAAACGAGGGTCAGCTGTGGGCACGATGAGATCGTTGACACACACGGTACCAACATCAAGCTGCACCGCTACCGACTCAGCCAGTTTTCCCGGCCCAAAAATCGAGACAGCCAACCGATAGGGGCATTGGTTGACGATTTCGCTCGCCTGGCCTATCGACAAAACGCGCACCAAGCTGGTAATCGGTGCAAAGAGATCGGCTGCAGCAATTTTGTCGTGGGATTTTACGCCGTCGAGTAAGACCGGGGTCATTTTGCCGCAGTCGAGCAGGCGCGTTTCGTCAAATCGCCCGAGAACATCAACAGCACCGGATGCAATCGCACCGGAAATCCGCTTGGCAGCCTCTTTTCTGGCGGCGGCATGTACCGTGGCCCAGCCCATTTGATCGAGTCTTTCGCAGAGCGCCGTTTTCAAGAGGTCAGCCTCGCGGTCCTCGGCGATGATCCGCCGTGGACCAATACAAGTTGCCCCCGCATTGAACTTCAAACCGAAACCGATGCAATCCGCTGCTCGAGTGATGTCTGCCCCCGGCAAAACCACTACAGCATCACATCCACTCAATTCCATGATCGTAGGTGTGACTGTCTCAGCGGCTTGACGAAGTACTTTCCGCCCCGTTTCAGACGAGCCAGTTAGTACGATCAAATCGACTCCGTCAGCTATTGCCTGAATCGCTGACTCCGCTCTGGACGGCAACATCTGCAATGCGGATTCAGGGACGCCGGCTTCGTAAAACGCCTTCATAAGACAGGACGTAACCTGCTCACAACCCTCAGCTGGCTTCAAAAGCACCGTGTTGCCTGCGGCCAACGCCTGCGCTGCCTGAACACCTGGCAAAAAAACTGGGTAGTTCCATGTGCCGAGCACGAGCACTTTGCCTCGTGGTTTCCGATGAACACGACTGCGAACCCCCCACAGCCAGGCAGGACGTCCCCAAGCGTTATATGCCCGCGTTCTCAGCACTCGGGTACCTCTGCGTCCAATGAAGCGGAGGGCACTGCAGGTGGGTAGCAACTCGGCAGTGATCGTCTCGACCGGATCCACGCGTTGATCCGTGCTGGATAATTGGGTCAATTCCTCAGCTCGCGCGGTAATCGCAGCGGCGACCCTACCGACCACTTGGCAACGTTGCCTTAGCGTTCGAGATGCCCAATCATTAACAGAGCTTTTACTTCCGGTCAATTTCTTTCGCCAAGGCCTCTCTGTAACGAACACTCCTCGGAGGCTCATCCATACGGCAACAGACAGATGATTCCCGATCATGCCGCATCTCTTGCGGCAGCAACACCCACTACATCGTACAGGCGACTTACGCTTTGACGCTATCCGACAGCCCCGCTAAGTGCCAAGTCAAGCATTGCAACTGTTCTGCCCCTATCTGGCAGGTGATTGTGCTCTGTTGTGCCCTCTGCAGCTCGCTTATCCGCTGGGCACCGTCAACGAGCCAGCCCGTAGAGGAGAGCCGGCTTCATTTGCAATTGGATCTCCCAGTCTACCCACCCGGATTATCACTCGTGCACCCTTCAAGGCGTGCTGTCCCTTTCTGGATCGGCTACACAGAAAAACAGCCTTCGCAAGCCTCCAACACCGCCAAGACCCCCAAAAAGGTCAAGCTGCATGTCAGACCTTCCGCGTCCGCATGGAGTAAAAAAAGTCACTCGCGAACTGTTATGAAAGCAGACGAGTGGAGGACTGCAATTCGATAAATTCGTGTCAGAGAACGTTGTTTCGGACATTCAGCCTCTCCATTTCCAGCACCGATAAACCTTGAATTCTGGCGACAGACGCGCAGCCCCGCTTCAGACTGCCCACCACGAGCGTCTGCATTTTTGGGTAGAAATGGTACGATCGGGCCGACTTTTCGTCCCGCCCCGGAATTTACTGCCGGCATATCGCACAGTTCACTGTTGCCCCCCCCCGCAGTCCGGCCCAAGCTGGTTATACTTCGTTGCAGTCGAGTACTAGCCTAATCGTGTGTACGACTGGGGATTGCGTGCGGTTAACACCGAGAACCGGACGTCATCATCATTGAGTGATCCTGTCAGCTGCGTTCATTTTTTAACCACGTGTCTCAAGAGTTGTTTTTGGTGTCGGATCGTTGGAATTCAGGAATCGCATTCGCTGAGCTCACGGATGTCGGTATGCGTCGAGCGAACAACCAAGATTCGATGGTGAGCTTGCCCGCCAAGACCGAGGAGCGGTTTTGGACACGGGGACATCTGTTTGTCGTTGCCGATGGTATGGGAGCTCATGCTGCTGGAGAACTTGCCAGCCAAATCGCCACCGAGCAGATTGCGATGCATTATTTCCGGAATACGGAAGACAAACCAGCAGAAGCATTGCGTAACGCGGTCACAGGAGCCAACGCGGAGATTCACCATCGCGGGCAGAGCAACCCTGAATTTCACAACATGGGGACGACGGCCTGCTCCCTCGCCATCGTCCCCGAGGGAGCTCTGGTCGCGCATGTCGGTGATTCACGAGTCTACCGCCTGCGGAAGGGGACATTTGAGCAGCTAACCTTTGACCACTCGTTGGTCTGGGAAATGGAAGCAAGCGGCCACATCGACACAAGCATTTGGGGCAAATCGATTCCGAAGAACGTCATCACGCGTTCACTCGGTCCGAACGCAGAGGTCGAGATCGATATCGAAGGACCGTTCCCAGTCGAAGCTGGTGATGCTTTTTTACTATGCAGCGATGGGCTCACGGGACTGGTTGATGACTGTGAAATCGGCGCCCTGATCGACTGTCTTCCGGAAGATCTCGCCACCCGAGTGCTGGTCGATCTGGCGAACTTACGGGGTGGATCTGATAATACAACCGTGGTCGTGGTTCGCGCCAACTCATCATCAACGAACGGAGCAAGCAAGTCAGCAATGCGCAAATCTGGCCCTGACTTAAAGAACCAAATTTTGCCGATCTTGATTGCCGTTACCTTGCTTTGCACGGCTACCACTGTGATCGCTGCGTTGATGCAAAGCTGGGGTCTGATGATCATGACCACCATGCTGACATTGATCTGCGGTGTCGCAACTTCATGCCAGCTACTCCGCAATCGTGCACCTGAGCCGATCGAGCCTATTCCGATGGGAGGGAAAGGTCCCTACCGACGTTACGATGCGACTCCCACCGCTGATCTTTACCAACGACTTGGTGCGACCGTACAGGCACTCAGGGATGCGTCCAAGCAGAATAACTGGATGATGGAGTGGAAGAAGGTCAACAAATATCAGACTCGCGGTGTTGAGGCGCTGAAGGCAAACAATGCCAAAGGGGCCATTCGATGCCAAGCCCAAGCGATCATTGAAACGATGAATCAACTGCGTGAACAAAACAATCGCGCGGCGAACGAAACGGCGATTGAAAACTGATACCTACGGCTCGCCTCTGAAGAAGATGGCCACCGCTGCCTTTGCGGCCTGAAAGTTCTTGACCCTCCTGCTTCTTGGCATTATTTCATCCAGCCGCAAGCACTTCGTGAGTTCCACTATACCAGTTCCATCACCGTACGTGATAACCACTCCCTTGAAAGCCGTTTTTAAAAGAATCCGGCGCCCGCTCCGGCGACCGCCGGCTTCCAAGTCGTTGCCAGCAAGCTGATAACGTCTCACAATGAATTGGGATGCTTTTACACCAATTCCCCAAACAGGTTTCGAGCGGAAATCGTCGTGTTCATCAGATTCGATATCACCATGGATGGACATAGAATATTAAGTCTGGATCGCATCAGAACCAAAGCTATGTGCCGCAGCCTGATCAACTAATTCGACACGAAACCACTGCAACCCCACATGAGACAGCTTAGATGGACCGCCCGAATATCCTCTGGTACTGCACGGACCAACAGCGTTTTGACACCATCGGTGCGTTGGGAAATCCTTATGTCCGTACACCAACCATCGACAGCCTTGTCACTGAGGGGGTCGCCTTCACGCACGCTTACTGCCAAAGCCCGATCTGCACTCCAAGTCGCTCGAGCTTCATGACTGGGATGTACCCGTCACGCTTGCACAACACGCGAAATGGCAATGAGTCCTTTCCCACAACCCATCCAGTCATCACCAAACTGATCGCTGACTCCGGCTATCACTGTGGCATGATTGGAAAGTTTCATCTCCAAAGCTCTGGATATCGAACGGAACCTCGTGTCGATGATGGCTTTGACTATTGGCAATTCAGTCATGCACCACGCGATGACTGGTCCGAAGGGCACCATTACGCAGAGTGGGTACGTCAGCAGGGCGGGGATCTCGACGCGATGAGAGAAAGTGCAGAACGAGTCTGCCCGGAAATGCATCAGACGACTTGGGCAAGCGAGTGTGCTATCGAATTCATTCAAGATCGCATGAACGATTCATCGCCCTGGCTGCTAAATCTCAATGTCTATGATCCCCACCCACCGTTCATTCCTCCCAAAGCATACGCAGATCGGTTTGATCCCGCTGACATGCCAGGCCCACACTTCCGCCCCAGCGACCTTGAACAGCAGGCGAAACTCGGAGAACTGGATTTCCAAGACGAGATCCGAACACCGCAGGAGCATGACGCCCATCGAGTACAGGCCCTGTATTACGCCATGATCGCACAAATCGATGATCAGCTAGCACGTATCCTCCAAACACTTGAAACGACAGGGCAACGGGCGAATACGATCATTTTGTTTACGAGTGACCATGGCGAAGCATTGGGAGACCACGGCCTCATGTACAAAGGCTGCCGATTTTACGAAGGATTGGTCAGAGTGCCCCTGATCTTTTCGTGGCCAGGACATTTCCAGCAGAACGTGAAAAGCGAGGCCCTCGTGGAACTACTTGATATGTCCTCGACTTTGCTGGAAGCGTCTGGCGTAAACATTCCAGAACAGATCCAAGGTAAAAGTTTGATGCCAATCTTGCGTGGCGAAGCCCCCGCAAGCGAACTCCGCTCATTCGTGCGTTCAGAATACTTTGATGCACTGGATCCACATTTCACGGGTGGAAGCGGAACCTTTGGCACAATGTTCCGCACACGTCAACACAAGCTCTGCATGTACCACGACAAACAAATTGGTGAACTCTACGACCTGACTACTGACCCATGGGAGTTTGAAAACCTGTGGGACGCTAGCGATCACCAAAAGATCAAGAATCAACTGATCCGGGAAGCATTTGACGCCCATGTTGTTCTTACAACGGATATGGGTTCACCTCGCATCGCCCCCATGTAATGGCAATGAGTACCGTCGATTCACGGCACGAAACCCTCGCTCCTGTCGTAATTCGGAGCTGGCCCGTCGCTCCCGACCTGTACAGCCCCCCAGTCGGGTCCACGAAGCGGGTCCACGAAGCGGTCCGGACAACGGAGTGCCCGACTGGCCTGCTTCGTCCGCCAGAATACGCTCCACGTCTGCTTGGGTTGCGTCCTCATTCGCCGCAAATTTTCTGCTGACTACGTATCCACATCCCGTCCGCTGAATCACCTGACCGCGAATCAGAAGTGAATAAATTGCAGGGGTTTCAAAAAACCTTACACTATGGTGCTCAATTCCGAGGACTCGAGCCAGCAGTCATTTCCTGCTCAATCTGGTACTCCCCTCTGCACCTTTTTTTACGCAAGGAATGATTCGATGCGTCAAACGCTGACACTTCTGTCGCTCGCTTTTCTCACCGCCATCACCATGAGCCCGCAGATTGCGCGCGTGAACGCGGCTGAGCTCTATGGTTTGAAAAAGAGTACCGTTGAGTTGAAGTCGGGTGGCCCGCTCGCATTCGGCCCCTCTGGAATTCTTTTCATTGGTGACCCAAAGGCAGCGCAGATTTATGCGGTCAACACTGAAGACGAAAAGACTACCGGAGATTCGTTTGCAGTCGAAAACCTCGAAGGCAAAATTGCATCAGCCCTGAATGTGGATCAGGTTAGCATCGCCGACTTGGCCGTGAACCCGGAAACCGGGAACGCCTTCCTGTCAGTCACTGCAGATGGCAAGTCAGGAATCATACGCGTGAGCCCGGATGGCAGTGTTGCTCCTTTGAATCTTGAAAAAATCGCGAACGCTTCAGTCAATCTCCCCAATGCACCCGAAGACAAAGTGGTCCAGCGTGGCCGCCGAAAAAGTAATCCTCGTTCAAACTCAATCACTGACCTCGCTTACACAGCCGGTCGCATTCTGGTAGCTGGTCTTGCTGCCGGTGAGGCCCCCAGTTCAGTCCGTGAGTTCGATTTTCCATTCACCAAATCCGCTGAAGGTTTCCGTGTTGAAATATTCCATGCGGCTCATGGTCGTTCCGAAGATTATGCTCCCATTCAAACATTTGTTCCGTTCAACATTGGTGGCGAGCCAAGTCTGCTCGCTGGCTATACCTGCACCCCGCTCGTAAAGATTCCGATCACAAAACTGGCAAGCCAAGACAAAATCCAAGGTACAACGATCGCAGAACTTGGAAACCGCAACCGACCGCTTGATATGATCGTCTACAGCCAACACGGAAAAGCATTTATCTTGATGGCTAATAGCGCGAGAGGCGTGATGAAGATCAGCACAGACAATCTGGAAAACGCGAAGGCACTGACAGAACGCGTGTCCAATGGTGGTGTAGCAGGCCAGAACTACGAAACCATCGACGAACTGGACGGAGTCGTCCAACTCGACAAGCTCAGTGACACCCACGCCTTGGTTGTGGTCCAGCCAGACAAGGGCCCCATGACACTGAAATCAGTCCAGCTTCCGTAGGGATTGCTGGCTCTTTGGTCATCACAGTGCAGGACAACGTGCCGCGACTGCTTTCAGCACTGCACTCCTCGGCCACTCAATCGTGTCAAACCATAACTCGCGGTCGATCCAGCATCGACCGCGTTTTTCATGGCCCAAAGAAAGTACTTTCATGCGTCTCCGCGGTGGCAGCACGCCTCAGCATCGATTTGCCAGCTACCCGAGGCTAGAAACGCGTAACACTGTATGATGGCAGTGCCCATGCAGGGCGGCATCCCCTCCAATTTCCGCTCCCAACCTATTTTCCTGCTGATGAAAAATTTAAATATGCCTCAACGAGCTCTGGTTCTTATTCTTGCCTTGGCCTGCTGTCCTGTTGTCAGCTGTGCAAGCGCGGTTGCTGCGGACCGCCCCAACATCGTCTGGATTGTCTCCGAAGACAATTCGATTCATTACCTCAAACATTTTTTTGAGGGCGGCGCACCAGCCCCGAATATCGAAGCAATGGCGGCTCATGGCCTGACATTCAACAACGCTTTTTCGAATGCCCCCGTCTGCTCCGTTGCCCGCACCACCCTGGCAACAGCATGCTATGGGCCAAGAATCGGAACCCAGTTCCATCGCAGGTACACCATGGCACCAATGCCCCAAGGTCTCCGGATGTTCCCTGCTTACCTGCGAGACGCGGGTTACTACACGACCAACAACAGCAAGAAAGACTACAACGCGGTAGAAGGCCAAGGTGTTTGGGATGCATCGTCCCGGACTGCTTCATGGAGGAATCGCCCAAAACAGGACCAACCCTTCTTCCACATGCAATCACATGCGCAGTCACACGAAGGAAGCCTGCATTTCAATCGCGCAGTGTTTGAGAACGACAAGACCAAAACAGATCCAAATAGTATCCAACTGGCAGACTATCACCCCAACACGCCGTTGTTCCGCTACACGCATGCCCGCTACCACGACCGAATGCATGACATCGATGCGATTGTGGGCAAAACCGTCCAGCAACTGCGAGAGGACGGAGTCCTGGAAGACACCTTCATTTTTTACTTTGGTGATCATGGTGGCGTACTTCCTCGCAGCAAAGGCTATATCTACGAGTCTGGACTGCACGTTCCACTTGTGGTCCGGGTTCCTGAAAACTTCAAGCATTTAACGCCGATAGCGAAGGGCACACGATTAAACGGCTTTGTCAGTTTCATCGACTTTGGTCCGACCACCTTACACCTCGCCGGTGTCAAAGTTCCATCTCAGGTCGATGGCAAAGCGTTCCTTGGCAAAAACATTTCAGAATCGGACATCAATGCTCGAGACGAATCATTTGGCTACGCCGATCGATTTGATGAAAAATATGATTTCATTCGCTCGGTCCGAAAAGGAAAATACCAATACATTCGCAACTACCAGCCGTACCTGCCGGATGGACTTAACAACAACTACCGATACAAAAACATGGCGTTCGTTGAATGGCGTGATTTACATAATGCTGGAAAACTAACCGGAGCAGCCAAGCAGTTCTTTGAATCAAAACCAGCAGAAATGCTGTTTGACTGTGAAACAGATCCACATCAGATCACGAATCTCGCGAATGACCCCAAGCACGCCGAGGTATTGGCCAAACTTCGTGAAAGACTTCGGCAGACAGTCAAAGGCTTACCTGATCTGAGTTTTTACCCGGAAAGCTATCTTGCCAAGAATGCGATGCAGGACCCGGTCGCGTTTGGGCAACAACACAAACAGGAAATCGCAGAGCTCGTTGACATTGCGGATCTTTCGCTGGTGCCCTTCAAGCAAGCCCAACCCGCACTGCTGGCTGCAATAGCCTCCAACGATCCGATGAAACGCTATTGGGCTGCCATGGCCTGCACAGCGTTTGCCGCGGACGCCGCAGAAATATCAGCAAAGGTGAAGCCTCTACTGAAAGACGATGAACTGATTGTTCGCATGAGAGCAGCCGAATTTCTGGGCAGCATTGGGGAGATCAACCCCCAAGTCACACTGACAGAAATTGTCAACACAACCCAGAGTTCAGTTGAAGCCACCGAGGCCCTCAACTCGGTTGTCTGGTTCAAAGATTTCTTCGATGGAAAATATCCTGTCAAACGCTCAGACTTCAATCCGGTAAGCGACGGAGCGGATGTCAATGATCGCCTGAACTACATCAACGGCGTCCCCTATCCTCCCAAGCCTGGAAAAGGCAAGGGCCGGAAACCGGGCGCAGCAAAGAACAAGAAGAAGTGAACGCAGAGCAAGAACGCGTTCATGCTGAACTCGCGCCAACGTAATTCTCCGAAAGTATTGCACCAGAATGATTCAACGAGCATCCTCCGTAAACAGTGACACCTTGACGAGGGTGCTTACGCAAAAGTTGGCAGCGACGTGCTGCATACTGACCGGGCTCGCTGCCTGTTTAGTCCTCCCACAGACCTCTGCCGCGGCGGAGCGTGGACGAGACATCAATGCACGCCCCAACATCGTGGTCTTGATTGCGGATGATTGGTCATGGCCCCACGCCAGCGTGCTAGGCTCAAAGGCAATCAAGACACCGAACTTTGATCGCGTCGCGAAAGAAGGAACGCTGTTTGAGAACGCCTTTGTATCGACACCCTCCTGCACACCAAGTCGGCTCAGCATCCTCACTGGCCAACATCATTGGCGTCTGCAGGAAGGTGATAGCTTGGGCGGTTCATTGCGCGAGTCATTCCCTGTCTACACTGAGTTGCTTGAGCAGGCCGGTTACCAGATTGGTCGCTACGGAAAAGGAGTTTGGCCCAGCAAGCATACTTTCAGAAATCGGGATTCGTTCGGAGAACGGTTTCGTTCCTTCGACGACTTTCTGAAACAACGCGAAACGGGACAGCCGTTTTGTTTCTGGTATGGGGGCCGCGAACCTCACCGCCCCTACGAAGCGGGCATCGGCAACAAAACCGGCATTGCACTGGAGGACATCAAAGTCCCCGCGTGCCTGCCGGACAACCCCATCGTGCGAAACGACCTTGCCGATTACATGGCCGAGGTACAGCGATTCGATGATCAAATTGGTAATATCATTCAACGCCTTGAAGCGATGAATGAGCTGGACAATACCATCGTGGTCGTTACCAGCGATAACGGGATGCCCTTCCCCCGTTGCAAGGCAACCTTGTACGACTTGGGCACTCGCGTACCACTTGCTATTCGTTGGGGAAAATCCCGGCCGCATACGGTGACCGACTTTGTCAGCCTGTGTGATCTCGCACCAACGTTTCTGCACGCAGCCAACATAAGCGTGCCGCAGCAGATGACCGGAACGACGCTGCTGCCTCAGGTCAAAGCTGAGCAAAATGGTCAGATCGATCCTAATCGCACGTTCACCCTCAGCGGTCTGGAAAAACATGTTTATCCCTACCCTGCACGATCCCTCAGAACCGCAGATTTTCTCTACATTTCAAACTGGAATCCAGCTGATTGGGAAACGGGTGTCGTGGAGAAACACAACCCTGAATATGATTTTTCAAAAACACCTTGGCCCACGGAACCTGGTGCGTTTTCGTACAACATCGATCCATCACCAACCAAACAATTCCTGAGACTGAACCCTGAAAATTCCGAGTCTTACGCAAAGCTGGCATTTTCTCAAAAGCCGCCCGAAGAGTTGTACGATCTCAAACGTGACCCACAACAACTGGCCAACCTGGCAAATTCACGGGAATACGCGCGAACACGAGATCTGTTACGTCGAAAATTGACCGCCGAATTGATCCGCAGCAACGATCCGCGCACCCGCATCAAAGGTTATCGCAACCGGAGTCTCGTGGGTTGGCCCATTCGCATCAGCCGTGAACTGCGAGACTCAAAACCCGAGAAGACCGCAACGGCACTCAAGCTGATCAAGCAGCAGCTTCAGCACCTGACCTATATTCTTCCAGCCGAATCTCTTGCGATCATTCGCAACGTTCCGATCTGGCTTTCGCCACCTTACGATGGGGTTCGTCCCACCGCGGAATATCATCCCGGCGGTGCGTGGTTGCAACAACAGGGTCGCAGACCTGAACTTGTTGAGTGCGTCGAACTCACTAATATCGATATCTTCGCCCGAGAATACAAACGCATGCCGATGCTCATGCTGCATGAATTGGCGCATGCTTACCACCACCAGTTCCTGGGCTTTGAGCACTCGGAAATCAATCAGGCTTACGAGCAAGCAAAGGCAAGCGGAAGCTATGAATCGATTCTACGTGGCAACGGGAAACTTGAACGCGCCTATGGCATGAGTAGTCCGCAGGAATACTTTGCAGAGACCACTGAGGCGTTTTTTGGGACAAATGATTTCTACCCGTTTGTTCGCGCAGAATTACACCAGCACGATCCCCGAATGGAGCAGATATTGGCCCAAGTCTGGAATCCAACCAAACCGCTGGCCAATCTTGGTAAACCGGCGAAACGCCCAGACCGAAGGACAGCCTTGCCCCAGCGGGCCGTTGTCACGCCAGCACCTGCAGCTCCCAATGATTCGCCGGTGACCAACTACAAGGTCACCGGCATTCCAGAAACGCTGGAGCTGGATCCATTTTACAAGAAGTACATTCATGCCTCGGGTTATCCCATCGTTTCCTCGGGAGCGGTAAACGACTACGCACTAAAAGAAGCCGCATTTCTTGTCGACATGATGTTAAAAAAACGTCCCGACATTCGGCAGGCGATGATCGACAGTGGATCCCGCATGATCGTGATGGGCCACAACGAGTTCACTTCAGAAATTCCTGAGTACCAACACTTGCGTCCGAAAGATTTCTGGGATGCCCGAGCAAGAGGCTTGGGAGGATCCCGTCAGGACGCTGTCTGCTCCTGTGCGGAAGAAAACGTACTGGCATTCCCCGGCGATCCCTATTCGACCGAAAACATCCTGATTCACGAATTTGCGCACAACATACATTTGCGTGGCCTGGTGAATCTGGATCCAACGTTTGATGACCGCCTACGCAAGTGCTACGACGAAGCAATGAAAAACGATCTTTGGCAATCCAAATACGCATCCACCAATCATGCAGAATATTTTGCTGAAGGAGTGCAATCGTGGTTCAACAACAATCGTCCACCCGACCACGATCACAACCACGTCGACACCAGAAAAGAGTTAATCGAATATGACCCCGGGCTGGCTGCCATTTGCCGAGAGGTCTTTGGAGCAACCGAATTAGCCTATACAAAACCACAACAGCGACTGAAGGGGCACATGTTGGGCTATGATCCCAACAAAGCCCCTACATTCAAATGGCCAGCGCGACTAAACAAGACAAAGAAGAAGATCCACGAAGACATCAAAAAGCAGGGTAACGAACGCGAAAAGCCTTACAAGAACTAGACGTATTTTAACTGAGTACGGCCCAGTCGATCGGTTGCATTGCTTGATGCATTCGGGCTGCTGGACTCTAGAACCCTAACCGTCTACACCGTTACCTGCCCTCGCCTACAGATTCGGTCAATCCATTGAATTACCTTCGATTCTGCTTTCAGCTCGCAGCGTTTCTTGTACTCACATTACCGGCCACGCTCAGCAAAGCTGACGACCGAAAAAGCCGCGTGACAACCGCACCTGCGTCGCCCCCCAACGTGCTGTTCATCGCTGTGGATGATCTGAATGACTGGATAGGTTGCCTTCAAGGACACCCGCAAACACTTACCCCCAACATCGATCGGCTCGCAGCTACGGGCACGTTGTTCACCAATGCGCACTGCCCCGCACCTGCTTGCAACCCATCCAGATCAGCGATCATGACCGGCATCGCGCCCAACAAATCCGGGCTTTACGACAACCGGCAAAAGATGCGGGAAATACTCCCTACTGCGGATCTGCTGCCCAAACACTTTTCACGCCATGGGTACCACTCACTTGGTTCTGGAAAAATCCTGCACTATTTCATTGATGCGCAGTCCTGGGACGATTATTACCCTGCCAAGGAAAGTGAAAATCCATTTCCGCGAACACTGTACCCCAAGCAGCGGCCCGTCAACTTGAGTCGCGGTGGGCCCTGGCAGTATGTCGAAACCGACTGGGCTGCATTGGATGCCACCGATGAGGAGTATGGCGGTGACTGGTTGGTGTCCCAGTGGGTTTCAGAACAACTGGCACGAGAGCAAAAAAACCCATTTTTTCTCGCTTGTGGTATTTACCGCCCTCACGAACCGTGGTTCGTACCTCGAACCTACTTTGACAAGTTTCCTCTGGACCAAATACAACTTCCACCGGGCTACCGCGCAGATGATCTTGATGATCTACCAACGGCAGGTCGCAGGCGTGGTCCCAACCGGTACTTTGAACACATTCAGGCAGAAGACCAATGGAAACAGGCGATTCAGGGTTACTTGGCTTCGATCGCATTTGCGGATGCCATGGTGGGACGAGTGATCACTGCTTTGGAATCCGGGCCCAACGCTGACAATACGATTGTTGTTCTATGGAGCGATCACGGATGGCATTTAGGTGAAAAGCAACATTGGCAGAAATTCACGGGATGGAGAGTCTGCACGAGAGTCCCACTGATTATTCGAGCTCCCAAAGGCTGCCCCGGGTTAGTTGCTGGAACTGTTGCCGGCACAACATGCGACCAACCTGTAAACTTGTTGAGCCTATTTCCTACCCTAACCCATCTCACTGGCATTCCCGGAAGCAGCCAAGCTGATGCGCCAAGCCTTCTTCCGCTGCTTGAAGACTCACAAACGGACTGGCCACATGTATCAACAACCTACTTGAATCGCCCGGAAGAATACAGCATCAGCGATCATGACTGGCGATACATCCACTACAAAGACAACAGTGAAGAACTTTACCAGATTAGTTCCGATCCACATGAATGGAACAACCTTGCAACGAACCCTCAGCACCTATTGCGTTTGCAGTACTTTCGTTCTCGTTCACCCAAAATTTTTCATGAATACGTTCCTATCAGTATCAATGCGATGCCGAAACTTCAATGGATACCCATCACCAATTCAATGGCTCCTCCGTCCAAGCCTGATGGACAACCTTTCGATTGCTACTTTGTAAATCACTGCTCGGACGATCTCGAGTTGTTCTGGATCAGCCCCACAGGCAAACCACGAAGCTACGGGATCCTGACCGCAAAGACTCCCAAACGCCAAAACACACGACCCGGAGCAGTGTGGATGGTGGCCGACACAGAGGGGCAGGAGCTTGGTTTTTTCACGGTAGGCGACCGGAGCGCGCAAGCCATTATCCCGACAACGGCAATTCCTCAACCTGTTCAGAAAAAGTAGCCAAGCGCCCCTCACGACGTTCCGGTCCAACCGATCGGAAAGCATCTGTGTCACGCCGAACGCTCCGTAAAGCCCCGCTCTCTACCTGCAAGATACGCTGCAGCGCAGAAATCCCAAGATGAACAAGTTTCCCATCAACGGCGGAATAGGCCTCGCTTATCAAAAACACGTTTCCTAAAGCCAGGAAGATTTGAACCTGCTACGTGGCATTTCGTATTATAATTCTCGCTCAGACACCACCGAAAGTTGGATTGCAATAACCCGTCACACCAAAACCTGACACGTATGATCAACCTGATGCGCAGCCTGCTACTCGCTTTATGCTTCCTCGGTGCTGTCACGTTCGTTACTGCTGAAGAGCGGATTTGTCGTTATTGCGAAGAGGGGCGAAGTCATCTCCTGCCGCTCGGACTCGACCTGCAAGGCAAATTCCACTACGCCCCAGACCGCCAGGTCGACGTCAAGCATATCAAGCTGGACGTCACTCCTGACTTTGACAAGCGGACTGTTCGTGGATCTGTCAGCATCACGGCGCAACCGATTGCCAAGCCTGTCGAATTGCTGCACCTGGATGCTAAGGACATCACGGTCAAAAAAGTCACTTGTGATCAAGCTACTGTCAAAGACTTTGTGTCCACACGCGAGTCGCTACAAATCCTGTTCGCACAACCTGTTCAGATTGACACCGAATTCACAGTTGTGATCGAGTACGCGGCACAGCCCAATGCTGGGCTGTACTTTCGGACTCCAGCAATGGGATATCCGGAGACCGACACCCATATTTGGACTCAGGGTGAAACACACGAAGCTCGCCACTGGTTCCCGTGTTTCGACTATCCCAATGAGCGTTCCTCAACCGAGGTGATTTGCCATGTCCCCCAAGACATGACGGTACTCAGCAACGGTGTAAAGAAGGGGGAATCCATCGACGCAAGCGGACTCAAGGCTGTGCGATGGTATCACGAGAAACCGCATGCCAACTATTTGATCTGCCTGGTAGCTGGCCACCTCGAGGGCCTGAAAAAGCGTCATCGAAACGTTCCCTTGGGTTTCTACACGCAACCTTCTCTTGCCAAATACGCCGCTAACTCGTTTCGTGACACGCCGGATATTATGGCGTTCTTTGAAGAAGAAATCGGAGTTGAATATCCGTGGCCCAAGTACGACCAGGTCACGATCCTCGACTTCACTGCTGGTGGGATGGAGAACACGACGCTGACCACCCTCACTGACGGGACCATCTTTGCAGAAGCAACTGAAAACATCCGCACAACCCGTGGTCTCGATGCACACGAACTGGCGCATCAATGGTTTGGTGACTATGTCACGTGCAAAGACTGGAGCCATCTTTGGCTGAATGAAGGCTTTGCAACGTACTACACGCATCTGTATGAGGGTCACAAATTCGGCCGCGATGCAATGCTTTATGGTTTGTACCGTGATGCATCCGGTCGGATTTTGACTCAGGGCAAGGACAAGAAACCCATCGTCTACAACGGCTACAAAAATCCGATGGAGCAATTTGATTATCGATCCTACCCAAAAGGCAGCTGGGTACTACACATGCTTCGCTCGCAGTTGGGTGAAGACTTGTATCGCCAATGCATCAAGTCCTACCTCGAGAAACATGCACTCACCAGCGTTGTATCAGACGACCTGCGACAGGTGATCGAACAACATTCAGGCCGCCCGATGGACCGTTTCTTTGATCAGTGGCTGTACCATGCTCGACACCCTGACTTGAAGATCAGCTACAAATGGATGCCGCAACAGAACCTTGCAAAAGTCAACATCAAGCAAACCCAAACCCTGGATGATGATGTTTTGCAATTCCACTTCCCTACCAAACTGCGTTTCATCGCCGATGGAATGTCAGTCGACCACCCCATCAACGTCACCAAGGTTGAAGAAGATTTTTACGTCCCGCTCGACAAGCAACCGACGATCGTCAGATTTGACCCCGAATACAGCGTGCTGGCGAACGTTTCGTTCGACAAGCCGAACGGAATGTTGAAGAAACAGCTTGAGAACAACAGTGACATGGTTGGTCGCCTACTGGCCTGTAAACTACTGGAAACACGCAAGACACACGAGGCGGTCGAATTACTGACCAATGCTCTGAAGAACGATGCTTTCTATGGAGTGCGGATCGCTGCCGCTACTGCGTTGGCCAAGCACGAATCAGACGAGGCCCTGCAAGTTTTGGCCGACAACTGGACAACGCAGACAGACGCCCGCGTTCGCTCTGCGGTTGTTGAGAAACTGACCAACCGCTACCGGGATGAAACACCCGCGCTGATTCAAAGCGTGCTCGAAAATGAACAAAACCCGGCTATCCTCGCAAACGCAATTCGTGGGCTGGGCAGATTCCATGGACAAGATACACATCAGGCTCTGCTCAAATTCCTGAACACGAAGTCTTTTCGAAACGAGTTGACAGTTGCCGCCATGTCAGCGATCCGTCAACTCGATGATGATAAATTACAACCCGCGGTCTTCAAAGCACTGCGGGAAAATGCAAAACAATTCCGCTCACGCGACTACGGTCGTGCTCTGGAAACACTTGCTCACACAAGTCGCCGATTAAAAGACCGCAGTGAAGTCCGGCAGTTCCTTAGCGAACATCTCGACCACCCCAAGTCCAGCATTCAGGCAGCAGCCGTTCAAGCACTGGGAACCCTGGGCGACCCCAAAGCGATCACGGTTCTTGAAGCGGTCAGTCAGTCGGAAAATGAGAGAATCTCACGTCCGGCCCAGCAGGCCGTCTCAAAATTGCGCGAAGCGAAACCTACAACACCAAAAGAAATCCTCGAGTTACGAAAAGAAATTGCTGAGGTAAAAAAAGAGAGCGACAAACTTAAAACGGAACTCAAAACACTTCGCGAACGGGTAGAAGCGAAATGACCCCTCGCATGCCGGTCACATAGCAACCCCAAGTGCCGGGCCATGGTGGAGTATTTTTTTCGCCCAATGATGTTGCCGGGGCTGTTCCGCTAAAATCCAAGGTGCAGCCAACCAACGCAGCAGTATTCGAGCGGCCGGCGTCATAAAATGGCTGCTTTTACAAAACCATTTTTTTTACTGGCATCAGTCGTTTCGATGTGGCTGACTCCATTCCTTACATAATGCTTTAACGGATACGTGTTCATGCAACGATTTCTCGCTGCTCCACTGCTGTTGGTCCTGTTCCTTCCTGCTCTGCATGCCGCAGACCCAGTCGTTCCCGTTTTTAAAGATGGCGAGGCGCAAATTGTTGACGGTTTCAAGGATTCGGACTTCTGGATCAGACATGACCTGTGGGTCGAAACTGAATTCGACACTGATGGAGATGGAAACTTGGATCGCATGCATGTCAGTGTGACGCGTCCCCGACAAACGGACACCGAAGGTCTGAAACTGCCGGTGATTTATGTTTCCAGCCCGTATTTTGCTGGCACCGGTTCGACTGCGGCCGAACATTTCTGGGACCCCAAACAGGAACTTGGCACTGAGCCAACTGAGCGCACTCACGGCCCGGGCGTAGTGCGAAAAGGAAAGCGACCGATCATCTCGAGAACACACCTCGACCAGTGGGTGCCGCGAGGTTACATCGTCGTT
>DOPG01000250.1 GCA_003513555.1 Rhodopirellula sp. | reverse complement strand
GCGTGAGGGTCGGCTGCGTGGTTGGAAGTGATTCAATCCAGCTTCGGATAGTGGTCTGACCGTCCGAACCCATGAGTTTGATCTCGTAAGTGATGTTACGCTTGATCCGGCAGTCCACGAGTGCGCTGCTGCGGAATGCTGCGTGGTATACTTTTTGTCTGACCGTCAAAAATATATCTACAGTGGAGCCTGAGCAGCATGGCCAAAGAAACGTCTTCGCTGAACCATCGGTTGGCGAGCTATTTTCACGATTGTCTAGCTGCACAGACTGATTGGGCCGGTTCGGTCAACGTATTTGGCCAAAAAGATGTTGCGATTCTGCCATTAAGTGGCAGCGAACAGCGTGATCTGGACGGTGACGGTCATTTGTCACTCAACGATGACGAAGCGGTTGAATTTGGCAAACGAGCGGCGTTGATGTCCAGTGATCTGTCCCTCACGTTGGGGGCATTGTTTCTGGTGGGGCGGCTGCCAGCACAGGAGCCGGGGAAGTACAAGCAATTGTGTGCGCCGATCATTGAGGTTCCAATCGAAATCACCGAGGCGGAGGGTGGTGGAATTGAAGTCCGAGTAAGCGAATCAGAATTCAGCGTAAACCACAGCTTGTTGGCGGACATTTTTCAAGGAGAAGATGATGACTTGCAGGATCGTTTAGCAGAGCTCTCAGAAAGGGTCCCAGATTTTCCAATTGACGAAAACGAAATTGAGACGTTTTGGGAACAGTTTCAAATGATCGCGCCGGAGTTGCCACTGAAGCATGAACTGCCGGCCGCCCGTCGAAATCAATCCAAGCGGATCGGGAAGAAAGGTGGGGGCTCGGATACGGCGGAGACTGAGCGTGAATGTGAGACCGATCTGATTGACTTTTATTTGCCCCAGGCCGCCAAAGATGATTTCTTTAGGATTCTGCCCGCGACAGCAGTTGTGCTGGGGAAGAAGACCGGTCACGCGATGTCAGCATTGAACGAATTGCGAATGATGCAGGACATGGACCTGAACAAGACGGCTTTTGGTTGCCTATTTGATCCGAACACGGCAGCACCATGGACAATCGATTCGCATGAACGCACCTATCCTGATGATGTGCAGCCCTTACCGCTAACCCCAGCGCAAGCGGCTATCGTTGAGAGTGCACGGTCGGCCCCGTTGACCGTCGTCACAGGACCACCAGGAACTGGCAAGTCCTACACCATCGCTGCAATCATGCTCGATGCCATGCTGAACGGGCAGACAGTTTTGCTCGCCTCTCAGATGGACAAGGCGGTTGAGGTGGTGGCAAGAAACGTAGAGAACCGCGCAGGCCCGTTGTCCGTTGCCCGCTCTGGAGGACGGAAAACGCAAAGAGAACTTGCCGCCAAAATCACCAAACTCACCGGACCCAGAAACAATCTGGGCTATTCAAGCTATGGCACCATACAGGAGTGCGCTGAGTCACACTTCGAGTTGACTCGGCAAAGCCAAGAGGTCGCTGACGGATTTGAAAAATCCATTCGTGCTGAAGAACGCTGGAGCAAACTGCACGAAGATTTCACGCGGAGCGAGCCGTTGTTGCCGTTTGAATCGGGAACAGTAAGCACCAAGATGCTCAAAAAGGCAACTCGGATCTTCGAGCGGTGTCAGCGCAATGATGGCCCGGGAAACAATCTTCTGAAGAGATGGTGGAGCCGGTGGGACCGTGCCCGTGTAATTAAGATCCTGGGACTGCCCGCGGGGGACGAAGAAGTTCAGGACAGTGATATTCGCTTGATGCTTGACTTTTACACGCTGCAGCAGGAACTGCAGGGCGTTGAACGACGTTTAAAGCACCCGTTTGTGGTTGATCTTGTTTGGGATCAGATACTCGAACTCAAAGAGCAGCGGCACCAATGTGCCTTGGACCTGTTGAGAATGATGCGTGAACGTCGGTTGAAGAAGCTCATCGACAACCAACAGAATCGCACCACCTTACGGAATTTAAGCAAGTTATTACGTCGACGTGATCGAAAGCTCAAATCGGAATTGAAGCGTGAAGTCGATCACCGGTTGCTGACGGATGCGTTCCCCGGATGGGCTTCGACGAATCGAGCGCTGTGCGAGGTGCTGCCGACAAGTCCAGCGTTGTTTGATGTAGTAGTGATTGATGAGGCTTCGCAATGTGATCTTGCATTGGCAGGGGTGGCATTGATGCGGGGGAAGCGGGCAGTGGTGGTTGGTGATCCAAATCAGCTGCGTCATGTCTGCTTTCTTAGCCGTACACGGGAGCAGGCTTACTGCGTCAAGAATGAGCTAGATGAAGCTGAGCAACGACGTTTCCATTTCCGACGTAGTCTGTTTGATGTCGCAGCAGACGCGGTAGAGCAACAACACTTTTATCTGCTCGATGAACATTTCCGTTCGCATCCGCACATCATCATCTTTTCCAATCAGAAGTTTTACGATGGTGATCTAAAAATCATGACAGGGCGACCGGGAAGCTTCGAGTCCGCTATTGAATTACGTGAGGTCAAAGGACGGCGAGAACCCGATAGCAGCGTTAATCTTGCTGAAGTGGACGATACTGTGAAGCAAATGGTGCAAATTGTTGAGTCACACCAGGGCGGGAAACCCTTGTCGATTGGCGTGGTCAGTCCATTTCGCGAACACGCTGATGAGATCCAACGGCGGTTGATTGAGACTTTCACATCAGATGTTATCTTGCGACATGGCATGACGGTCGGTACGGCCCACGCCCTTCAGGGCGATGAGAAGGATGTTGTGATCATGACAACTTCCATCGATCTCGATTCGCATCGTGGATCTTTGCAGTTCCTGGAAACTCCGAATCTGTTTAACGTTGCCATTACCCGAGCGAAGAGACTTTTGGTCGTTGTTACGTCTGTCACATCGGAGGACCTGCCCAAAGGGCTGTTGAAGGAGTTCCTAGTGTACGCGAACAACCCCGCGAAGAGCGTCTATGAGGAAGCTCGAAAACGCACACCGTTTGAGCGACAGCTAGGGGAACAGCTAAAAAAAGACGGCATGGAGGTGTGGCCGGACTTCGATGCAACAGGGACGCGGGTTCCTTTGATCGCAGGACGCGACGAGTCCCGGCTAGCGGTGATGTACGACGCCCACAACACAACCCCTGCTGACCCGTGGGTACAATTGGAAGAACAGTTGAGGCTGGCAAGAGCGGGGTGGGACGTTACACGCATACCCCACCGCACTTTTGTTGATGATCCGCAGGCGGTGAGTTCGCACGTGTCCGCTCGACTGTCCGGATCAGCGGAGTGAGTGTGTAGGTGTGGACCCCCTGTTTAACTCGGTTCAGGTGAGACATCTTCTGCAGCCGGTTCACGGGGCAAACTCGGGCTTCAGTTTTGGTCGCAAGGACCACGCTCGGGGTGTGCCGAGGCGGACGCGTGCCCTCGTGTTTATTAACAAGGCTCTCCTTCTAGCGACGATCTTCCTTCATCAACGTTGAGTGACGACGCATGGGGCAAGCCTTGGGAGTTCGCGTCTGCCATGTAGCTTTGATAATCACGTGGTTGTTGATCGCACGCGAACGAAAGCATTACCAGCCATTTAATTGAGCGATACGCCCGAGAATTCCAATTCCGTATTTTCCTTGTCGATTTCCGCCGCGGTCGATGTACTTCTTGACCAATGGCAAAGCCGGTTCGCCCATCCAGTCCAAGACATTATGCAGCAAGGTTGTGTTGTTGGTTGCCGCTGGATCACGGAACAACATTGATTCAAGATTGGCCAAAGCTGTGTCTGAATCACCAAGATTAACAAGGGTCCATGCTGCCATGATTCTAATTTCATCTGTGTCATCAGTCAGCGCTTCACTAAGATTGGGTTTAGCATCTTCGGCTTGATCACCAAGCAGGTGCAAACCAACGACTCCCCACCATCGCATACCTTCGTCGTCATCGTTCAGCCATTTCACAAACTGATTCAGGTTCTTGGGGTCACGGTCAAGGGCGGTGTCGGCAGCGTCGAGATATTGTTCGAGAGGGTAGAGATCGTC
>DOPG01000217.1 GCA_003513555.1 Rhodopirellula sp. | reverse complement strand
GAGGCAACTCGGTCCGTGGTGCAGCGAGCGGTGGTGGAACAACATTAACGATGTCATAAAGAAAATCGGTGTTCGCGGTGGTTTGTTCATCACATGTCACCTGAAGGGTAATCCGCGCTGCGTTGGCTGGCCTGAGAACTTTGAACAAGCCTTCAAGAGTCGCTGTCTTTTCCGATCCCAAGCGAGGAATCAACCACGAGATCACGTTTTGTGCGACGCGACTCTGGTCCGATCCCTCAGTGGCTTGCTCCAGTTGCACAACGGGCGAATACGTCATCACGACTTTCACATTGGTTGCGACCCCGAGCCCAATGTTACTGACCACGGCTCGAACCAAGGTCTGCTGCCCCACGGCAATTCGATTACGTCCCGCCAGTTCGGCCTGCAAGCGTGGATTCCTGGGAACGGGATTAATCACCGTCACACATCCTTGCTGAGTATCCCGTTGCCCACCATCGGCGAAGGCGTCGACCGTGACGCAGCGTTGCCCGGCTTTGATGGTGGAGAACTCGACCTGAGCCTCCCAAGTCTCGCCCGGTTGCAATCCACCGTTTTTCGACGTCCGAAGAGGGCTAACACCACTCTCATGCGCCAGACCATCATCTCCTGCAGCGGTCAGATAAACATTTTGAAGAACACGTGTTCCAGTGTTCGTCACATCAATGTCGAATGCAATTTTATCGCCAGAAACCAATCGGCTGTCGGCAGATTGAACCGGTGTGACTTTGACTGCCAGTGATGGCCTAAATACATCAACACGGACGCGATCTTCGGCAACCATTCCACTGCCACGAGCCTGGAACACAAAATCAACAGGTGCTTTCGCTGAAAGATTTACTACGAGATCCAGTTGCGATTGCGGTGGAACAGTTCCCACTTCCCATACCACTGCATTGGGCAATACCTGTGCCTGCAAGTTCGCACTCAACACCTTCACCCCCTGTGGAATGGGCAAGCTCAGGCTCACCCCGGTCAGAGGCTGGTTCCCAGGATTGGAAATATTCGCAATGACTTGGAACGGGGTATCGAAACCAGCTACTGCCGGCCCACCTGCTCGCAAAGCCAGTTCAGGTGCACTCCAAGTAACGAAGGCTTGACCACGACCAAGTGTGATGGTTGGAATATTGTCGAGATCACCCCCAGGACGTATGACTTGTACATCTATCGCGGCGCTACCGCTCGTCCCGGGATTTGGCTGCAACTGCACCGACGCATTCCCCGACTCGTCAACCTTGGCTTCCACCACTGATGCGCCGTTGGTCCCGACAAAAGTTGCTAACTCAGGCTGCAAAATTTCGTAACGGACCTTCCAACCGCGAGCCGGCAGTCCACCCTCAGACCGGGTGACACGTGTTGTTAACTCGACAGGTGTGCCCGCTTGAACCACCTGCGGCGTTGGAAACTGCCATCGTGCATCGACCCAGTAGATTGTAGTTGTCGCTTTTCGCTGGTCCCAGCATTCACTCTCGGGTGCAAGCACGGTGACGCGACTTGTTCCTTCAGCAGGGCTACTGATCGTGATCCACGTTTGCCCTTTCTCTAATTGCACATCATCACTGGGGTTCATATTGCCCCTTGTAATCAAGGTTCGCTTGCTGCTTGTAATCCCCATTGCATACGCTGGATCAATTTTCCTCGGCCGATCCATTGACCCAACCAAACGACCAACAATTCCCGGATCGTCATCACCCACCTGCAGAAAGGTGCCGACACTTTCCGGTGTCAACATCCACTCCAACTTCTCGTTCATCTGTAGATAGCCATCAGGTCCACAAATACCGGATAGCAGCACCACCTCACCACCCACTGGCGCAACCACCTTGGTGGGAGTCAGCAAAATACACCCGCGTTTACCCTTACTCGCGAGCTGTAAACAATCTTTGGCATTGCATTGCTCACCCAACAGCACAGCCGGAGGCCCATCTTTGCATGAACCACTGCAGGCCGCACTTGGAACACAAGGCTCGTTTCCTTTGTGATGCAACAATCCCTTCGATTCGTTACAAGCGGGTGGATCAACTGGCTCCGTCCATGCTGGGACGGGATCTTTGCACTTGTGATCTTTGCACTTTAAACCGAGCCCATGCACGTGTTCATGCAGATGATCCTTCAGCCCACCAAACTTATCGCCGAGCGAGCGAAGGGGGCGTAAACACACGCAGTTATCTGCATTACAACAAGGCACCGCGAATGTGGTCGTCGTGGGCTTGGGCGCAAACAAACAAGATCCTGTTGGATCGATTGCAGGTAACCGAACTTGACTGCAGCAACCGCTAAAAACAAAAGCTAACAACGCCAACGCCGATACGCTGCACCGCCTGATGATAGCGGTACAAGGTTGGTCATTTGTCGTGGTTCGGATGTTTCGATTCATTGGTCTGTCGCGAAATTCGTCAGACTCGGCTGTTAAGCACGAATGGTTCGGAAAGGAATGCGGTTTGGACAGACTTTGTCCACGGAACCCTACCACGCGGGTTGGTACAATGTTGCCAAAACGCAACAGGTTTCGTTGTTCTTAGGCAACACCACTATGAGAAATGCGCCGGTCGTAACCATTACGCAGGCATCTAGAGCCACTCCGAGGCAGAAAACAGCCGAACAAGACAAAAGAACTGCATCACTTTCCATCCCGGCTGTGATCGCTCAGCCCGCTCAAGCCTCATAAACGGGCGCATGCTTCGTTGACTATCACTCCCTGACAACAGCCGCCTAGGATCTTTCCAACTCAAACATCCAACTCAACTACCGATTCATTACCCTAACGCACACCGCAAAGACCGCGGTCCTCTTCGTTTGGGTGACGATCATGACCTCACGCCCCATGTTTCCCCCGTCGTTCACAGGGAATCGATTTTCAAGTGGACACATCCTTTACCAGATCTCATGATCAGGTCTGGTCGACAAATTCGCCAATGCTTAGCTTCGAAACGTCGAAGTTCCCTACCTCAGCTCAAGCCTGAACACGCCTTCAAACTCAGGTGGTTGTGGGCAGAGGGCGTTCCAGCACCCAAGAAGCTGAACAGAGAACCCAAGTCATTGTCTTTTCTCGCGTTTATTGCCCCTCAGATTGAGATGCAGCCCTCTTGCGATTGACAGAAGCAGGTCCCGAGGTCATTCTTTAGATGTAACCTACCCGTACATGAATGAATCTCGTGACAGCCAAAAAATCCCCATCCATTATTAGCCGCGTCTCTGGTATTGTTGGCCAGCATTGACGCGGGGGAGAGCTTTCCAATCGGCCTCAAAGGCCGGTGGAAACGAGTGAATAATCCTGAGTGACACTTCACCCCCAGCCCCACTAAGGGTTTGGGGGTTTTTTCGTATCCCTCGACAACGTCGACCAAGACATCAACGCGGACCGATTGACGAAAGTTCAAAACCACGATGACTTTGAAACCGATCCAAATTTACGACACAACCTTGCGAGATGGTTCTCAAGGCGAGGGCGTCAGCTTTTCACTGCAGGACAAGCTGAACATCGCGAGACGGCTGGCAGAATCAGGTATCGATTTCATCGAAGGCGGCTACCCGCTATCCAACGAAAAGGACGTTGCTTTCTTCGAGCAGATTCGACAGTACGATTTGGGGCACGCCCAAGTCTGCGCTTTTGGCATGACGCGGCGGAAGTCAATGAAAGCGGAAGCTGACCCCGGTATGCAGGCGTTGGTACAGGCACAAACCCCCTGCATCACTCTGGTCGGGAAAACATGGGATTACCACGCAACCGAAGTCCTGCGGGTCACCCTTGACGAAAACCTAGACATGATTGGCGAGAGTGGTGAGTTTTTAGCGCGTCATGCCCAACTCATCTATGACGCCGAACACTTTTTCGATGGCTACAAAGCAAATCCTGACTATGCCATCAAGACTCTTGTCTCAGCCGCATCAGCCGGAGCAAAGTGGCTGGTCCTATGTGATACCAATGGCGGAACTCTGCCGGAACTAATCGCAGACATCACTCAAAAGGTGGTCTCTGAGCTCTCAGACTATGACACCGCGATCGGAATTCATACCCACAACGATGGCGAGCTTGCTGTCGCGAACTCACTTGCTGCTATTGATGCAGGTGCATTGCAGGTCCAAGGCACCATCAACGGAATTGGCGAAAGATGCGGTAACGCTGACCTGATTTCAGTCGTTTCAAACCTTGCACTGAAAAAGGAAGGCTACAGTGTCCTTGGTGGCAAACCATTGACCCATCTGACCGAACTGAGCCGTTACGTCTACGAAACAGCGAATCTGCAATGGAAAAATGGACAAGCATTTGTTGGCCAAAGCGCCTTTGCGCACAAAGGCGGAATGCATGTCCACGCCATCAACAAGGCATCGAAAACCTACGAGCATATCGATCCCGCGTTGGTTGGAAACGAACGAAGGATTTTGGTGAGTGAGTTGTCTGGCCGGAGTAACATTGTTGCGATCGCAACCAAGCACAACATCCAAGACAACCGGGAACTGATGGATAAGATCCTCCAAGAGGTTGTTCGCCTTGAGAATCAGGGTTATCAGTATGAAAATGCCGGAGCCTCGTTTGACTTGCTAGTCAAAAGGGTAGCTGGCACATACACCTCGCATTTCTCGCCGATTAAGTATCGTGTGGTCGCAGGGGATCGCAACAGTACTCAAAAACACGTCTTTGCCGAAGCCATCATCAAGTTACAGGTACGCGACACCCTATGGTTCGATGCCGCCGAAGGGCATGGTCCCGTCAATGCCTTGGATGCGGCATTAAGAAAAGCACTTATGGATGCCTACCCTTCACTCAGTGACATGCACTTGATTGATTACAAGGTCCGCGTGGTGGACTCTGGAGCCGGCACCGCCGCGTCGATTCGTGTCAATATCGAGAGTGGTGACGAGACCGAAACTTGGGGCACTATCGGTGTCAGCGAGAACATCATCGAAGCCAGTTGGCAAGCACTTGTCGATTCGGTGGAATACAAACTGCACAAAGATGAACTGCCGCTAGGCGGCAACTGAACACACACGGCTTGGTGGCACATGCTTGCCCACCCAAAATTACTTAATAGAACCTAGATCTCAACAAGACAACCGATGAACGAGATTCCCGACCGGTTTGATCACGCAAATGCTGCAAGTCGTATTCTGCAGGCATGGAGTGATGCCAAATGTGCGCACGCAGAAGTCAATCCTGACCGGAAGCCATTCACCGTGGTGATTCCCCCTCCCAATGTCACGGGTGCCTTGCATCTCGGCCACGGGCTGAACAATACCCTTCAGGACATCGTAGTCCGCACTCGCCGGATGCAGGGATATGAAGCATTGTGGATGCCCGGCACGGACCATGCCGGAATTGCGACCCAGGCTGTGGTTGAACGTCGCCTAAAAGAAAAAGAAAACCTGTCACGCCATGATCTGGGACGCGAGGGACTCGTCAGCCGAATATGGGATTGGAAGGCACAATACGAGACCAGAATTCTTGGGCAGCTAAAACGGATGGGATGCAGTTGTGACTGGGATCGCCTGCGTTTCACACTAGATGACGTTTGTGCAGCAGCGGTCCGAGCCACGTTCTATGATCTGTTCAGTAAACGAATGATCTACCGCGGAAAGCGGCTGGTGAACTGGGACACATTCCTGCAAACCGCAGTCAGCAATGATGAGGTTGAGAACGTCACCAAAAAAGGCCATTTCTGGCACTTCACTTATCCAGTGGTCCATCCCAAGGATGGCGAACCCGATCTGGTGGAGATCGCGACAACACGTCCCGAAACAATGTTGGGTGATACAGCAGTGGCTGTGCATCCGGACCCAGCCAAAGCTTTCGACAAGGTCGAGCAGGAAATTCGCTTGAAGCTGGCCGAAGCAACTGATAAGGAAAAGTGTGATCTTCAGCACCAACTCGATGCTCTTGATGCAAGACGTGCGGAAATGTTGCCGCGACTAGAGCAACTGCGAGACATGGCCCGTGATGGTCGCAAGCTGATGCTGCCACTAATGGATCGCGAGATTCCATTGATCGCCGATGTCTGGGCCAAGCCTGAACTTGGTAGTGGATGCGTCAAGATCACGCCCGCTCATGATCCCAATGATTACGAGGTCGGGCTGAGGGCTGGGTTGCCTATGATCAACATCCTGAACCCTGATGGCACAATCAATGCCGAGGGTGGTGAATATCAGGGACTAACCATCCCGCAAGCTCGCAAAAAAGTGGTTGCCGACCTGGATGCATTGGGGAGACTTGGTGAAGTCGAAGATCGGGAAATTGAGTTACCTCACAGCGATCGAAGCAAAACTCCCATCGAACCCTATTTGGCAGATCAGTGGTTCGTCGCAATGGGAGATCTGGCACAATCCGCCATGGATGCTGTCGAAGATAACCGCGTCAAAATATTCCCGGAACGATACCGCAAAGGATATCTGGATTGGCTAGGCGAAAAACGTGACTGGCCAGTGAGCCGTCAATTGTGGTGGGGCCACCGCATTCCAATTTGGTCGATCAACGGACTGAACGAAGCTGCCGCTGACGATACCGCAGCACGGCTTTCAATGATGTCGGCGCATGCAACTGGCGATTTGCAGGCCCATATCGATCATCGTGATGATGGGACCCGAAGCGTCTATGTCTGCATTCGACAGGAAGACACTGCCGTCGAAGAAGAAATTGAAACCATGGGGTTCGTCCGCGACCCTGATGTACTGGACACATGGTTCTCGTCAGCATTATGGCCGCACAGCACCTTGGGCTGGCCAGAAAAAACAGCAGAGTTGGAATACTTCTACCCCACCAGTACCCTCATCACCTCGCGTGACATCATCACGCTATGGGTTGCCCGCATGGTCCTGATGGGGTTGAACAACATCGGTGACATTCCCTTCAACGAGGTGTTCATCCACCCCAAGATCCTTGATGGTCTCGGAGAGACCATGAGCAAAAGCAAAGGGAACGGTGTCGATCCCATCGATGTGATCGACAAGTTTGGTCCAGATGCATTGCGTTTTGGACTTGCCCGACTTGCCACCGATACGCAAGACGTTCGAATGCCGGTCCAGTACGAATGCCCGCATTGTGAAAAACTGATCGACCAGACAAAACAAAATCGCTCCCTACCAAGAATGGCATGCCCGGCCTGCAATGAAGCCTTCTCGACACAATGGGCGGAATCCGAAGAAGACAAAGCGTTCCCAAAAGCCGCAGTGGTAAGTGAGCGGTTTGAAACAGCTCGAAACTTTGTCAATAAACTCTGGAATGCCGCCAGGTTTGTTCTGCTGAACATGGAGGACTATTCACCTCAGAGCGTCACAATAGAAGACCTGCCGCTGGAAGATCGGTGGCTATTGAGCCGCCTCTCAACAGTCACTCAACAGGTAACCGAGGGCATTGATCGATATAAGTTCGCCGAGAGCACGAGAGTTCTTTACAACTTCGCATGGGATGAATTCTGCAGTTTCTATGTCGAGATTGCAAAGCCACGACTGGCAGATCCAGACAAACGGGCGATCACTCAAGCAGTCATGGCCCATGGGCTTGATACTCTGCTGAAGTTGCTGCACCCAGTCATGCCGTTTGTAACGGAGTCCATCTGGGAGGGCGTGAATC
>DOPG01000144.1:6557-16670 GCA_003513555.1 Rhodopirellula sp. | reverse complement strand
TTCATGCCTGATAAGCTTCGCCGTGATCAGGTGGTGCTCGATCTTGTGAAGGCTTTTGATTCTGCTGGAAAACCGATCGCCGCAATTTGCCATGGCGGTTGGATACCAATCTCGGCAGGGGTTTACCGTGGCATTCGAGTGACGGGGTCACCGGGGATCAAAGATGATTTGGTGAACGCAGGCGCGATTTATGTAGATGAAGCGGTCGTAGTGGACGGGCATCACGTGACTAGTCGCCGTCCGGAAGATTTGCCTGCCTTTTGCCGTGAGTTGATCCGGCTCATTTGAGTGTCGCATTGGCGGCCAGTAAAGTTCTTTCATGCTCCATGAAAAAAAGGACGAGGCGTAAACGTCTCGTCCTTTTTGTGCGATTTTTCATTCGCTACCCAAAGGCAAAGTGCGGGGCGCGTTCGATTACTGTGGGTTCGAAGACCAAGCAGTGCGAGCTTGGATGTGGACCGGTTGCAGTTCTGTTGTGTGTATCTCGGCAATTGGGGTCTGTGTAGCAGTTGTTCTCAGCACGGGCGGTAGAGACACGGTAAGCATTACAAACCTACCTGTGATAGTCGATTTGTGCTTGAATAGTCCTCGCAAACCCTCCATTTTTCCAGCAGTGGGTTTCGTTGGCTAAGGCGTATAACGCCGTTTTTTTTTGGTGCTTCCCCTGTTGGTGCGATGAGATCAAGCCGTAATCGATGCTAAAAACATTTGCAGTCTGATCTTTTATTGTTAGTTGCCCCAGCGGAATCGGTGTGAAAAAGCTTGAGATCATTGCCAGCTTTGATTTCGTAAGCCTTGCTCAATCTTTCCGTGCTTTGCGTTTCGCTGCCAACAGCCGTTCGGTATAGGACGGACCTTCAGGCTCGGGAGATATGCTGTTGCTTTTGCCGTTTGCGATTGTTTGCTCGTCTTCGCTAAAGGTGACGCTCCGCTCGTTCGATTCCGTGTCAACTGATGACTGAGTTGGTTCAAATCTTACGCTAGTTCGGCGCCGTTGCAGTTCTTCTTCCAACAGGTCTTTGTTTTTCCTCAACGCATCAAGCCGGGCAGTAGTCGTGGACTCTTTTTCTTCTGATTTTCCACGAATCTTTTTGAGGGCAACACCGATCCAATCGAAGTTGATGGCGACTCGACGCACAAAAATGTCACCCAAGAAAAGGCAACATCCAGCCAGTACAAACCATGGCCATGCGTCACGTATACTTCTAGCCAATGCCAGGCCCCCACGGAAAGCATTCTGATTCTCAGCACTTTCATTTGCTGTTACCCCCAAGGGAGCAGTCACTTCTCCTATCTCACCACCAGCTGGTTTGACAGAAGCAAGTTCCGAAATCAAAGCCTGATTTGTTTCTCGTATTCTGTACTCTTCGCTGTAAGGAATGTTTACTCCTGTTGATAGCGGTGCTGTTTTTGCATCGGGGATTACATTAACGAAATAACTGCCGGTCTTATTAGCGGGGAAGCTTCCGAGGTATCTCCCCGGAGCGGTCTGTCGCATTCGCAAAGCTACAGGCTTCAGGTCTGGATCAAGTACCGATGCACTCATGTTCAAAAAGTTGAGAAATGAGTCTTCCTTACTGAGGGCATTGACAACGACTTGCACTTCCCCGTCACGAAGCTGTGTGGCAAGCGTGTACTTGCCGGTGTCGCCCGTAGGCCGCATCAACCATCGAACGAGTTGGCTGTAGAAAGCTTCATAACCCACCCACTCTGTCCAATTTGATGCCCAACGTGCACCGGCATCAGTCGTCACGACTGCTGTGCGTCCAAGCCCGTAGGTCCAGACTGCAAGAATAGTGGCATTCTCTGGAGAATCAGGCTTGGGCGATTGAATCAGGACTTGCGCCAGAGGACTGTCTTTTACTTGGGTCAAGACAAAGCCGCGTGTGTTTGGAAGGGTGCGGTCAATTCCGTCCAGCATTGCGTGTGGGAAAATAACTTTAGGCGTTGTGCCTCCGTCTGGTTCGTAAACAAGAGGGCGGGAAACCCTCCTCGCTTCACGTTGAAAAATGCGGGGGAGTGCCTTGCCGTTGGAAGCCTCGTAATATTTTCCACCCGTCCGCGTTGCGATGTCCTGTAGACGCTGGCTCCCCACCCGACCGTGTGAAGCCACGGCAACCGTGCTGATGGTGATGTTGTTCGAGATAAAGGCGTTGATGGTTGCATTGTTGGGAGGAGATGGATCACCATCACTGACAATGAGACAGTGTTTGACTGAGGCTGGGGTTCGAGCAAGTCCCGCCACTGCCATCCTCATAGCTGGGTCAAATTGAGGCATGTCTCCTGGTGTCATCCGGCCGATTGCTGCGAGCATGGCTTTTCGATACTTGCCAGCTTCCAGCATGCCCTGCTGCCCTCCCCAAAGCCATGCGTCGCCGCCCTGTGTCCAGTGGAGAACTCCGCCATAATCACTCGGCCCCAATTGTTCGATGGCTGCTTTGGCTATGATTTTCTGCCAGTAGTTGCCTTCTGCCATTTCGCTTGCATGCATGATGAGGGCTAATGCTCCCACCGCCTGGATTTTTGAATTCTTGATTTTGAAGTCGACGGGCATCGCCTTTTCAAGTTCGGTGCCTGTCCAGCCGCCAGCGCCGAACGCTTCGGGACCACCAATGATCAATAGGCCTGCACCTAACTGACGCGTGTTGCTAACCAGCATATTGATCTGTGCATCAGAAAACGAGGTGATCTGTTCAGAACTGTCGCCTGATACGCGAGGAACACCTGCGAGAATGACAGCGTCGTAGGGTTGCAGTTCCGCAATGCTGCCGAACAGCGAGTCACTTTGCATGATGTCAACTTCAATGTTGTTCTTGCGAAGTACTTCTGCCAGTAAGTCAAAGTCGCCCGCGTGTTTAGGATCCTGAATCAAGAGTACGCGGCCTTGCCCACGAACGTAGGTGTAAGCAGTCGCCTTGTTGTTTTGGGCGAGGCCGTCCCCATCGACTGTGTCGGGGACGAATTCTGCGTTGTAGATGTAGGCTGCTGGCTGATCAATTTGGTGTTGCAGGGGAAATACATTCTTGCCAGGGTTTAGAGCAATGTTTTCTTCAAGCAGTAGCTGAACTTCACCATTGACTTTCTGCGTTACCCTTAGTTTGCCTGTTGATGGTTTTCCTGTGTCAGAATCGGCGTAGTTATTTACTACCACACGGGCTTCGAATGGCTGTCCCTTGCGTATGTTGTTGGGTACGTCAATTTTTTCCACAAGCACTTCGTTCTCGGAACTCAGCAGGACGGGAACCACATCGATCCCAATGCCTGAGCCTGCAATTCGAGCTGCCAATTTCTTTGCCTGGCCAAGATTCTCATTTCCGTCAGTGACGATCACGATGCGCCGTGACGTGTCCTCGGGCATGGAGGCCTGAGCAAGGTTCAATGCTGACTCAAGGTTCGTTGCATCAGCACGTCCACGCATGCTTTCAACGCGTCGCAGTTGCGGAATGTCGTCGTCAAAAGGAGGTATCTCGATGGACGCATCCCGGCCGAAGACAATGATCCCAGCGCGGTCTTCTCGTGCTCCTTCCCGGTGCTTTTTGACGTTGTCAATGACATAATCGAGCATTTGTGTCCGCTGCGGTTGCGGGATGCTCTCCGACTGGTCCAGTAGATACATCACCGTCACGCGATCACTGACCCATACCATCTGAACACCTGCAATCGCGAACACAATCACTGTCCAGACAACCGTCCGAAGAATCAAAGCGAATGCACGTCTGACTTTTCCCAAGGCACCTAGTGACTCATACCCAATCCACCACAGCATTGGTAACGCGAGTAGCAGCCAAAGATAGCCAGAGTGATCAAAGCCCAGTTTTGGAAGCATGTTTTCGAGCCTGATGGATGATTTAAGTGGGTGTGGTGGTCGCGCCGATGGATGGCGGGGGTGAACGCCGATAGGCGATTGCTGCGAATGACGTCGCAGCAATGCCAATGCAACCGAGTAGAAAAATGCCCAGGGTGAATTCCAAAGCAGGTAAGGAAAAAGTGTTGGTGTCTGCGGTGGGGGCGATGACGATCGCCAAAACACTCACAAGATTATTTGCAAAGTGAGCAAGTATCGCAGGGAGAAGCGATCCACTCTGCCATGTTAACCAGCCAAGAAACAGTCCCAAAGGAACAACGGCGATGACATGTACGGGATCCATGTGAAAAGCTGCAAAAGCGATTGAGGAAACAATAATCCCAAATACCGGCCGAAACACTCGCGTCAGGCGACTTTGAACATAGCCTCGAAATAGTAACTCTTCGCACAAGGCCGGGGTCACTGCGATCATTAATATCAATTGCGCGATGAATCCCGATTGGCTCTGCTGCCTGAAAATATCTGACATCTCCTTCAACGCAGCACTTTCTTCTAAAAAGAGCCCGATAATGATCCCTGAAATCATGCCGATCAACGGTGTGGCCAACGCTGCGCTAATCCATGCCCAAACAGGCCAGTTCCCTTTCACCAACGCAAGTCGCTGTCGCATGGGTTGTGGAGAAAGGTAGGCTGCGATCAGGCAAGGGGTGACTAACGCAAGCTGCGGAGTCACAATCATCAGAAGCAAGCCGACTGGAGATTGCGTCACCTGACGCAGACTGTCTGGATTTGAAAACAGGCTCGCAGAAAAACTCCCGTGAACATAAATGGCCGCCACGATCGTCATCACGACAGAAGCCGAAAGGAAAAACAGTAGTGAAATTCCGATCACCGCCAGACTGGTCCACCAACGTTCTTTCGAAGGAGTCGATGAGAGCCCTGAATTGAACGAATCGGGATTGAAAGACTCAGCGACGACGGCTGTCTGGCTGACTAAACTTGCAAGCAGTGGATCCGGTTTAGCCGATGAAATTTCTTCCGAGATCACCGAATCGCCTTCTTGCGCATTGTTCCCGTGTTGAGGCGTGTGAAAGGCGGGATCGCTGTCGCTAGATTCCATGGCTACCATGCGTGATGCGTCTTAGATGGAAACACCCCTATAGTGTAAGCATCCGAGTGATGATCGTCGCCCGATCATTGGTGGGATTTGTCATCCGTTTCAAAAAGAAAATCGGTGAAATTGACTAAAATAGCCCCGTCGTCTGCTCCAGGCCGAACATGACGTTCATGTTTTGAACAGCCGCACCACTGGCGCCTTTGGCGAGGTTGTCGATTGCACATACAAGAATCATTCGGGATCCGGCTGCTCGAGCAGTCATTTGGACATGGTTCGTCCCCGCGACATGCTTGGTGGACGGCAGGTGGGGTACGGGGTGGATGAACGCTGAGTCCTTGAATTTTGCCAGCCAGCATTGCATGATTTCTTCGACCTTTTCGGACTTCGGTCGGACATAAATCGTTGACAGAATTCCACGATCCATCGGGGTCAGGTGTGGAGTAAATAGGCATTGGATGGACTTGCCTGAAATTCGCTGAACTATGTCATCAATTTCAGGCTGGTGGCGGTGACAGCCCACTGCGTAGGCACTGATAGCCTCATTCGTTTCGCAGTACAGTGTCGCAACCTTTGCGCTGCGTCCTGCCCCGCTGACACCACTTTTGCTGTCGATGATGATGTCGTCTGCATCGATCAGGTCTGCTTCCAGCAGCGGCGCGATCGGAAGGATTGCGGAAGTCGGGTAGCAGCCCGGGTTGGCGACGATATCTGCGGTGCATATTTCATCCGCGAAGAACTCGGGCATTCCGTATGCAGTGGAGCCCACACGCTCCGGCCAAGGATGTCGGACCTCGTACCAATGCTGGTAAATATCGACATCTGAAAGTCGGAAGTCAGCACTAAAGTCGATCACGCGAACTCCGTGCTGAACCAATTGCTGAACTGTTTCTGCAGATGCGCCGTGCGGTAGGCAGCACATCGCGATGTCACATTTCTCGGCAAATTGTTCTGCCGAGAACGTTTCGATCGTCACATCACAGCGTCCCGAAAGTGAGGGATGAACCGCTGATAATGCTTCGCCAGCGTGCACGCGGCTGGTTGCTGTGACAACGCTTGCGTTGTCATGGCCTTGTAGCAAACGGGCAACTTCCAGCGCCGTGTAGCCTGTCGCCCCGATGATTCCAACTCTGATGTTTTTCATGTTCTGTCTAAGAATTTTGTCAATTAAAGAATATCCTGATCCGCGAATTCACCAGTAGTAGACCCGAATCGCGATTCAAGGTATCGGTGAATTCCTCAATTCCGTAGTCCAGCTCCTGGATTTTCTGGCGATGGGGCCTCACATTCCCATCGAGTGTGCCGACGATACGTTGCAGCCAGTCGGAAAGCCAGAAAATCGCGTTGGTGACTGCCTCAGCAGACGAGCAAGCGTGATTGGTCGTCGATTGCCAACTTCCAATTCCTCGAAGCCGACGGGGTTGATCTTGTTTATTTCCATTACGACTCGG
The DNA here is from genome assembly GCA_003513555.1 of Rhodopirellula sp. Classification (GTDB taxonomy): domain Bacteria; phylum Planctomycetota; class Planctomycetia; order Pirellulales; family Pirellulaceae; genus Rubripirellula. The sequence continues at coordinate 10,300 of DOPG01000144.1, read as the reverse complement.
GGCTCTGGCGGAACGTTATGATCGTGATGCAGTTTAGCGGTTTTCTGTTATCTGCTCTGCCCCTGTTATGCCGGTAAGCTAGCGTGATTTGGCGTTAACGCCATCTAAGCTGAAAGATTGTCCGCAGGAACACATCGGCTCTACCGCGGCAACGCGGGGGATCCCCATCGCTGGTGGCATGCGTATGGCGCCAGCAGTCTGTGCTTACTCTGAAACGGATGTCAGATGACCGAACCGCAATGATTTGGCAAGCTTTGGATTCCATCCTACGCGTATTCGTGCCCAGGTTGCTGATGTCGATCGAGTGGTTTTGCTTCATCAAAATGGTTAGGGTCATCGCGCTGCAGGTTTTCATGATCTGAAGGCGGATCGCCGATTAATATCTCACGAGCATAGTCTTGGATTTTTCGACAAAGGAGTCGTGAAAAGTCATGGCCATCTAAGGTAAGCTGATTGCGAACAGTGTGAGTGTTGCCAATACAATGGGACCCTTGGCTGCCCGTCGCTGTTGAGTTTTCAGTAGAAGCTGTTGAGTTTTCAGTAGAAGTAGCGTCATTCCAACTTCGGTTATGTGCAGAGAGATCGGATTGCCGGAGCAACCGGACAGCGAAGCGATGCATTTGCGATCATGTTTAAACATTAATGTGCGCACGACCGCAGCGGACACCAAACGTGACTCTGAGTTGATGGCTAAGCCACCTCAAGCTTCTACATGGAGCAATGATTGAAACTTGTTCGTTTAATGTTCTTATGTTGGAATCACGATAATCCAAGTAGCTGATTGGTTTCTTGTGCTTCCGAGGTTGTAGCCTGTCCTTCGGTTTTGTTTCTTGATTGACCTTCGATTTGATCCACCGTGAACGCTGAGAGTGCTAAGTTGTCTTCGCTGAAATCTGAGAATGAAGTCGGTGCGAATGCTCCAGTTGGCATTTATCTGGTTGGTGCAGGCGTTGTTGGTTCCGCTATTTTACAGGCGCACCTTGATGCGGGGATTTCCGTTTGGCTGGCTGACCAAGATGAAGATGCTATCTGTGATGCGTTGCAGCGGGTCAGATTCTCAGATGGGGCTTGGCGTTTGTCCGGCATTCAGAAGATAAGTCGATCGATGTCAGGCATCCATTTCCACCAACGCGATGCTCATCAGACGTGCCAAAAAACATTGGTGATTGAATCAATCGTCGAAAAGTTGGATATCAAACAATCCTTCTTCCAAGAGGCGGAGCAAATTTTTGGTGATGACGCTCTGCTGTGTACAAATACTTCGACGTTGTCTATCAGCCGGATTGCCGAGGCTATGGGGCATCCAGGTCGGTTTGGTGGCATGCACTTTTTCATGCCTGTTTCGGATCGAACCGCAGTCGAGTTGATTGTGGGAAGTGAAACACACGCAGCAACGACAGAGGTGTGCCGTAGCCATGTTCAACGTCTTGGGAAAGAACCCCTTGTGGTCGGAGATTGCCCTGGTTTCGTTGTGAATCGCTTGCTCTCACTCTACCTCAATGAAGCAATGTTGTTACTCTGTCGAGGTGTCTCTGCTGCGAGAATTGAAGCGACAGCTTTGGGTTATGGAATGCCGATGTCGCCACTGGAGTTAATCGACTGGATTGGCGCTACCACGATGTTCGACGCTGGTCGGGCCTTCTGGCAAGCTTTTCCTGAGCGTATGGATCCTGCGCCCATGTTGGTGGCTATGATCAAGAATAAGCGTTTGGGCAGAGTCGCTTCAAAGGGCATGTATGATTATCAGGATGGCCAACGTGATTTGGAATTGTCACCTCGGACACTTGAGTTCAGTGAGCGGTACTGCCGCCAGAAAATTGAATTTAGCGACCGGCAACTGATGGAAATCATGACGATACCAATGTGGATCGAGGCTGGCTTGGCTCTGCGTTCAGGCGTAGTCGATACCTATGAGCTGTTTGATCTCGCGATGCAAGGCGGGCTCGGTTTTGACTCCAATGTACCATGGCATTCTTTCTTCGATTCCATGGGTAGTTCAGCAATTCTTGCAGCCATGCAGGAATGGTCAGCATTAACGAAATCGATGAACGCTCCCAAAGAACTCCGTCAGTTGCTTGCGGACAATACCCCCACCGACGCGATGGTTGCGTACGGTGGTGGTTTAAAGCGATGAGCCCTGATTACGCTTCGCTTTTTCTACGCCGCTTCTGATGTGCTTGCATCGGGGGCCTCCGAGGCACTGCCACAGCGATCCCAGAACAACACTGCGAACGCCACCATCACTCCTAAGGCAAACAAAGCCGGTGCGTACCAAAGCTGGGACCAGTCAACCTCGTCGCCTGTTGTGCACCTTCCCATCCACCAGCCGAATGCCTGAGCACCGATTCCAAGTCCAAGTCCTTGAGTCAGCATTACAATCAGCGATTGAGCTTGGCCTCGCACCTCGGGCTGGGCTTTCTTGTCGGTGTAGATCATTCCGGTCACAAAGAAGAAGTCATAGCAAATGCCGTGCAACAGGATGCCAATGAAGATCGGGGCGGTCATGAGTGGGCCCTCTTGACCAAAAGCAAAGCCCCACAGTCCGTAGCGAACGGTCCATGCCAACATACCAATGATTAGCATTTTCTTGACACCCAGACGTGCAAAGCAGAATGGCATGATCAGCATGAAGAAAATTTCGCTCATTTGGCCGGTGCTCATGGCACCTGTGGTGGAACCAAACAACTGCACGCCCATGGCATCAACAAAGCCATATCCTTTGGCGTAGTACCCAGCTAGGGGGATGCACACCAAGAAAGAAGCAATTGCGAAAACGAAGAATGCTTTGTCTTTCAATAGTGCCCATGCATCGACACCAAAAACCTTGGCTAGTGAAATGGGCTCGCCCTTTGCCGGGGGCGCCGTCTTGGGAAGTGTCAAACAATACACACCCAGAACAGCGGACGCGATTGCTGCAGCGTGAAAAATGTGCGATGAATTGTCGGAGTAGGTGATTGTGCTCATTACTGTGTCGAAAGCTTGCTGTGCCGCGTTGATTGCGGTTTCGTCGGTTCCAGCTGCTGCTTTTGCTGCCGCAAGTTCCGCTGTCGCCTGGCTAATTGTTTCGTCCTCACCAGTGAAGAGACGGCACCCCCACATGGCCCAGTTTCCTACAATCCAGCCAATCGTTCCAAGGACGCGCACTGCAGGAAAGTCCTTTTCACTGTTGGCGAGGTGTTTGAACGAAAGACTTGCCGTCAGTCCAAGCGTCGGCATGAAACAAAGCATGTAAGCCAGCAGGCACAGAATCATGGGTTGCGTGAATTGGCTTAGATAGGTGTCCGGGGCACCTGCACTGGCAAGAGTGGGCGCGAGCCATAGGAGGCAGGCGCCGACGATGTTGAGTATTGCCAGCACACGTTCCGTGTTCATCAGGCGATCGCAGATAAGACCAAGTGTCAGTGGTGCCAAAATCGCCGCAATAGGCGCGACGGTATATGCAGCAGCGTCGAAAGAACCGCCCTTGCCAATTTCGGTCATGCCAGCTTCGTTCAAGAAGCCATAAAGCGACACATACCAAGATCCCCAGACAAAAAACTGGAGAAACATCATGATGCTGAGGCGGATTTTTATGAACATGTATTATTCCTTCAGTCGATTTTCTTGTTTTGCTGTGCGTTTGTGTGCTTCTTCGTGCGTCGGTTATTTCCGCTCTCGCAGCCTACGGACGGTCACGTTTGATTCGTGTCGCAAGTAATCATACAAGCTGTGGGTTGCTTGGTAGGCAGTTACTTGGTAGGCAG
>DOPG01000144.1:3870-6334 GCA_003513555.1 Rhodopirellula sp. | reverse complement strand
GCAGCGAGTGAATGGGCTGGGGTTGTCGTTGAACCATTCACCCGACTTGGGTTGCAGCGTGATCTGGTGATGACGGGTCGGATCTTTTCCAAGTCTGTCATCGGGACGTGCAGATTCTACTCGAGATCCTTGAGTACCTGTTGTGCCGGTACCGGTTCAATTTTTTCCAGCGGGCTATCATCTCTGGCAAAGAACATCAAGTGCTGCCACGGTAGTTTGTTGTATTCCCTGACCAGTTTGAATCCGTTTGCACCATATTCCTTCATGATTTGGCGTTTTGACATCTTGTGAAGCGGCTTGATGGGAACGCGTGGGTCTTCTTCGCGGTATTCAAGTAACGCGACGACCCCTTTCGAGTTCAGTGAGCGACGAATTCCCCAAAGCATCGATTCCGGGTGGGAAAACTCGTGGTAGACGTCCACCATCAGAACCAAATCCATTTTATTGGCAGGTAGATTAGGGTCATCAACTTTGCCGAGCACTGGTTCGATATTGTCCAATTTGTACTTGCTGGACCTTTGGCGCAGTTTTTGAAGCATTTCGCGTTGGATGTCGACGGCATAGACCTTGCCGTCTTTACCCACGTCACGTGCCATGGGAAGCGTCCAGTAGCCATTTCCACAACCAAGATCGCACACGTTCATGCCTTCAGCAAGCTTCAATTGCTTGAATGATTCGGAGGCCCTTTCTTCTTCTTCTCGCTCCGGGCGAATTAGCCAGGGAGCACCTAAATGTGACATAGGTTTGGCCAATACACGCCCCAGATAACTTCTGCGTGACTCCTCGACGGGGCGGGGACGCTTAGTCCGTTTCGTTTCCGAGGGTACTTCCGAGTCCTCTGCCAGGGGCTTGCCCTCAGGTGTGCCTTGAGCTGGGCAGTGTTTTGACGGCTGTAGTCCACCGAGTCCGAGCAAGAAGGCCGCGGTCACCATCATGAAGCGGTGACGCGTCAAGTTGCTGAGCGAAATCCCATTGCGTACACGGATCTGTGCAAGAATGATTGGGGTTTGGTATCTCATTTCAGTCTTTATCTTTGACGGTGAGTTCAAATTCAGGCTCGAAGGCGTCTTCAAAATCGTAGACATCATCAAAGTCCTCTCTTTGATCGGATTCGCTCTTACGCATCTGCTCAATTCGAATCAGGTTGTACACCAAATCACCGAAGTCGCTGGTGCTCTTGATTCCCCATTTGCCAAGTACCATTTTCGTCAGGTAGCCGTATTGCTCGATAGCATAAAGACGGCATGCTTCACAAAGCTGCTGACCGGTAACGTGTCGCGGTCCGGTCTTTTCGCCAGACGCATCTTCCGCTAACTCGCCGATCATATGTTCATGAGCATACTGAAGCGACTCACGAATAAACTGGTAAGCATCCAGCTTGTAGCGTTGGTCTTCGGCCAGTAAATCTCGCATCGCTTGCAATGAAGACGTCATTTTTTCGTTTTACTTTCGGCGTGTATGGTGCAAGCGGTTGAGCAAGCTTCGCATCTTCATGCGAGTTAAACATTCCTTGCGTGATTCCGTCTTGTTCTTCTGTTCTCTCTTCTGCTTTGTTGAAGCATGCTGTTACGAAACAACTTGCAGCACATCCTCGCTGGAAATGATGATCCGGCGATTGTCTTCTGTCTTGACGGTCAACTGACTTGCCAGCAGATCTTGGGCGATGACCTTAACATTCCCCTCTCGCGTTAGCACAGTGGCACCGGGAGGAGGTAGTTCTTTGGCGATCGCTTCATACGTATCATACTCGTAACGTAAGCAGCATTTTAGCCGACCGCAACGACCCGATATTTTCGAGGGGTCGAGTGTCGCTTTCTGCAATTTGGCCATTTTCATTGAGACAGGCGGCATCTTGCTGAGGAAATTGGCACAGCAAATTGGCTGCCCGCAATCCCCATAATCAGCCAGTAGTTTCGCCTCGTCTCGCACACCGATTTGTCGCATCTCAATTCGAGTTTGGAACTCCTTGGCGAGATCTCGGACCAATTGGCGAAAATCAATCCGGCCGTCAGCTAGGAAATAGACGATAAACCGCTCGCCGCCCAGTAATCGCTCGGTATCTACCAGTTCCATCGATAGCTTCAACGCATCGACGCAGCGCTGGCACGCAGCCATGTCATTTGCCGCACCCGCTTCCATTCGCTCCCGTTGGGTACGGTCATCCTTGCTGATTCGCCGTATGATCCGCCCCTTGGTGGGTTCCTCCATGGCTTCGAAAGCCACCGGTGTGGCCTCGCACAGCACCGTTCCGATTTCAGTTCCCCGGTTGGTGCGTGCGACAACCTCGTCCCCATAGCGGTAACTTTGCCGCGAGTTCATGACACCCAAAGTACGCAATGCCCCAAAGCGAACAACATATTGCGGCTGCTCGCCCGAGGCATCTCTGGCAATCTCGTTGGCGACCCTGGGGTCACTCATTCTTGTTTTCCAGTATCAGCGGGTTTCTCAGGTGCAGGTTTCTCAG
>DOPG01000144.1:0-3620 GCA_003513555.1 Rhodopirellula sp. | reverse complement strand
GCAGGTTTCTCAGGTTCAGGTTTCTCAGGTTCAGGTTTCTTAGGTTCTTCTTTAGTCATATCTTGGTCAGGCTTGGGCTGTTTTGCTTCCGGTACTGCGGGTGCCACTGCTTCTTCCTTACCTGGCTCCGTCCATTTCCAAGATCGACCAGCGACGAGAACACCATTCTTCCGTGTACCAACCAGGACTTGCTCATCGCCTTGGGGAGTAGCATTCCACTGCACCGCCCATACACCACTGTTTGCCTTCATCGAATCTTTGCCGAGTGTGTATTTGGTTGCGGTCTCATTTCCAGTTGCATTGATCGTCTGGGGGAAGTGGACTTTTCCACCGACTTCTGCAACGGCAACGCGTCCCGAGGAAGAGACTGCGATTTGCGTGATCCAGTCACTTCCTTTGCCAACGCTGACAACTTGGCTGTCAGCCTTGGCTTCAGCTTGATAAAGATTGCGGTCACTGCTTCCTGCTAGCAGTGTACCGGGGGCTGCATATGCAACGCACCAAACGGTTTCATCGCTGAGTTTGATTTTTCCCTGAGGTTCCAGTTGCGGCCAAGAAAAAAGGTGTATGTGTCCAGCACCGTCACTGACTGCAAGTTGTGAGGATTCGGGTGAAATCGCCAAACCAGTAACCGCATGCCCGTCGAGCTCGGCCGTTTTCGAAACCTTTCCGGCTGCAATGTCCCAAACAAATAATTTGCCAGCTTCATTCCCAGCGATGAGAAATTTGTCGTCGGGCGCAATGGCCAAAGCTTGGCACCAACGTTCAAACGCTTTTTCGTGGATCGTTAGCTTGGCATCCGAGCCGGTCTGCCAAGGGGATCCTTTTGAGGCGATCGGTTGATTTCCGGTGTCATAAATGCCGAGATTGCCACGGTAATCTACACTTGCAATTTTGCTGGCATCGCGACTGCTTACCACTTGCCAAACGGCTGCAGGATGCGAATAGATGGGTGTCATCTCATTCGGTTTTGCCGCTTCGAATTTGTATACGGTGGCTTCTCGCAGCAGCAGGCCATCGCCGGTGCTTGCCACGCAGGAACTGGATTCTCCGAGTTGGGAAATGGATGTGACCCAAGGAGTCTGGTCGTCAGCCCCTTTTACTGGTGTCTCGTTTTCCTGGGCGTTGCTGATAATGAATGCGTTCGCAAATACGACGCACGTCACACAAAGCGTGAAAGCGGTTCGGTACATGAAAATGCCTGAAAGTTGAAATTGATTCGTGGGCGATGCGTCCGGACATCAGCGTCCGGCTTCATAAGATATCAAACATTTGTGATGGAGACGCGGACTTGCGCAATAAAAGCTGGTTAGCAACCACCAGCTTTATCTGAGCACCACTTTGATTTGAACTCAACCATGACAAGGCAGCACGCGAGCCTTGAATGGATTGATGGATTGGCCGCGAAAGTTCCGCGGTCTTGCCTTACGACCGACAGAATGCCAAAGCCAGAAGAGCGTAGGCAGTCACTAACTGGCGATCACCTTCCATCCAGCGATCATTCTCATCATTCACCCAAGACCCGTCAGCCTGCTGCATGCGGAGAATTTGTTCGGTTAATTCTTTTCTCCAAGAGTGGGGTTTGCCGTCGGCGTCATCAATGATCTCTACATTGGCAGCATCCAGAGCTTTTGCAAAAGTGTGGTAGTAGTAAAACAATCCAGCTTTTCCCATCCCCGGATTATCTTTCAGCGAATAGTTTTTTCTGATGAAAGCCATCGCCGCTTGGACACGCGGGTCATCAGCTGACAGCCCTGCATAAATCATGCTTTTCAAACCTGCGTAGGTCATTGAGCCATAGCTTCTGAGGCCACCCGAGCCGTCATCACCAGCTTGGCTTTGTCCGCCGGCTGCTGGGGTATAGTAGAAACCACCGTCATCGATCGTATCTGCGTGTTTTGTGTCATTGCCTTCCCCCTTGAGGTTCTGGGTGCGAACCACAAATTTGAGAGCTTTTTGTATCGATTCGTCGTCGCTGTTGTTGCCCAGTTCCTTAAGAGCGTCAATCAGGAAAGTTGTATTTGACAGATCGGGTCGCTCATGTTTGCCGTAGCCAGCTCCTCCGTAGGCAGTATCGGAAGATTCAATCCCCTCCCCTTCATCCCACTGAATCTGTTTCAAGAAAGCTTCTGCTCGTTTCAAAACACTGTCGTAATTGCCATCTCGGTTCGCTTTTAGTAACGCACCAACCGCGACGGAGGTTTCGTAATTACGATAGCGTGAGCCATCTGCATAGATGCCACCATCACCTTGAATCTTCGAGTCAAGGAATTTCAGAGCTTTCACGACGACCGGATCACTCTTGGCGTCCGGACGATGTTCAAGAATCGCGCGGACACACAGTGCAGTTACTGCTGCACCGGTCTCGGGGCTGAACGCACCCGTTTCCGTTTGACCACGACTACGGAGGAACTCAATTCCTCGATTGATTGCTTGATCGACCTTGATCTTTCTTGCAGTAACTCGGTCCTGCGCATGCAGCGGGTGCGAGTTGGATGTGAGGGCTGATAGCACACAGATGACGAGTGTGGGCAGCATGCGAGTTTGCGGTCGAGTGAGTGGTCGTAGATGCATTAGAGTTTTCGACATCGGAAAAAGGACGGAACCAGAACGCTGATGGAGATGCGGTGAGTTGCAAAGATGCCGCGGGTCGTACCAGAGTCTTGCGATCGCTACATCACCAGCCCTCTATCTTATCCGGTGGTACTCTGGAAATGCAGTGGGAACCTCATGAGCGTCGATCTATCAGACAAGTATATCGCGGTTTTTTCCCGTTTTTCCGCGTTTTGCCGATCGCCAGCATGGTGGCGAATTCTTCATTCCGTGAATGACACGTCGCATTCGAGCTTTGCGAGACCTCTAGGAAGAACTGGTTCTATTCGGAAACGGGATGCCGAATTTTTGAAAAAACTCGGTGATAACCTCGCTGTCTCCGCAAATTTGCAAATGCCTGTTTTAGGAATGCCCGCCAAAGGTGGGGCAGGTAGGGCGTGCGTCAAGAGACTATGAATCGGTAAGGGGCTCGGGTGCCTGTGGGGTACATCTGATCGATGCAGTTCACGGGCAAGCCTTATCAACAGGAAACATCAGTTTCGCTCCTCTCGCCGGCCGCTTGTGACGTTGAAATACGTTCCGTGTGCAGGAAATCATGGGTTGGAAACGGAAACGAGTCTGCTGGTTGGGCAGGTTAGCGAGTTCTACCGGGACTGAGTGGGGCGTGCAAAACGTTGGCATGTTGCAGATAGGCGGGGTGCTGGCGCACAATATTCAGGATTCCATGCCTTTTTACATTCCCTCTTTTTCATGACAGCGGAGAACCCCATGGCTCGACCCGTCACTCTCTTTACTGGTCAGTGGGCTGACCTTCCAATCGAAAAAATGGCTCGCATGACCAGCGAGTTCGGTTACGACGGCATTGAGCTTGCCTGTTGGGGAGATCATTTCGAGGTTGACCGTGCATTGGCCGAGGATGATTATTGTGATAACCAACGCAAATTATTGGATGATGCTGGTCTGCAATGCCATGCAATTAGTGCGCACCTCCTTGGTCAAGCGGTATTGGACAACATCGATGAGCGTCATGAAGCAATATTGCCACCCTACATTTGGGGTGATGGAGA
>DOPG01000495.1:526-7996 GCA_003513555.1 Rhodopirellula sp. | reverse complement strand
TCATCGAGTAACCTGGGCAAAGTTCCACCCATCCGAAAATTTGGTGGCCAGCCCGCCATTGAAAAGGAAGCCTTTGGATTGAAGCCAGGTGAACTAAGTGGAATCATTGCCACCGGCGGCAAATACTTGATCCTGCGATGCCAGGGTTTCACCAAGCCCGTGGTTACGGACCCTGCCGTTGTACGAGATGAACTGGTGCGAGACCTCACCGAACAGACACGCACGAAGGCGATGTCTGACCGGTTTGAAAAGATCATTGATGAATCAGAAGTGGATAATTTCTTGGAAGTGGCTAATGCCAAAACTCCCAAGGTTGCAACACGACCCTAGATAAAATCTTGTGGTCAAGGAAAACGAAAAAAGGAAAGCCCGGCCATTCAGTTCGGGCTTTTTTCATGGCTGTTCTCCACTTCATTGCCTTGGTTCCCAGATGGAAATGAAGTCGCGAAGGCATAGGGACTGCTCTGCTAGGGCATGCTACAGGCCTCTTTCTGCACGCAATGATTCGTATGGAAGGAATTGAAGTCCAAGTCGTACCATCGAGTTGACCTGGCAGAACTGAGTTCTTGCCGTGTCGCTCGAGTCGCAGCGTTCGGTGGGGTAGGGTTGCAGATTTGTGAATTTTGATTCTTTTTCTTTATCTTCCCGTTTTTACGGGGGGGCTGGGGGGCCTGACTGAATGGTTGAGGAGGACCCTCTCGGTTTGCGAGGTGAAATGAAATAAGGGGAGCCAGTTTGTGACGACAACACGAAAGACTGGGATTAGAAGCCGAAGTTTAGAAAGGACTGTAGATCTCTACATGAGAAACCGACGCAAGGAGGGCGAGTGCATTGTCGTTGCTAAGGTTGGCATTCATGCCTTTGGTGGATGAGAGTGGTCAGTCGCTAGGGCCGTCGGGCAAATCTTGGTTCAACTTGCTAGGTGATGTCGTGATGAGGCGAGGTCGGTCGTGTTGGGGCGGTGTGGGCGGAGGGGAAAGGCTTGGGCCCGGGCGTATTTCGGGAAAGGACCGCTTTTGCATACTGGCGGTTTAGAGGTGAGGTGACGAATGCCGTATGGGCAGGTAGGTGGAATAGGCGAGTTCGTTTTTGTGAATTCTTGTTGAAGTGGCGAAAAACGATTCCCGTTGCAGCTTTAGACGGGCAGGTATGTCACTTTTTGCAAAATCGAGCTAGGCTAGTGAGGGCTGTGCTTTGGAAACAGCCATGAGGGAAAACGATTCTGCTATCAGCTATGGTGGAATCGTTGGAAGCATCTCAGAAACATTTTTTTACTGCGAAAATTTGACCATGAGTGAATCGTTCGATATCGATGCACCCAATATCGACGCACCTGCGATCGATATGCCTACGACCGATCCGGTGCCGGAACCGTTCGAGGTGCACTTTGCATCTCGAGTTGATCGTCTGCCACCTTACATGTTTGGCAGGATTAACAATTCGCTGTATCAGAAGCGAAGGGCTGGTGATGATGTCATCGACTTGGGGATGGGGAATCCATCTGACCCGCCTGATCCCGTCGTCATTCAAAAGCTGGCAGCTGCAGCTGCTGACGAAGGAAACCACGGATACAGCAAGTCTAATGGTATCGTCAATCTTCGTCGGGAAGTGGCCAGCAAGTACTATCGAAAATACGGAGTCCGTTTGGATCCGGAATCAGAAATCATTTCCTGTCTGGGTAGCAAGGAAGGATTTTCGCATATGTGTCTGGCTTTGATGGGCCCTGGTGATACCGCCATCATTCCATCCCCATATTTTCCAGTTCATATGTACGGTGTCATTCTTGCTTCGGGAAATGTTGTTTCGCTTGACGTGGCAGACCCGGATCGCTTTTTGCAGAACGTCGCTTATACCTGTGAGCAAATGGCCCCGCGGCCCAAGGTTTTGATCGTCAACTATCCCCACAACCCATCATCCGCGGTAATCGAGCCAGACTTTTTTGTTGAGGTTGTGCGTTTGGCAAAGAGGTATGGGTTTCTGGTGATCCACGATTTTGCATACGCAGATGTAGCATTTGATGGATACCAACCGCCCAGTTTTCTTGCTGCTCCCGGCGCTAAGGATGTGGGAGTTGAGTTCACCACGATGAGCAAGGGATACAACATGGCAGGTTGGCGTGTTGGGTTTTGCGCGGGGAACGCCGACATGATCCGTGGGCTCGGGACGATTAAAGGGTACTATGACTACGGGATGTTCCAAGCGATTCAAATCGCAGCTATCGTCGCGTTGCGTGAGACAGAGGCAAACGTGGAAAACCAGTCGATTATCTATCAGGGACGCCGTGACGTCTTGGTGAACGGACTCAGGCGATTGGGGTGGAAGCTTGAATCCCCGAAAGCGGGAATGTTCGTTTGGGCAGAAGTGCCAGAACCATGGCGCCGTTCAATGAGTACGATGGACTTCGCGATGAAGTTGCTGGAGGAAGGGAATGTTGCAGTCAGTCCGGGAAGCGGATTTGGAAGTGCCGGTGAAGGATTCCTGCGGATGTCACTGGTCGAAAATGAACAGCGGCTGAGGCAAGCAGTTCGTCAGATCGGCAAGTGCCTCGGGAGCCCCAGTATCAATGCGGAGACCGGTGTAGCCGCTGAGAATTGAGTGTTCCTCCTTGGCACCAGTGATTTGGCTAGGGCGGTATTTTGCAGCCAGCATGAGGCTGGGTAGTTCGTCTAGCGTTCCCCGGGCTCGTCAAGACTGCAGTTGGTTCGTCAAATTTTTCCTGAGTGGATGCTCGGGCAGCCGCCATGCATCAAGATGCGGGGCATTCAATGCAAAGCAGAGTCGCCTCTCGTTCGTTTTTGCACTCCGGCGGCACGATTCTGTTCTACTTCGATCTGTTTAACGGTCACGATGGGGCCGGTGAATAGCATTTTGTGCCCCAATGGATTATTGTCTGGGGGTGAGGGGCCGAGACTGTTCAGCCTCGTATGGCTCACCTTCGCGGAGCTCGTCCGTTTATCCTGCCTTTCATCCCTCCAAGACGTCTTATGAAGCTGTTTGTTTGCTCGAATCGGTGGCGGTTGTCCAGTTTTTGGTTGTCTGTCGTCCTCATGTCAGTGTCGGCTCATGGTGACCATCAGGTGTTACTGCAGGGTGGCCCTCGTTTGGCGATTGTGGATGCTGACGGTTCGATTAGCTGGGAAATGCCCTGGGGTGGGATTCACGATATTCATCGCTTGGAAAATGGCAACATTCTGACCCGCCAAGGCAGAGCAGCGGTCGTGGAGATTGATCCCGAAAAACGCAAAGTTATTTGGAAATATGATTCGGCCAAGGAAAATGGTAACGCTGGAAAGCGGGTGGAGGTTCATGCCTTTGAGCGTCTGGCAGATGGCACGACGATGATTGCAGAGTCAGGGGTTGGCCGTATTATTGAAGTTGGTCGTGATGGCAAACTGGTTCGTGAAATTGCTTTGGAACGCGACCAGCCTGACGCGCATAGTGATACTCGCTTGGTACGGTCGACCGCTTCTGGTAGCTATCTGGTGGCCCATGAAGCGGATGGCAAGGTTCGCGAATATGGTCGCAAGAACGGAAAAGTGATTTGGGAATATGAAGTGCCGATGTTTGGTAAGTCGGCTCGTAGTGGCCATGGGCCGCAGGCCTTTGGTAATCGTTTGTTCGCAGCTTTGCGACTGAAAAACGGAAACACACTTGTCGCCACTGGAAATGGGCATAGCGTTTTGGAAGTGACGCCCGACAAAAAGATCGTGTGGCAGATTCACCAGGACGACCTACCCGGAATTCGTTTGGCTTGGGTGACAACTCTTGAGGTCTTGCCCAATGGAAATTACGTGATCGGGAACTGCCACGCCGGACCTGGGCAGCCATTATTGGTTGAGGTGAATCCAACAACAAAAAAAGTTGTCTGGCAGTTTGATTGTCATGCCGAATTTGGTAATAACGTTTCAAATTCACTTTTGTTGGACGTTGCTGGAGAGTCCTTGAGGTAGTGCTGTCGAGCACTCACATTTACTTACACTGTTAATCCTGTCTGTGGCTTCGTGCCATGAGTGCGTTCTTTTCTGAGGATGGACTTGTTGCCGAAGTTGCCGGCTTCACCTACCTGCTTTTAATTTTCAAACTTTGGAGATTCACGTATGATGCGTTCTGCTCTTTCGATTGCTTTTGCCTGTGCGTTCACTTCACTTGCGATGGCTCACTGCCAAGTGCCCTGTGGTATCTATGGTGATCAGTTGCGTTTCGAACAGATGTTGGAAGATGGGCACACGATTGCCAAGGCACAAGCTCAGATCAACGAAATGACCAATGGCGAAATCACCGCTCAGAAAGTCAATCAAATGGCCCGCTGGGTAGCCACCAAAGAAGATCATGCAACTAAAATTCAGACAACGATCGCGGCTTACTTCATGGCTCAGCGGATCAAAGCTGACAACAAAGATTACGTCAAGCAATTGACTGCTGCTCACGCGGTTATGGTGGCTGCAATGAAGTGTAAACAATCCGCTGATCCCGCGACTTCCACGGTGCTCGAAAAGAAAATTTTCGATCTTTATCGTGCTTACGAAGGTAAAGAGCCTGACTTTGACCACGAGCACTAAGAGCGTTGCTGCCAAAAATGCGCAGGTGCCGCGTCGTTGATTGAGTGTTTCCCACTCATTGCTGGGACGCTTACCGACAAGAGAATCTCGCCAAACCGGTCCTTTGTGGGCCGGTTTTTTCATGCGAAATGTTAGCTACGTCAGCCACGCACGTGTACGATGGGTTTTGCCAAGGTTGAGATACAGCGGCGGAGAGTGTGCCTCACGCTTCTACTCGCTTATTTGGCTGGATTTTTGGGAGTTGCGGCTGGACTCACGAATCGCAGGTTTTTTAGTTTCTCCTGTAATGTTGCCATGCCCTCTCCGGTGACCTTGGTACCCTGCAATCTCAATGAACGGAGTAGCTTCAGGTTTGAAAGGTGTTTTAGGCTTTCGTCATCGATAGGGCTATTTGTGATCATCAGGGTTTCAAGGCTGGTCAGTGTACCGAGTGGTTTCATTGCCTTGGCAGTGATGCCGGTATTGTAGAGTGACAGGCTGGAAACGTTGGCGTTTTCAAGAAAAAGAAGGCCTTCATCGGTAAGCTCTTTTGAACTGTTAATGTTGATGCTCAGGGTGGGGGTTTTGCTCCCACTGAGCCACTTCAGGTCATCATTCTTTATTCCGGAAAGCGAAAATTGTATCTTGCTGGCTTTGACAGTCCGCATGATTTCGGCTGTTTTTTCCGTTGAATTGATCTTGGTGAGATACAGTGCGGGCACTGGAAGCTCGGCGGCTGCAATCAATTCTTCATCACCGATCGGGGTGTAGAGTCGCACGATCGAAAGTTGTTGCACCTGAGCCAAGGCGCGGATATGTGATGCGGGGAAATTTCCCATCAGCGAGATGCTATGTAAGCGCGAAAGTTGTTTCAGTTCCGCTATTCCTGCAGGCGAAATGCCAGTGGTGGTGAGATAGAGTTGTGACAGTTTCGAGACTTTGCTGAGTGACCGGATGCTGGCGTCGGTGATCCCAATTCCTTGCAGCCGCACTGTGGCCAAGTAGGGAAGGTGCTTCAGGTGTTCGCATTGTTCGTCTTGGGTCAGGTTGCTGACGTAGGTGACGTGGCCGCTTGAGCCCGATTGGTTTACGGTGACCCCTGCTTCTTGCAGTAAGCGAATAGCCCGCACCGTCTGGTATTTTTTCAGTCGGGCAAGTTCTTCTGATGCTTTACCCGCTGAATTGAAACTTGGGTCGTTGCTCAGCCTTTCCAAAGCGGCAGTCGCTGGGTCAAGTGCGTGCATCTGTTCGCCGATTACAGAAATGATGCAGATACAGTTGTTTTGGAAATCAACGTCGCCCGTAAGGGCACGTGTTTCAAGTTTCGGTAGGACGGCAAGCCCTGCATTGGCAAGGTGTTGAGTTGCTGCCTGCCGGACGCCGAATTTCTTGTGTCTGAGGTTTTCAAACGCCCTCTCGATTGCAAGACCTTGTCTTTCCGATACAGAGCCTTCAGGCTTCGCAGGTTCCGTTTCGGCGGTCTCCGAAGCGGGCTTCGTCCGTGTTATGTCAGTTTGAGCAACAACACTGGTTTGATGAAGCAGGCTGATCAAGGCGATTGCAATGATGTCGCGAAAAAAGATCTTAGACCATGGATTCATGCGGTTCTCGTCAATAGAGATCGGTTGTGGCGCGATCGGTTAAATTACTTCGCTGATGGAGGCCCTTTGTGTAAGCAGCTGCGCGTCGCCTACCGGCGCGGCATCCCGCTGATGCTGTAGTATAGCGTTGGCGTGTGGGATCGGCTAATCACGGAAGTGTGGAAAGTTGGGGGCGAAACTTGCAAATTGTTTGGGAGTGAAAGCAGCCGAGGTCTAAGGGTTCGCGGCGAAGAAGAGAATGGCCGGAACAGACAAGCCAGAATGGCAGTTTGCAATATTGGGGATGGAGAGGGGCCGTCGCAGCGGTGCGTTTGGCGGTACCTAAGTCGATCCATACCTGCGGCGATCAGGGCTTTCGGCTTGATGTTGTTTTAGGGGGCTCTTAGATGGCGAGCGTAGACAGCTAATCCAATTTTCCCGGGATATGTGCCCGCTGAATTGCTTTTCTCGCTGTTCGCTGGTGTCATGCCTGTAACGGAAGCAATCACCTGTCACTGCTTGGCATTTATCTAGCCCAATTTTGCCGTCCAGACGGAGTGACATGAACGCTACCACGCCAGAAGAGTGTCAGGCCAGGGTAGCAGCAGACCGATACTTCCACTCTGTCGGGGCTGAACGTTAATGCGAGTTCGAACTGCACCGTCTGCAGATGTGCAGCTCATTTGAAAATACCCCCTGGCAGATTTGAACTACCGTTTCTGGACTGAGAATCCAGTGTCCTGGGCCACTAGACGAAGGGGGCGAGTTGCAGCAATGGGGCGAACAGCAGACAACAGCGGTTAGCCCAAAGCCGTGCTCAAATCGTAACACAACAAGGGGGAATCGCGGAAGTGTTGTTTAGTCAGGTGTTGGGGATTGGCGATGTTGGGTTGGTCAATTCAAGCATGATCTTTGGTGTGACTGTAAATGGGTTTCCTCCACCGCGACCACTTCATTTGCTGATTTTTTCTGTCGCCTACACAATAAGCGGGTCTGTCGTAACAAAGCTGGTCCTAGCTGAACAACTGATTTGGGAGGTTGTTGTGGGAGTCTGTGGTAGCAGTTCCGGTTTTCTTGTCGTGCCAGTTGGGAAGATCACGGACGTTGGTGAGGGTGAGATACCGCTGTCTGCAGATGTTGATAGTAAACAAGACTTTATTTGTGTTGGCTTCATGGACACTCACCTTCATTTACCTGAATGTGAATCCATTGGCGTTGATGTGGGCTTGCTAGCGGGCTATCGTCTCGCAGTCGGCGGATTTCTCTTGGGCGCTGGGTGTCTACGGTTAATCGCTTCAGTATTTTGTCGCGTAAGTCTTTTGCAAAGTAAGGTGGGGTGATCGATGGGTGAG
>DOPG01000495.1:0-251 GCA_003513555.1 Rhodopirellula sp. | reverse complement strand
GCTGATTCTGATTCCCCGGCGCAGCAAGAACCGAGCTTAGGTGATGTGAGCAAGACGAGTTCGAAATATTCGAATCTTAGAATTTGGCCAGCAGTTCTATGTTTGGCAGGCATGGTTGTGGCGAAGATGTTGCCATCGATGATTGAAAACGGCCCATAGCAGATATGGATGAGTGCTGCTTTTGGGCCTTTACTAGGAGCTCTGCTGGTAGTGGGGTGTTGGTTGACTGCACGTCGTGCACTTTGGCAGGG
>DOPG01000429.1:5236-11295 GCA_003513555.1 Rhodopirellula sp. | reverse complement strand
AACCGAAGCGTGGAGAGGTCATTGCTCTAGAAGCCACAGTGTATTGGTGAGTCAAGCCAGTGCACGAACTTCCCCGGCAATTACTCGCTCTCATTCGCAAATAAAAAAATGGCAAAGAAAGTTCCCCCTGGGCCACGAGGTCACAGGGGAAACTTTCCCGCACTTTCCGAGAGAGTTTAGCGGGCTGTCAAGCTCGTTCACTGTGGTAATAAGAGCCGTGCTGGTAGGAGTGGCATTTTTGCCGATAGCATTAGCAAGAAGGCACAGCGTCGGGCTCAGTTCGAAGGGATTCCCTGCGACTCCTGGCACTTGGTCGTTGATAGGGAAAGAAAGATATGTCGTGCCGTTTTGTTGCGGTTTCCTTTGCATGACAATTGTTCGTTAGCATCGCAATTTTTGCCGGGACTCATGGCCTTGGCCATGAGTTCGCGTTATTTACCATCGACTTGCAGTGTGATGATCAAGTCTGATTTGGGTTGAGTTTATGTGATCGCTTCTTGCGTTTTGCCAGCTGAGGTAAAAAGAATAGGTACAGTCCCGTGCCCCACAAAACGACCAGTACTACAGCGGTCGGCAGGAAAATCAGCATTTTGGTCCAATCGCTAAAGAAACTGCCATCATGCAGGCTCTCGATCAGGTCCGACCGTCGGAAAGCTACTTGGAGGATTTCCCCAGTGGCCGCATCCAATTGCACCTCCCAGCGGTTTTTGGAACGGATTTTAAGCATGCCCTTTTCGGGTCTGACATCAAGTCGATCGATATCTTCCCAAGACCGAATTTCTGCCTTGGGGACTGATTGAGCCGTTTCAAGGATCTGTGCAAAAGACAATGTTGGCGCACGCTCAACGCCTTTCTGCGTGCCGGGTTGGATCCAAGATGACTGTTTTTTCAGTTGCAGTACGACCCCTGTTAACAAAACGCACAGAGTTGGCAGGGCGATTAAAATCGATCCCCACCGATGGATAAGTCGATTCAAACGGGATGCTTTCATCGAGGACACTGTGTTTGAGCAGGCGGTTTGTTGATTGGTTTGTTTGTTGCGAACAAGGGGGTGACCTGTCGCCTATCAGCTTAAAGCGAGCCGTGAATATCTGTCGGTCTTACGCAATGAAGCCAGTTTGGTATCGGTGGTCAGGGTTGGCGGCAATTCTTTCCTGTCCCCCAAATCCCATTTTTTTCTGGTTGAACGATCTGCACAGGGGGAACTTTTGACTTTTCCCTAAAATTGTATTTGTTCCCTGATTCTACCGTAGTCAAGCTAAATTCATGTCCACGTTTTTACTTTCACGAGACCTTGTCATGCTCATGCGTCGCTTGATCGCCTATTTGTTCATTTCAGCTATTTGTGCTGCCACACCGTATGCTCCGGCAACGGTCTCTGCTCAGGCAGCTAACGAGAAACAGTCAGAATCAGAAGATGGCTCACGGGCCAAGTTGATTACCGGCGCTTTGGAATTTCGTAGTGTCGGCCCCGCTTTTATGTCAGGGCGAATCGGTGATGTAGCGATCGACCCGGTGAACCCCAATATTTGGTACGTGGCAGTGGCTTCGGGTGGACTTTGGAAAACCAGCAACGCAGGCACTACCTTCAAGCCGATTTTCGACGATAAGCCTTCTTACAGTATGGGCTGTGTTACGCTCGATCCGTCGGCTCACACGACTGTTTGGCTAGGTACCGGAGAAAATAACGGTGGGCGGCACATTGGATTTGGGGATGGCGTTTATGTGAGTCACGATGCGGGAAAGTCATGGGACCACAAGGGATTGGATAAGTCCGAGCACATCAGCAAAATTGTAGTCGATCCGCGGGACAGCGATGTCGTGTTTGCGGCTTCTCAGGGACCCTTGTGGTCAGCTGGTGGGCAACGCGGATTATTCAAATCCACTGATGGGGGCAACACATGGAAACTGGTCCTCGGTCCGGGACTGCTCAGCAGTGCCGATCAAGAGCTGAGCGACGACGAGCGATCGGCAATCAATGATAAGTCCTATACGGGCGTGACCGATGTTGTCTTTGATCCCACCAACCCTGATGTCATGTACGCTGCTACACACCAGCGACATCGAAACGTTTGGGCGATCATTAATTGCGGTCCCGAGACAGGAATCTTCAAGTCCATTGACGGCGGTGATACGTGGAACCGGCTCAGCAAGGGATTGCCGGGCGGAGATGTGGGTAAAATTTCGTTGCAGGTATCACCTCAGCAACACAACTATGTCTACGCCACCATCGAATTACCCGGACGCAAAGGTGGTTTCTGGCGAAGCGATAACAGTGGTGCCAGTTGGACCAAGACCAATGACTTTGTTTCTGGTGGAACAGGCCCCCACTATTATCAGGAACTGTGGGCAGACCCGCATCGGTTTGGTGTACTGTATCAGGCAAACAATTACTTCACGCGAAGTGAAGATAATGGAAATACCTGGGTGAATATTGAAGGTCGCTACAAGCATGTCGATAACCATGCCGTGGCGTTTCATCCGACCGACAAAGATTTTCTTCTGGTGGGCTGCGACGGTGGCGTCTACCGATCTTATGATTACTGCAAGACTTGGCTGTTCTGCCCGAATCTGCCTTTGACCCAATTTTATAAGGTGGCAGTTGATAACGACTATCCGTTCTACCACATCGCAGGTGGCACTCAGGATAATAACTCGCAGTATGGGCCTTCACGGACCAGCAATGTACAGGGAATCCGCAACAGCGACTGGCAGATCACGATTGGCGGCGACGGACACGACACCGCAATCGATCCCAAAGATCCAAATATCATTTATGCTGAATCACAGCAAGGATTTTTGAGGCGATTTGATCGTCGTACTGGAGAGAGTGTCCGTATACAACCGCAACCCGGGCCAGATGAGGAATCGTTTCGTTTTAATTGGGATTCGCCCATTTTGATTAGTCCTCACGACAACAAGCGGTTGTACTTCGCGTCTCAGTTTCTGCACCGCAGTGATGATCGTGGTGACAGTTGGGAAAAAGTCTCGCCCGATCTTTCGCGGAACCAGAACCGCTACCAACTTCCAACGATGGGACGTGTCCAAAGCGTTGATGGTGCTTACGATTTGTACGCGATGAGCCAGTACGGCAATATCACTTCGGTGGATGAATCTCCACTAGTCGAAGGCTTGCTGTATGTCGGGACTGATGATGGTCTTATTCATGCCAGCGAAGATGGTGGCAAGAATTGGAGGAAGACCGAACGTATTTTTGACGTGCCGGAGTCGTTCTTCGTCAATGACATCAAAGCGGACCTTCATGATCCTGATACGGTGTACGCATGCCTTGATGTTCACAAGGTCGGTGATTATCGCCCTTTGCTCGTCAAGAGTAGCGACAGAGGTCGCAGCTGGAAGTTAATGACTGGTGATTTGCCGAGCAAGCATCTTTGCTGGCGCATCGTGCAGGATCATGTTGATCCGCAACTGTTCTTTTTGGCCACCGAATTTGGAATCTTCACAACGCTTGACGCGGGGCAGAAATGGCACAAGTTGGGCGGCGGCTTGCCCACTATTTCGTTTCGCGATCTGGAAATTCAACGCCGTGAAAATGACCTTGTAGCCGCGTCCTTTGGACGCAGTTTTTACGTTCTTGATGATTACAGTCTGCTGCGTAATGTTACAGCTGAGTCACTGGAAAATGATTTGCATCTGTATCCGGTCCGCCGAGCCTTCTGGTATTTGCAGGAAAACAAACTTGGTGGCCGCAAAGGATATCAGGGTGACAGCCTGTACAACGCCGATAATCCGGCTTACGGAGCCGTGATGCAGTACCACGTTAAGCAGGGTTGGAAGAGTAAAGCCGCCAAACGCAAAGAGCAGGAAGACAAGGTCAACAAGGCAGGCGGAGATGTTCCGACCGCAAGCTTTGCAGAATTGCAAGCCGAGGAAGATGAAATCCCACCACGGCAATATCTGGATGTTTCTGATGCCGCTGGCAACGTGGTCGCCCGACTTGACCTCTCGATTAGCAAGGGATTGCACAAGGTGGTCTGGAACATGCGATACCAAGGCTTGTTCTCACGTGGGTCAAGTCCAATCGTCGCGCCGGGAAGCTACTCGGCACAGGCTTACCGCAGTGAGGGCGATAGAACGGTTGCGATCGGCAACAAGATTGAGTTTGAACTTGAGAGTATCATCTCACCTACCTTGCCCGGCCGTGATCGAGATGACGTGATCAAGCAGTTGAAACAGATGGGGGTTGTAGCCAATAGGGCACAGTTAATAAATCGTCGATTGTCAGATCGTCTGAATGATATCAGTAACTTAATCATCCGGATCAAGGATCATCCCCGAGGGACAGCTAAACTACTGGACCAGGCACAAAAGCTCCAGCTGGAACTGGAGGGTTTTGATCGGATGCTGAATGGCGATGAATTGGCAGATGGACGATGGGCGATGACGAAGCCAGGGGTCAGCCAACGCATAAGTAATGCGATCTATAGTGCCGCATCAGGAACTTATGGGCCCACGAAGACTGCTTTGGAACAGTTCAAAATTGGCAAAAAACAATTTGAAAAAATCGAACCAAAGCTCAAGAAGCTACTCGATCAGCAATTCGAGTCACTGCAGACGGCAATCGACACCGCGCAGATTCCACGCATTGAGATCGAACTTGATTCAGGAGAAGACGAGGACTAGCCGCGTTTTAATCCGCAAGGGAACGTTAGTCGTGCTCGTCTCACGCGGTCGACGATCTTGATTTGTCTAGTTGCAAGAATCCCTGCAGCGACAGGCACCACCTGTCATTTTCACTTCTCTGCGAATGTTTTCTCTGACATTCTGTTCCAACAACATTCTGAACCAGTTCGTCAGGTGGGAACTGGTGTTCGGGGCAGCGGGTCAGGAACGCTTTGCCTCGCTACGTCGCTGTCGATAACGACGCTCGGCTCGTTCATACTTCTCGGCTTTCTTGAAGTTGGAAATGCTGTTGTAGATTCCGAACAAAATGAAGAGGATTCCAAATGCAGGAAATACGCCTTTGGCGGCACCAACTGATCCAGACGAGGAAGTAATATTGATGGCCATCACTGTCCAAATGCAGCCAAAGATGGTCACTATGATGCCAGCCGCCATTGACGAGCCCCTTGTCGGTATTTGACTTTTACCGTGCTTGTTATGGACCATCAGGCTTTCACGCTCGATCTGCCACTGATTGTCGATTGCATTCAGCTCACTGTTGGTCGCGAGATCATCGATCCGCTCGCTCAGTTCTTCCGTTTTCTCGGCAATGTCCGCCAGCAATTCGGTATAGATCGCTGATTCTGTCCGGCGAATTTGAAGTACGCCGGAGCAATGGCTGCATGTCACAAACTTTGCAGAGGAAGGTACCTCGAGAGGAGCTCCACATGAATTACAGACTAACCTTTCCAGCTCCATTGTGATTCCATCTTATTCGTTATTGGGAAAGCTCTTTAGCGGGACTGATTTTCAGGGTGCGTTTCATGCGCGTACCTGCAGTTAATTTACCGTCAAGAAAAACGAAGTGAAGTGGCAAACCGGTCTTTGATGTGCTTACTACAACTGATGATGGCACATCTGGGAAAGGAATAGGCGGGCGAGCAAGTAAATAAGACTTTTGAGCCGATCCTGAATGTGAATGGAGTAAACTGTCGATATTCCATTTTTGCTGTCCCGGTAATTCCTGAGAAAATACGGATCATGAAGAAAGCACGATGCATTTTCCCAATTCTGGTTCCATTCTTTCTGGTGCTTTCGGTCGAGGCTGAACCCGCCAGAGAAAAGCCGGTGCGGCCGAATATTATCCTTTTGATGGGTGACGATCACGGTTGGGAAGAAGTCGGCTATAACGAACATCCCTATGTCAAAACACCTTGCCTCGATGAGATGGCTGCATCTGGACTGCGTTTAGACAACTTCTATGCGCAACCGGTCTGCTCTCCTACCAGGGGGAATGTACTGACTGGGCGGCACCCCAATCGCTATGGGACATTTACCCCCGGTCGTTCCATTCGTCCGGAAGAGGTTACGGTGGCTCATCTTCTCGGCGAAGCTGGATACGCAACAGGACATTTTGGAAAATGGCACGTTGGGCC
>DOPG01000429.1:3609-5006 GCA_003513555.1 Rhodopirellula sp. | reverse complement strand
GGCACGTTGGGCCGGTCAAGAAAACATCGCCAACCAGCCCGGGAGCCATGGGATTTGATGAATGGCTCTCGCACGATAACTTCTTTGAATTGGATCCATTTCTTTCTCGTAATGGTGGGCCGCCCCAAAAGTTCTACGGGGAGAGTTCGGAAATCCTTATCGATGAAGCGATCAACTACATTGAAAAGAAAAAAGAGGCGGATGATCCGTTCTTTACTGTCATCTGGTTTGGATCACCCCATGAACCCTACAGTGGTATCGCAACGGATTTGCTCCTCTACAAGGATCTGCCGGAAAAATACAACGATGTTTCAGTAAGACTCACCTCCAATGAAACGGGAGAGCAAGTCAAGCGTCCTTTGCGAGATGTTTTGATTGAACGTTACGCCGAAATCACGGCCATGGATCGATCAATTGGAAAACTTCGCAATGCGCTGAAGACACTCGGGCTCAGTGACAATACTTTGCTTTGGTATTGCGGAGACAATGGGATACCACCAAGCGGCTTGAGAGAGTCCCGGTTTCGAGGATGTAAAGGACAGCTCTATGAAAATGGGATTCGAGTACCGGGAGTCATTGAGTGGCCCGCGGGAATTCCTGACGCACGCGTTTCGTCTGTGAATACTGTCACCTCTGATATCCTACCAACCCTATGCCAATTGACTGGCACTGCTGTGCCCGATGTCCCCTTGGATGGTATCAGTCTGATGCCACTCCTGAACGGAGAAATGAACGAACGGGGGGAAGCGATCAAGTTTTGGTATTATCGTGGAGATCCCAATGCTGAAAAATCAGCAAGGCCTTACATCGCCCCAGAACTTCAACAAGGTACTACCCCTCTCGTGAAAAAAATGGGTGGCTTGTTGACTCGCAATTTTAAGAATTTTCACCATCCTGAAATCAGAGAGCAGGATTTCCAGGGTGCAAAAGCGATTCTTACCGATGATTACAAACTAATCATCGATGGTGAGAAGGGGATGGGGATTGAACTATTCGATCTGAAGAAAGATCCCGGTGAGAAAAACAACCTCGCCCCAGAGCAGCCCGATCTCGTTAAACGATTGTCAAAACAACTTTATGATTGGCAAGTTGGAGTTTTGGACAGCTTGGTGGGACAAGACTACACTTCGTCCTCGTCGCTCAAATCGGCCACGGATTGAAATTCTTCTACTGGTAAGGTTACTCCGCTTTGAACCTGGTCAGCGTTAAATAGCGTTTTGGCTGTGGTGAATTCCCCTCCGTAGAAATGCACCCTTGGGAGTGAGGGACTCCTGATCGGGCGAACTCCTGCACTGGCTTGAATTACTTTGCGAGTAGCCTGTGTTGCTTCGGCGTTTTGCTCCCAACGCAACGGTTGGATTTCCGTCTGCGTCACCAGGCGTTTCGGGGCGTGTTAC
>DOPG01000429.1:436-3265 GCA_003513555.1 Rhodopirellula sp. | reverse complement strand
GTGGTTCGATGCGAATGAACTATTGGAATCCAGTTTAGTGTTGCAGGATGAGGGGCGTGTGGTGTCATGGGATTTCGATCTTGTGTCACCGGCAATAGATGGATATTCGACTTGTTGGCGACTGCTTGAGTCTAGCTTTGCGAGTCGTGCGGCAAAACTTCACTTGCCAAATTATCAAAATTTCAAGAAACTTCCCAAGGCAATTCGCACAGATGGGGTGCCGCCAGCTAGCATGAATCAGATGTCCGATTTACAACCCCACTAAACAGCCTCCACCAGAAAACCTTGCGATCATGAAAACCGCACGGTGGTATGGGATAATCACGATGAATCGAAGCACTCAAGTTGTCTTGACGTTTGTAGCGATGGCAGTTGTGGCCGTGGCAATCTTTTTAGCCAGGCAGCGACAATCTCGGCCCACGCAGCGTTCGACGAGCGATCAACCAGCGGTAGACGTTACCAACAACACAGTATGGGCAAGCTTCAAGAAACCCGATGACTCTGAATTGCGGAATACTCTCACCCCCTTGCAGTATGATGTAACACAAGATGAAGGGACGGAACGACCTTTTGAAAATGAGTTTTGGGACAACAAGCAGGAAGGCTTGTACGTCGATATCGTTTCGGGCGAGCCATTATTCAGCTCAAAGGAAAAATATAAGTCGGGAACTGGCTGGCCGTCTTTCTTTCAGGTCGTCGATGGCGGCAACATTGTCGAGAAAGCTGATCACACGCTCTTCTCGACACGAATCGAAGTGCGATCTAAGTTTGGTGACTCGCACTTGGGGCATGTGTTCAACGATGGACCCCAGCCAACTGGTTTGCGTTACTGCATCAATTCGGCTGCGCTGCGGTTCGTGCCAGCGGAAAAACTAAAAGCGGAAGGTTATGACGACTATGCAGCAGCATTCTTTCCAAACGAAACCAAACTGTCACTAGAAGACACCAAGCATGGAGATGAACAAGTGAATACACAGTCCGCGACAAGAGAGGTGGCAGTGCTTGCCGGTGGGTGCTTCTGGGGCATGCAGGAGTTGATCCGAGATTTGCCGGGGGTCATCGAAACACGTGTTGGTTACACCGGTGGTGATGTGCGAAATGCGACCTATCGGAACCACGGAACTCATGCCGAAGCAATCGAAATCGTCTTTGATCCTACAGAAACAAGCTATCGGAAAATGCTCGAAGTCTTTTTCCAGATTCATGACCCAACGACATTGAATCGTCAGGGAAACGATCGAGGTACGTCGTACCGGTCGGCGATTTTCTACACCAGTGATGAGCAGAAGCGAATTGCACTGGTCACAATCGCTGACGTTGAGGCCTCCGGGAAATGGCCTGGCAAGGTTGTGACTGAAGTTACCGCCGCGAGCGATTTTTGGGAAGCCGAACCAGATCACCAGGATTATCTTCAACGCTATCCAAACGGCTATACGTGCCACTTCCCGCGACCTGACTGGGTGCTACCCAAGTCGGGCAGTTCTTCGAGTGCTGGTAATTAATTAACCTGCTCAACTCGCCCGCTGTTTGTTTCAAGGCAGGAGACGCATTCCAAGGGTAAAGGGTGAGGTCTGAATGGTCCGCTCCTGATACCACTATGACGCAGGAAGAGAATGGCTAGGTTACGAAGGACACGAATCCTCTGGTGTTCAGGAAGCTATTAGCCGCCGATCGAACGGCTCATCCAGCAGCAGAAATCGTGTCTTACTACAGAGGGGAAGGCTACGGTCGCTGATACGTATCAAATCAACACTTGCTGCATCACTAACTCCACGGCTGGACTCGGATAAGGGGGCAAGGAGATTCAAAAATAGTGAAATGGCAAATACAGTCAAAGAAACTGAGGGCAACCAAACTGACAGTACATTGCTTTTGGGATGAAAAATCTAGCCTAAGACGCCCATTTGGTATCACCTTGGCAAGGCGGCCTTGCATCACTGAGCATCAGGGACTTTACTTGTTTTTAGGCGGACATGAATTTGCAATCATTAATACGTGATTGAGGGTATCAGGTCGCGATGAATAAAAATGGGTTGATGCTACTTATTTCCTTGAGTTGCCTGCCCGGCAGCTTGTTCCTGCATCTCGTATCCGTGCATCTGCACGGTGACTTGACACATTCCATTGCTTCGGTCGAAGGTCAAGAGCAGACCACCTCAGGGGAGGGAGCGAAGATATGGTTCCAGTGGCAGGGAATTACCATCAGTGTCATACCACACGTGGTAGTAACTTCTTCCAGTGATCAGTACCCCGAGCGTTTTGTGTCAGATGCCTCGTTGGCACGCTTGGAGTTAGCCCAAATGTCCGCCGAAGCGATCGATAAAAGAGATGGTGTTCTTCTTTCACCGGTGATGCACTTGGAACTCACGAAACCGCGTGATGTCAACCAAACCAAGCTAATAGAGCAGGACAACTCGTTACCTGCGGGAACGGCTGATTCACCGATGGCGTGCGAGAAAAACAAACAAAGTAAGAGACGACCGCTTGGGCGACTACTTGGCCTTTGACCATCGCGGTCTTAGCGGATAGATCCAACAACCGACGGCTATCCATTTCGGCGCAACCAGCTTTAATTTTGACTATGAGATTGCCTTAAAATTACCTCTGATGATTACGGGAGTGCACATGATGCGTTTTGTTTGGGTTTTTGTTGGTTGGGCTGCCACCATTCCTTTGATCAGCGCATGGCTTACACTGCTTCTGTTTCTCTTTGGCTGCTTTGTAGGCACGGTTGATTTAGAGCTAGTCCGTGGTGGCTTCATCTTGAAATGGGAAAGCTCCAGCGGACTTTGGGAGCTGACTGTTTGATCATCAAAGACATTCAGGCCT
>DOPG01000429.1:0-141 GCA_003513555.1 Rhodopirellula sp. | reverse complement strand
ACTTCTGATGCTAGCGGTAATAAGTCTATTCAGTAACTTCTAGCAACTTGCACATTTCGGGCACCTTCTTGCCCTTACCAAGTTCCACGTCGGCTTTACGAAGTTTGGCAACGATCTGATCCACTGTGTGACGTTTCTGAG
>DOPG01000188.1:7926-17587 GCA_003513555.1 Rhodopirellula sp. | reverse complement strand
CAAAATTGCGAGGCGGCGATGTTGCGGTGCTTGGACTTGAAACCGACCAAAAACGGTTTCGGGTTGCGGAGAAATATGGATGCAAAACCTTGACCGATGCGGAAGCCTGGTGTCTGCAGCGAGACGGGCTGGGGGCTGATGTTGTGGTCGATGCCGCTGGTGTTTCGCAGACGCTCAAGCTGGCAATCGATTTGGTGCGTCCGGCGGGTTGGATTACCAAGGTGGGTTGGGGCCCTAAGCCGCTTGGTTTCTCTATTGATCCACTTGTGCAGAAAAACGTGACATTGCAGGGTAGTTTCAGTCACCACTGGACCATTTGGGAACGCGTGCTTGCTCTATTGGCGAACGGTCAGCTTGATGTCGAGCCAATCATTGGGGGGAGTTGGGGATTGGACGATTGGCATCAAAGCTTCGAGCAGATGCATGCCGGAGAAATTGTCAAAGCGATCTTGAAGCCAGGCCTTTAGAATCAGCTGTGAGGCTGCGGACCGGCGATCGCGCAATGGGTCATGCGACGTGCCGCCTTAGCGGTGAAAAAGTGCTGGATGGAGTTTCCGAGATAGACTTCGACATCCCAATGTCATGATCTGAGACAAATGATGCTGCGACTTTTATTTGTGCATTCCGACAACTGCATGAAGCAACGATTTTAGTTATTTACTTACGTATCCTCTTTCATTGGTTTGCGTCGATCATGCCGAAACTTGCTGCCTTTCCAAAACTGTACATGCAGGCGTTGTGTAAAGATGGAACCATGAGTTTAGCCGAGTGGATTGATTTGGCAGCTGACTTACCCATTGACGGGTTGGAGTGGTATGCCGGCTTTCTTGAGATGCAGGACGAGAGTAATTGGACGTCGATTCGCAGCAAGGTTGAAGAGCGAGGGCTTGTGATTCCCATGATGTGCTGCTCTCCCGACTTCACTCATCCAGATGCCGAGTTTCGCGCAGAGCAGATTGAAAAAGAAAAATTCTGGATCGATATGACTGCTGCCATGGGAGGACACTTTTGTCGGGTGCTTTCTGGGCAGCGGCGTCCTGACGTGGAACGACAGGATGGGGTTCGGTTCGCTGCAGAGTGTATTGATGTCTGTGCTGATTATGCCAAGCAGCACGGTGTGACGTTGATTATCGAAAACCACTACAAAGATGATTTTTGGACGTATCCAGAGTTCGCACAAATGATGGATGTCTTTTGCGAACTTGTGGGTGAGGTAAAGGCTTCAAACTTTGGAGTCAATTATGATCCAAGTAATACGATCCTGGCAGGCGAGGATCCTTTGGAATTGTTGCGACGTGTCTCATCCAGAGTCGTGACGATGCACGCGAGTGATCGTTATCTGATCGAAGGAACCATTGAAGATCTGCGAAATGAGGAGCTGGGGGTCGAGGGATATGCAAAGCGTTTGAGTCATGGTGAGGTGGGCAAAGGACTCAATGATTACGATGCCATTTTTTCTGAATTGAAAAGGGTGGGGTTCGACGACAATTGGATCAGTATCGAGGATGGCGTCGAGGGGATGGACCAGCTCGCAAGAAGTGCTGACTTTCTAAAACGAAAAATTGAGGAGCATTGGGGTAGCTGACCTCGTTCTCGCAGCCTGGCTTCTTTTATCTTGAATTCGTTTGCATGACATTAGCTGCTGCGGCTACGCGATGGTGAAGCAGGTTGGGGGCTTTAGCAGGATCGTGTGTAACCTTACCTTCAGTCTGTCGGTCAGCTTAAGTAATCTGGATAATGCGACCGGTAGTAACTTCGCCATTCAAGGCATCCTTTTCCTCCCACTGAAAAATCCCGGCATACCTGAGGACGGTGTTCGTGATGCTTGCAGCAGCGGCGGGCAGCGTCATACCAAACACAGGGACCGTCCAGTTCACCATCGGGCGGTGGTTGATAGTTTTGTATGAAGACAAGTAATTCCTGTTTTAAGGATGCTGGCATCGCCAACCATGCCTGTTCGTTGAGATCTGAGCCAGCCTGGTTGGTGTCAGCTTGAACGTTTCTCACATAGCTCGGGTAGCCCATATGCAAGCAGCAGATCCCACATGAGTTGCAGTCAGAAACGGTTGGAAGCTTCTTAGAGGTCGAGGTCTTGGTGTTCATGGTGGAGGGAATTCTCTTGGTCGCGTCCAAGGTCGTCATTTGAAACCCGTGGAGGGCGCGCTTGTTTTTTAAAACACTGAGCGATAGCGTTGCAAAAGCGGGCTATGCAGGCAACCCGCAAGGCGCTGATGGCTTTACTGATCTGAGATGGATGAATGCAAGTGCTTCGTGCAAGTCTTGTATCCTGCATTGATCGCGTCAAGAAGCACGGCCCGCCAAACTTGGTGGCTGCAGGTGGTGCCTTCCCAATCATTGGTCGCGTCTCAACGCTGGCGTGAGCAAAGATGGGGTGTCAAGCAGTTGGGGCTTGGGGTCGGCAGATTGCGGCAAGCTGTAGCGTTAACGCGGATCGGATTGATGCGATGGGTCTGATCTTGATAGCACGGGGACCTGGCATTGGTTACCAGCTTTCTAGCCTGATTTGCTGCCATCGACTCATCTGCGACAGAGGAGATACGCGGCCAGCCAAGGCATTTACGGTAAAACGGTGTGGGTAGTCGACGGTACCAAGGGGGGCCGGCGGGAAGCCAAAGTTTATGCTCTATCCCAATGCCAAGTCGGTTCATGGACACCTGCGTACGCGAATCCAAGGTTGATGACTGGCTCTTGCGGCACAAGCGAAATTGACAGAAGCAGGCGTTTCTGAACCAGAGTTGCGTCTGATAGTGTTTCGTGCGGTTGGTTTAGGGAGTGCTCGCGGACTGTTTGATAAGTTCACTTAATTCCCGTGGTGTCAGGATTTCAAGTCCCTTGCGAAAGTCGGCACGGTATCCCGTCACTAATTCCACCTTGTCCTCAAGTTCATGGATAGGGCTCATGTCGAGGTGAGGCAGAGACCAAGTCGTGATTTTTCCATCCTCGTCACGTGAGATGACCGAGTCAGCATTCGGACCGACCGCAAATTGTGCAACCGGCGCGTGGTGTTGCAGGATGGTTCCCAGTGATTTGCCATCGGCTGTGTCTAAAAGCCGTATTTGTTTTTCGTTAGCGGTGAGCAGAATTTTTCCATCGGGGGTGTATTGGACAAAGGTCCGCCCCAAGCCTACCCGCATGGTTACGGGACTGTCGAGTTGGTCTAGGTGCCAGATTCGGGCAAACCCGTCCCTGCAGCCTGTGGCAATACTTTCTCCATTCGGTGCGAATGCAATGCTGACAATTCCACCATGATGCTGCAGGGGTGGTCCGACTGTTTCGCCGGTTTTCGCGTTCAGTATTCTCGCAGTGTGGTCGCGACTACCGGTCGCAATCAAGTGGTTGTTGGGGGATATGGCAAAGGCATCGACATAGTCCGTGTGGACTGCTTCGATTCCGGTTGAGGCTCCTGTTTTTGCATTCCACAACATGGCGGTTCCATCTCTCGAGGATGAGAGCAGTTGAGCCCCATCGGTTGAAAACGCTGCGTTCAAGAGTGCGCGACTGTGCCTGAGTGTATAGAGAAGCTCACCCTCTTGGCTGTCAAATACGAATGCGGCATTACTATCATGCACGACCAGCAGTTTCGTTCCGTCTGGACTGAATTGCAGTGACAGTAACGCTGTCTTCGATTCATCTCTCATCCTGACGGGCACGTGTTTTGCTACAGGAGGCGGTGCGTTTCCTGCTGTGAGTTGCGTTTCTGGGCCACCGATGTGATAGATCGTTGTACTGGAGTTGGCATCGCCGACGGCTAGGAGGTTTTGGTCCACACTTACGGCTAGACATTTGATTTCAACGCCATGCTCGATCATAGACGGTCGTTGATTACGAATTTCTGTGTTTGTGATTCGGACAAGGCCATCTGTTCCACCTGTAATTAATAGTGAACCGTTGGAACTCATTGTGAAGGTGTTGCTGATGACATCTGTTGTCGTTTTTTTCGCGGACCGTGGCTTCGTGAGTAATTGCCATTTGCGAACCATCCGGTCGCCACAGGTTGTCAAAACGCAATGACCGGGTAAGAAAAACGAGTTTTCCACGATGTAACTGTGCGGCATCGGAGGGCAGATAGCGTCACCCGTCACTGTGTCCCACACACCAGTGCTGTGATCGGTGCTGGAGCTGGTCAGTAAAGTGTCGTCATGTTTGAATTCCAGCGAGAGTATGGCATTCTCGTGTTTCATCGCGGGGATTAGAAGCTTCGATGTTTCCACGTCCCAAATTTGTACAAGGCAGTCACTCGTTCCCGTGGCGACCTCGCTGCTTGCATGACTGAATTTTGCGGCTTTGATGTTGGACGAACATCGGATCGCTTTGCTGTAGGGTTGGCCTGTTTCGGAATCAAGAATTAGCAACGTATTGTCATCGGAGGCGGCCAGGTACTTTTTCCCGTCGGGAGAGAACTCGACGTGATTTACAGCTGCATTTTGGTTAGCCGTGTGAATCACATGTCCTGTTTCAAGGTCAAATAATTTCGTTGTGCCACGTTCGCACGCCGAGATGAAACGGCCCGCTCTGCGTGAGATCGCGACCGACTTCACCGTATCTTGGTGCTTTTCAGCACGGTGGATGACTTCTCCTGAGTTGATATCGAGGAGGGTCACTGTCCCATTTCGTTTTCCGACTAGGCAGAGTTTGTTATCCTCATCAACTACTGCCGCACGGATCATTGCTTCCATTTGAATGTCCAGCAATGGAGTCGCCGGCGTAGCTAAATCTAAAACCCGGAGCGTGCTGCCGGTGGTGTGTAATAACTTCTCATCGTTAGCAAAAAACTGAAGGTTGGCACTTACAACGCGGCGTTCTGAAGTCTGAGTGTAGAGTTGTTTCTTCGTGGTTATGTTCCAAATGCACAAGTCGCCATTTCGCGTTGCGCAAGCGAGGTACTCTTTGTTGCGACTGATGGCAGCCACCACAGGCTGGCTTGGCATTTCCCACATCGCAATAGGGACAGCGGCGTGCTGAAGAATCGAGCCCACTCGGAAACGGTGCCCCCATTCACGTTGACCTGCTTCGATGCTTCCGCGCAGGGCTGCCGTGTAGGACGGCAATGCTTCCAGCAGATTACCAGCGTTAACGGCGGCGTCACCTCGCTCAGCGTAAATCTTGATCAGGTTTGCATTGATTGAGGCAGTCGTGCCACGAAGTTCCTGTGCGAGTTTGTTCTGCTTTTCCAGTGACTCTCTTGTGCTTTTTTGGAGTTTGCTTTGTCGATAGGCAATGATTGGGCCGCCGATTGCCAATGCGATTACCATGCTCGCAATGATCGAACTTAGCAGAGCTAATGCGGGATTCCGACGGAACCATCGAGAGGTGCGAGTTGCAAGCGACGTAGCGCTCGCCTTGATCGGCTCATGATCTAAATATCGATGAAGATCTTCTTTTAGCTCTGAAGCACTCTGGTATCGGCAGGAAGGGTTTTTGTCCAAGCATTTGAACGCAATGGTTTCCAGATCGCGATCGACTCGATGCTTCGCACGCTGCATTGGTGCAGGCAGTTCGGTCGTGACTTGCTTGAGGGTTTCAATGATGGTGCCCGCGTCAAACGGGGGCTTGCCTGCACACATCGCGTAAAGAATGGCTCCGAGCGAATAAATGTCAGACCGCGTGCTGATTAAGTGGTTCAGGCCGGATGCCTGCTCGGGTGACATGTAATTGGGGGTACCGATAATTTGGCCTGTTCCAGTTAGATTCGGGTCGGTGTCAGTCCGCTTGGCTAATCCAAAATCTGTGATGATCGGGGCCCCGTGTTTGTTGATCAGAATATTACTGGGCTTCAGGTCACGATGGATGATTCCCTTTGAGTGTGCGTAGGCGACAGCGTCTGCTATGGATGACAAGAGTCTTGCTGCGGTTCTGTCATTCATTGCCTTGCTGGCAATCAAGTTTGCCAGCGTATTGCCTTCGATGAACTGCATTGAAAAGTAAGGGTTGCCCTCGTACTCGCCCGATGCGTAAATGGGAACGATTCCCTCATGACGCAAGACAGCAGCTGATTCAGCTTCGGCGTGGAAACGGCGGACGTCATTCATCGTTGTGAATTGACCCTGTAAGATCACTTTTACTGCAACGATTCGATTCAGGCTGATCTGCCGCGCCCGAAAAATGGCTCCCATGCCTCCTCGGCCAATCTCTTCCAGCAACTGATAATCACCAAATTGGACCACCTCGCCGTCTTTCAGGCGGGTTCCGATGATGGAACTGACGGGCTCGATGGAAAGAGCTCGATCATTGAGGGTTAAGGGTTGCGGGGTGTCATCTGCCTTGGGGTTCAGGACTTTGGTGTTCAGCGTTCGTATGTTTCGGTCACATGGGCGGATGCCACCCATCGAAATCGGAGTCGCGACCATTTCCGCTGATGCAAAGGAAGTTGGGGTAGAGGCTTCTTCTGACAACCCGCCGGAAATATGTCGGTCGTCGTCTGAAGGCAATGGAGGCCCACGCTGGGGCAGGTCGTCTTCCCGGTGGTCACCCTTGTCGATGGGGGCCGGTTGATTCGAACCGTGGGTCATCAGTAAACACCAATTGGATTTAGAAACGAACCATTGCTGTATGTTCGTAAGTGATGCAAGGCATCATTCTTCTGCCCAGTATAAAGCGTGTGCACATGGAACCGCAAAGTCTATCTTGGGTGCTTGGTGAAGATTGTGAGGGGAAGCCGCGACTCAGATTGGCTCAGTGGCGAAGCATCGGTGCACCTGAGGTGGCGTCAGGCACCGTTTTTTCTGTGATGCCAAGCAAGTAAGTTCTCACAACATTCACTGGTGAAACTGCAGCGTGGTACCTTTTAAAGCCCCTTTTCGGTCGGGGGAAAGCGTTGCCTTGTTTCGCTGGGCACAGGGCGGCCGGTTCGCATGCTCCACCACTCGTGAGCTCGCTCGGCCGAGTAGTGAGGATTCGGAATGGGCATTTTGGCGAGCACCTCGGTGCGCCAGCTTTGAAGTTTCTTGCGAAGGTCTGCCGTCCGACCAGGCTTGCTCTGATGTAGGTTCTTGGTTTCTCCAATGTCGTTGGTCAAGTGGTAAAGTTCAAGATCGCCACTGCCGTCAAGGTATTCGATCAATTTCCAGTCTCTTTCCCGAATGCTACTGGCCGGGCGATCGTGGTGAAAATGGGGGTAATGCCAATGTAATGCGTCCCGATCCAATGCCGTCTTCGGATCCTCTAACAGCGGAAGCAGACTTTGGCCATCGATGATTTGGTTCACAGGAAGTTTTCCACCCGCCAGATCAATAAATGTTGGGAAGAAGTCATAGCTGATCGTCGGCTCGTTACTGATACTTCCCGGGGTTGTTATGGCTGGGTACTTGATGATTAATGGAACGCGAACGCCACCCTCATGAAGAGAGCCTTTCTCTCCCTTCAGTGGGGCCATGCTTGTGACATTATCATCAGCTGCTTCCTGATAATCGTAGCGACGATAAAGGCCACCATTGTCCGAGGTGAACACAATCATGGTGTTGTCTTCGATGTCCGATTCTTTAACCGCGTCTACAATGCGGCCGACTAGCTCGTCGCAGTGTTCCACCATTGCCGCATAGACAGGATGAGGCAAGTTGGTCCCGTTTTCTTTGGCTTTTTGCTCGTACTTGTTCACTCGCTCCGACATGGCACCCAGCGGGATATGGACCGCAAAGGGAGACACCATCAAAAAGAACGGCTCTTTGCGTTCTGTCTCAATGAAATTGACCGCCAAGTCAGCTTCAAAATCGGTTCGGTACTGCCCGGGCTTGGGTTGCAAATTGGGTTGATTCTGAACACGGTACCTGCCCGGCAGATGCGGACCATTGATGACCGCTGAAAAATCGTAACCCTGAAATTCAGGTTGGTACTGAGGACTTTTGCCTAGATGCCATTTTCCCACATAGCCTGTGGTATAGCCACTTTGCTGCAACGCTTCGGCAACGGTCACTGTCTGCAGAGGAAGAGCCATCGTTGTCAGTGGGGTGATCACTCGTTCAAACGGACGCCAATGACCGGGGATATGCGCTGTGATTCCGATACGCGCTTGATTTTGGCCCGATTGGACTGCGCAACGTGTCGGAGAGCAGACGGCCCCCGCCGCGTAGAAGTCTGTGAAGCGTATCCCCGATTTTGCCAATGCGTCGATCCGCGGTGTTTCGATGAAATCGTTGCCGTAGCACCCGATGTCTTTCCACCCCAAATCGTCGATGAAAATCAAAATGATATTTGGACGCTGCTCAGCGCGAAGAGCATCGCAGCAGCTGAAAAGTATCGTCAGGACAAAAAAGAATCGAATGGGGGGCACGTGTTCGTCGCTCGGTAATCGGTGAATGGAAGTTGGGTTTGGGCTTGGTTTCCGACAGGAAAACAGAAGGTAAGATTTTCACTGCATTCTATCCGAAATACATCCTCATGCTATGCTTCTAAAACTTCATGACTCACATAGCTCAGGGTTGTGACGGCGTCAAATTGTCGGTGTTTGGCATTGTGTTTCCCCAGACAACGTAGATGAGCGGCATGAATGCCAGATGACGCGTCTCTGTTGTCTGCTGCGGTCATCTTGGTTTTTCCTGTCAGTGATCTTTGCAGCGGTAGCAATTCCAAGCCTGGTTGATCATGATTACGTGCCTTGGAACTGGGGACGTTGCTCGAAGCGTCTTGCCAGTTACAACAAAATCAGGCATTGCAAATGATTAAAGGTGATTTGATGTGGCGACTCGTATTCTTACTGCCAATGTTGGTGCATTCGACCGTTTCGGTTGCTGAAGAAAAAGTAGTCAAAGTGTTTGTGCTTGCGGGCCAATCAAACATGGAAGGGCAGGGCGTTGTCGATCTTGACCACCCTCAGCATTACAACGGGGGAAAGGGGACTTTGATCTGGTCCATGGAAAATGGAAAGACAAAAGCGAAGATGAAGCACTTGAAAGATGACTCAGGAAAGTGGAAGAGCAGGAAAGATGTATGGGTGCGTTATCAGACACCCCATGAATTGAAAGTGGGTAACCTTGGAATTGGGTTTGCTGTCTACCCGGGTAAGCACCATATCGGCCCTGAGTTGCAGATCGGTCACTTGCTAGGAGATTGTTTTGACGAACCTGTTTTAATGATCAAGACATGCTGGGGCGGGAAAAGCCTGTACAAAGATTTTCGGCCTCCCTCGGCCGGTGGAGAAACGGGTCAGTTCTATCAGAAAATGGTGGACGACGTTCGGAATGTCATGGCGAACGCTGGTGAGGAAATGCCGGCGCTGAAAGGTGCGAAGCTGGAACTTGCCGGGTTTTTCTGGTTTCAGGGATGGAACGACATGTTTGATGAAAAGGCGAGAAATGAGTACGCCAAAAACCTTGTGCACCTCATTGATGACTTTCGAAGAACATTCCATGTACCTGACCTATCTGTGGTCATTGGCGAGACGGGGAACATGGGGTCTGAAGCCGGTCAGAATATGTTCGCCATTCGAGACGCACAGGCGAAGGCAGCAGCCAGCATTAAGCCCCGAGGATCAGCCGCTTTCGTGTCCACAACAGAATTCGCGCGTCCCAAAGAGTTGTCGCCGAATGTAGGGCATGGGCATCACTGGTTTGGAAACGCCGAAAGTTACTTTTTGATTGGTGATGCTATGGGCAGTGCAATGGTTCGCCTACTGTCATCACCCCATGCACAAGGGGCAGAATGATAG
>DOPG01000188.1:0-7689 GCA_003513555.1 Rhodopirellula sp. | reverse complement strand
TGGGGCTCAGTCATTGGGGTCGATTAGATTTTGCCAGTTGGGATAGGTCGGGCGAACCGTGCTCGTTCTTTGACCTGGTTCAACCGGTGCCGGTGGGCTGGCGTCGAGTACCCTTTGCAGATTTTTCTTCGAACGGCTGAATTTTGTTTCCAGAGCAGTTTGGCTTAGGTCATTTTTTTCCTGCAGATCCTCAGGGACATTGTAAAACCCGCCATTGCGGTACAGCTTCAAGTTCTGGGTGCGAACAAACTGTCCGGGTTGTTTGTTCCAATAAGGTTGATAGTGCGTTAACACCCATTCTCGGGGAGTTCCTCGTTGTCCCTTGAGTTGAGGCAGAAAACTACGTCCATCGATAGGATCGCCTTTGCCCAGAGGGATACCTGCCGCCTGGGCAAGAGTTGGGTAGAGATCAGTGAACTCGATCAGATCGTTCGATACGGTGTTGACGGGCGAGGTGCCTGACCATGCGGCGACCATGGGGACGTGCGTTCCCATGTCGGTCATGCCACCTTTTCCCCCTTGGATCAATTGGCCTTTCCAGGTGGACGTGATACCAGTGTTGGTGCCATTGTCGCCGGTGAAAATAATGATGGTGTTTTCCAGTTTGTGGATCTCGCGAAGCTTGGCGACCATGCGACCCACAATCTTATCCATGTACTCTACCATCGCGACAAAATTGGCTTTTTGTGCTGCTTTGTTCTTGGGTGCCTTGTTCGCGGCTTGCGTTCTTGGGGCGTCGCCAATGGTGTCCGGGGTTTTTACAAACGGGTCGTGTACCAGCACCATGGGGTAGTAAACGAAGAATGGAGTGTTTTGATTTCGGACCATGAAGTCACACAGGAAATCGCACATCAAGTCGGGACCGTATTTTCCCGCATTATCGGCAACGGTTTCCATCCTGCCATTGCGTTCCAGGGGTGGGCTCCAAAAACGTTCGCCACCCCCAGATTTAATCTGCTTACCTGTAGTAACCTGCCAAAGATAGGACTCGTCAAATCCTGCCTTCAGCGGACGCATGCTGTCCTTCGATCCTGGCAAACTGTTGTACAGTCCGTTGAGTTGCCACTTTCCCGCGATGGCTGTCTTATAACCCGCTGACTGCATCAAATGGCCTAAAGTCTTATCTCTTGGATTCAAATATCCAAAATGTGTGTAATTTCTAAAGTTGTATTGGCCGGTCATCAGCTTGACGCGACTGGGGGTGCAGATGGGCGTTGAGTAGCAATGTTCAAACCGTATCCCCTGTTTCGCCAGTGCGTCGATGTTGGGTGTCTTGTAGTCTTCGCCACCATAGCACCCAAATGCTTCCCAGCTGACGTCATCGGCCATGATCAAGACGATGTTTGGCTTGTCCATTGTCGGGCGGGGAATTGGCTCGATGGCCATCGCCGTCACGGAAAACACTGCCACGATTAGTACGACCAGATGAGAAAAATAGCGAAGCATGGAATCTGTCAAATGTGAAATGGGAGGCAATGAATAAGTTGCGATGCTGGGTGTCTATTTATCGCTGTTCTGACAACAACGCGGCCTCACCGGGCGGGTACCGTGTTTCGCCTGCGTGTTTGGGCGGCAGTTTTGGGTGGTCTGGTAAGTGTCAGCGACCTAGTGTTTGCTTTTTGGTGGCCCAGATCAATTGGTCATTGCTGTGCTTGGACACTGTTTCCTGGATCCACGTTGCTGCATAAGCCACCTGGGGGGCAAAACCGCCGCCGTGAGTGATCCCGACCAACACATCACCGACTGCCTGTGAATGAATCAACCACGGGCCACCGCTGCTGCCCGCCTTTCCGCGTCGATCCTCTTTCTTGGGAATGCGCAAGTTGTCCGAGCCCCCCAAGGCTGGAATGTCACGCCAGACCTCGTTTCCTGCGACCTTTTTGATCGA
This sequence comes from Rhodopirellula sp., assembly GCA_003513555.1. GTDB lineage: Bacteria > Planctomycetota > Planctomycetia > Pirellulales > Pirellulaceae > Rubripirellula. The sequence continues at coordinate 5,801 of DOPG01000188.1, read as the reverse complement.
GAGTCTTCCATCCTCAAGATTGATTCTCTGTCGCAGCAACAGGACGGCAGCCCGGTCTTCGGTCTTGACTGGACGTACTAGACGCAATAAAGCGAGGTCTTTTGTTTTGTGCCTCAGAACTTTGTTAACACCAATCGTTGCTGGTTTTCGTTTCGATGTCGTGAATCGAACTTTCACGTCGCCCGAGTTTGCTTTGCGAGATGTAATGCAGTGCGATGCGGTCAGCACCCAATGAGGGGAAATCAAGACGCCTTTGCCTCCGCCACAATTCACGCTCAAGTTTTTTCGATCATTCATCGGGTAGGGTGATTTCCCGGTCGTGACCATTGTGTATGCGACCCCGGGGCTTGGTTCAGTCAATCCCAATGCGGGGCAAGTGACTGACGCAACCGTGCCAAATAGCCAGCACAGGCAAAAGAGGCTTGGTTGTTTCATCAGAATGGGCATTGAGGTCGGCCTAAAAACATGATTCTGTCTAGTGATTCCCTTGAGCTTAGCGGATCCCTCGAGCAAAAGCATCGTACAGCTGCCAAGGCAATTGTTTGAGGTGACTAACCGTCGCGTCCAGCTGATCAGGCGAAATGCATTGCACTGCTAAAATTCTAAGCCCTGGCAGCTAGCATCAGAGCAGATCACGAAAGGACCGATAGTGGTCAACGTCAAGAGTCGCTGACCCTTTCTTATTCTATCCATTGAAGGTGTGCAGTTGCCTGGAAGCCGTTCTTGGAATGTTGATTCAAATCAGGTTTCGGAAGTTAACATCAGCCGACGACTGTGAAAAAAACGCATCGATGGATTCGGTGTTTTCGTTGCTGCTGGATTCCAGGATGCGAGTGCTAGGCAAGAGCCTGGTTTCCTGACTCGCATGGCCAGCGTGTGCAGACGCAGGTCCTGAGTCTTGCGTTCTGATAATGTCAAAGCTGTTGGAGCTGTTGGTTGCCAGTAACTTATCATAAAGACGCTCTGGTAATTCATTTTGTGTTGCGAAGTAACTGACGCGGGCCAACGGTTCGCGCTTTTGAGCGTCAGGAATGTGCTCGCCCCTTAAACTTGCCTCTGGTTGAATCGTCGGCGTCCCCGGTTGTGATGCTCGACTGTCTGTCAACGAAGCGGCCACGTTAGCGACGATATCGTGTTCACCATGATCAGTTGGGTCTTTGACTCCCTTGGACGCTAATGCGAGGCAATTTCCACAGGAGCAGCCCGGAGCATGCGAGCTATCCCCGTGGTCATGGCAATCATGGTCAGGTTGGTGTTCGTCGTGGTCATGGTCGTGGTCGGTTTCACAGTCATGACCCGCATGCCCGGGTGCAAGGTAAGTTGCTTCACCCAAGGTTCCGTCCGTTGGGATGTAATTAATCGCGGGGACGGGGAAGTGGTTCGAGGTTGGATTTTCAGAACTGCCACGGCCACTGTTAGAGTCATTGCCACTGCCACTTGCATGGTCGTGCGAAATAATGGTTCCTTGAGACAACGCAACCACGCCGACGGCTTCAGCGACGTGCTGTGTTTCCCGGTCACCTGAACGCTCTTCGTCCACCCAGATTTGGAACGTTTCTTGCCTCAAATTGTCAAACCTTAGGTTTGCTGTATCTGATTCAGCGAATGATTGCATCGCAGCAAGAACAACTTGAGTTTGGTCCGAGGTCGCATTGAGAGGCAAGGTAGCACGCCGATGCGTGATCGAATGGTCGGTTGTGTAGGCTGATACAACGGGTGAATCGGTAGTCTGGTGTGTTGCGATTGCTATCCAGGACGCATCTTCAGCGCCATGTCCTCCGTTAGCTTCCTCCTCTTGCAACATCATGCGGAATCCGGCCGGTGTGATGTTCTTTTGTCGAGTCACGACGGCGTCATGTTCGGACATCGTTGTGGTTTGCGAAATCACCACAGGAGTGGTTTCAAATTGGTGGCCGAACTGGATGTCTTGCCATCTGGAATCTGAATTCTGCTGCACACCCGCTGCGATCACCGTGCCGTCAGGAAGGGTATGCACTCCGGACTCAATCACCATGAAGCCTGCGTGTTCGGTTGTATGCCATTCGTCGAGGAAGTTCCATTCCTGGATTCTGACGTCGAAGCTTGTTGCTGTTACATTGCGGATGCGAACGGTCGACTCGTGGCTGCCATTGAATGACAGTGGGCCAAATGCGATCGCCGGATTGTCGTACGTATGCTGCAGTTGTATCGTTTGCCACTCGTGATTCAGACTCAGGACCCACCCAGCTTCACCCACTGCGTTTTCATTGTTGGAAGGTGGCTGGTCGTTATCACTACCTTCTCGTGATGATGTTGCTAAGAGGTTTCCGCCACCCAGCACGATTCCACCAACGACCTCGTGGGTATGGCGTGTTTCCCTATCACTTGACTGTTCTTCGTCTACCCAGACGTGGGCTCCATCCGCAGTGAGGTTGGTGACTCTCAGGCTAGCGGTGTCGGAGCCTGTGCTTGTCTGCATGGCAGCTAGCATGAAGGGCTTAGCGGTATCAAGGTCTGGGAATTGAATGTGTGTTCGGCGATGATTCACACCCTTCTTATTTATGAAGGTGTGTAATTGCGAACTGCCGGCACCGGTTGGCTTGGAACCGACGGCAAGCCAACCTACGTCTTCATTGAGATGTGGACCCAGTGCTTCCTCTTCTTGTAATCGCAGGCTGAAGCTGTTTGAAGTGACGTTACGTTGCCGCGTCACGATCGCATCAGACTCTGCTTCGGTTAGCGATTGCGAGAGGACAACCGGTGAGCTGTCAAATTCGTGTCCAAAGCTCAGGGACTGCCATGAAGTACTGACACTGCTGACCCCTGCCACAATTACGGAACCATCGGCCAGCGTATGAACACCTGATTCTACCACGGCGTAGCTAGCGGTCTCGTTTGTGTGCCAGCCATCAAGGTAATTCCATTCCTGCACTCGAACATCGAATGAGCTTGAGGTTACATTGCGAATGCGAATCGTTGATTCATGCTTTCCGTTGAACGAAAGCGGTCCAACCACGATGGCAGGATTCTCATACTGGTTTACGAGTTGTACTGTTTGCCATTCGTGATTCAGATCATTGATTTCGCCTGATTCACCGACCACAAACTCTGGATTTGATTCAACGATTGTTCCCCGCAGCGAAAAGAAGCCGATACTGCCATAGTCTGAATTTTGGCCTTCTAAGCCAACGCCGTCGACTGAAAGAAAGTATTGGCCGGCAACAAGCTCGAGGTTGAACGACGCATTTGTCTCGTTGAGGGGATTGCTGATAGCAATCACGTTGCCAGAGGCGTCATGAAGTTTGGCTTCGATGTCAAGGTTCGGGTCTTGCCCAAAGGCATCGATATTCAATCTTACATCACCAGCACCAGTGTGAAAGGAAAACCAATCTTGATCCTCGGTGCGTTCGACAATTCCCCAGGACGAGAGCTGTTGGTTTTCATTGGCGGGGATCACCGTAGCGGCTTGTAAGCTGTTACCGTGGTCATCGTCACGGTACCCAAAACCATTACGGTTGCTTGTGATCACCGTAAGATCGTCCTGATTGATGGTCGCACCGTCGTAATCGGAATTGCTCCATTGCGTCAATCGCTTTCCAAAAGGAGCACCAAGAAGAGGCCCCCAGCTGGTTTGTCCTATCCCGGTTCCAGGATGGTAGCTTTGGTTATCGAGGCCCTGGTGTCGAAGTCCGAGAGCATGCCCGACTTCATGCGAATTCGTCATGCCTCCATTTCGTGCGCCCTTGTTGAAGGTGAAGACAGGCGTGTCCTCGTTGTACGAAAATGAGTTCAGGTAAGCGATGCCACCAATGCCAGATCCAAATCCGTCGGTTGGTTGGGTGTTCACCGCACGGATACCCCAGGTCGAATCATTGATACTGCTTTTCGCTAACGCAGCGACTCCCGGATCGAGCGTCGTCACATTGACATCAAATGGCAGGAAATCCTCAGCAACATTTTGGAATTGCTTTTGAATTTCGATCAATTCCGAGTCCGAGAAACTATTTGGGTTACCGTCACGATTAAATGCCGGAAATTGAATGTCGTGGCCCCATGAATTTCCCACACTGTGGTGACCATCAAAGTCCAAGTAGATGGTCTTGGTGGCACCGGGACGACTCTGTAACGAAAACGTGTGTTCAAGTCCGTACGGGGCAAGTGAGGTTGCGTCACCGAACGTAAACTCGTCGTTCACGTAGGCTGGGAGGATCGCACTGAGTAAATGCCGAGGTTCGAGTGTTTCGACTCGGGGAACCATTTTTACCGCAGCGCGTGATCCGTGACGTCTGGTGTGTGGCTTCCTGCTTCTTCGACGTAATGACCGCCCGCTCGAAGATGGGGACGACTTTGCAGCATTTTCATTAGGGGCACGAAGCATGGGGTCACTCAGGGAGATGAGATCTGGAATGAGAAGAGTGCTCGTGATGCATCCGCGTTGGAGAGGCGGTTTCTGACGCGGCGGTTAGTTTGTCCTGGCTGCTGTGAGCCGCAAAATAATGATGAGGTTGGTTGTTGCGATCCTTCGTATCGAACGGTCTTTGATCCCTGCTACCTTTGGAAACATTGGTCACATAATGCCGATGTCAAGAAATACAACGATGTTTTTGTACGTAATGCCGCAGCAAGAGTGGATGGAAGAAGATTTGTCCGTTTCTAAGGACCGGTTCGGCACTACAGCAAACCACGGGCAACACTGCCGCTGACTGAGAAGTCTGTTTCTCAGGCCAGCGTAGCTCGCATTCAGGTTCAGCAATGAACGGATCAAAGGAAGTGACGTTTCAACGGCAGCGCGTCACGCTTCATTTCAACTTGAATCGTTGCTTGATCGTGTCATCAGCACGGAGGAGTGGAAATCATGTTGCCCGCAAAACGATAACGAGGCAAAAGCAAGGTTTCCCGCGGAAAATACGGCAATGAATCGATGTTGGCAGCGTTTAGCTGCAGCTCAGGGGCGTAATGTCGCGGCAATCTCAGAATGATACAGGCATCTCATGACAGGACAGCGGGGCCCGCGTGGGCGTCAAAAAACGCGTTTTTGCCGAATGGCACACCCTTTGCGTCATACCGCAATATCGAAGCCACTCCAGAGAGACTGGAGATGCGTCTCCTCTTACAACACGTTTTACAAATCGAGACTGATATGAATGCCAAGCAAATTTTCGTCAACGCTGCCGCTGTATGCATGGTTGCGACTGCCGTAATGATGACTCAAGCCATGTTCAATGGTGCAGCGAATGCTGACCAGCGAGGGGATGCTGCTGGGGGAGATCTCAAGCAGCGTGTTGCTGATTTGGAAGACCGGCAGGATGAGAATGATATTGAATTCGTGCTTGTGGATCGAACACTTGCTGACTTGAATGCGAGAATCAATGCGAACGATGCTGATATTCGAGCGAAGGATGGACGACTGAGTAAGGTTTCTTCGCGAATTCAGGAAGTAGAAAATCGAAGCAGGGTCCTGCGGGCACAACACCGAGCCTTGGCAGAGCTTGTCAAACGTATGGCAGCACGCGATTGATTCACGTACGGCAGGATTGGTAATGATGCCCTGATCTGCCATTGCAGATCAGGTACTGCTGTCATTTGAACCTGCTGCTACCGGAACCTAGTTTGTCGGTGCACGATACGCGAACGTATCTCGTCTGGTGCACGCATAACGGGACCCTGAGCACAGGCGACCTGTTTAACGATGAACAGATCTTTGACTTCAATTCTGTTGACGATGGTGATGTTCGACCATTACCAAATCATGACTGCCTCTTCACTTTACTGGTTTTTCATCCTGTTGGACTCGCCCATGAGAAATCTTTTCTTTACAGCTG
>DOPG01000089.1:7090-15828 GCA_003513555.1 Rhodopirellula sp. | reverse complement strand
GTGAGCCTCCGCATGCAGGCCTGAAAATAGAATCGCAATGGCGGCGTGCAATAGATTCTTTGCGTTTGCTGAACGCCCTTTTTGAAGCTCACGCACGCCAAGCCTGTACTGCCCCGTCCATGAACGCCCGGGGACAATGGTGACTTTTTTTATCGGGCACCCAAAAGACAAAGCCATCACCGCATGTCCGGCTTCATGATAAGCCGTTGCACACGCCATGGATTCAGCGGCAGTCACCACCTTATCCCGTTCACATCCAGCTTGATCGTTCAAATTTTTCTCTGCAGGCTTTGTCATAGGCAAAAGTATAACGATCGAAAACTGCCACTCGCCCTTTCAGATACCACGCGGCAAAATTCACTCACTTCGCTTGATTAAAGGGATCGCTGAATTTCGGGTCAGTGAGAAACGTGGGATCTGTCAGTGTTTCTAGAAACGCGGCCAACGCAACTTTCTCAACCTCAGGTAAAGCCAAGCCATTTGCCGCAAAGTCCTCCAATCGATGATCTAAGTTACGATGCGGCTTGACACTCCAGTTGTAATGTTCAATTACCTGATCCAAAGTCCGAAAACGGCCATCATGCATATAGGGTGCAGTCATTACTATGTTACGCAACGAAGTCGATTTGAAACGCCCCCACTCACTTTCTTTCAAGGTAACCGCCCCAACTCCACCGTCTACTTGGTCAGAATCACTGTCAATTCCATTCACCAACGGACCTGCTAGTTGAAAGAACGCTGACTGTCGAGCGGCGCCACTCTTGCCCTCCGTCTCCGGCAAGTGGCACTCCGAGCATCTAGCACGCCCAAAGAATTGCCGCTTTCCATAGTTTTCCTGTTCAGAGAAATTCGGAAACGGATCCAACACAGAAGCCACCTCAGCACGCCCCTGATCAAAACGTGAGTTAAACGAAATCATTGATCGAATAAATTGCGCCAAGGCGAGTGACAACCTCTCTCTAGTCACCTCTGACGTTCCAAATGCATCTTGAAAGAGCGGAGGGTAAAGGGGGTCACGTTGCAACTGCGATACCAAGGCGTTCAGTTCATGTCCCATCTCTACTGGATTTTCGATTGGCATAAGCACCTGTTCTTCGAGAGAGTCTGCCCGCTCATCCCAAAAGAATTTACCAGGACGATAATAACGAAGGTTTACTAAACTCATCGAATTTCGATCAACAGGCTTTCCCTCAAATCCTTTACTGAACTGTCGTGCATCAGTGAAGGCAGTCTGCTGACTGTGACAAGATGAACAAGACGTGGATCCGTTGGCTGACAAATTTGGATCGTAAAACAGAACACGACCCAAAGTAGCCCCCTCGTCCGTGATGGGATTTGATTCTGGCGTATTATCGAACAGGTCAGCAAACTTTTTTACATGTCTGGGAAGAACCTGATCCGCGTAGCGATATGGCTTTGCTGGAATTGTCAACTGACGCTTTGGGCCAGCAGCAACGGAGGCCAAATCGGAAATCTGGCCAAACGCCGAGGTAACGAACAGGCAAAGAACAATCGTGATGGCTGGAATTTGCATAAGGCAAAGGATAACTTGAGATATTGGACTTGTCGAAACCAAGGCCATGAATCCATGAAATGTTAAACACCATTACTTTGACTGCTCGCAGCGAGGACCGTTGTCACCGATGCTGATTAACCGAATTTTGCTACTAGCCACCGGCTGTTTTTTCGTATTTGAAGCCGCCCACTCACAATCGGTCGACGTTCCGCAGGACCCCACAAAGTTTCATCTCTTTCTACTTGCCGGCCAATCGAATATGGCGGGGCGGGGAAAAGTTACTGAAAGCGATAGAAAGGTGGACCCTCATGTGCTCACACTCAACAGAAAGGGAATTTGGGTCGCTGCAGTTGATCCAATACATTTCGACAAACCTGGCATTGCTGGCGTCGGACTCGGCAAAACGTTCGCTAAAAACTATGCAGCATCTCATCCCGGAATCACTGTTGGACTCATTCCATGTGCAGTAGGTGGGTCTCCCATTTCGTCATGGGAACCTGGTGGTTACCACCCTTCGACCAAAACACATCCTTATGACACTGCAATTTTGAGAACACAACTTGCCATGAAGGAAGGCACTCTTAAGGGAGTGCTATGGCATCAGGGCGAATCAGACTGCAAGGCTGGATTATCTGTCGTGTACAAGGAGAAGCTGTATCGCCTCATCGAACGATTCCGCACGAATTTCAATGACGACAAGCTACCATTCATCGCAGGCCAAATGGGACAATTCAAAGAAAGGCCCTGGAACGCAGATAAGAAACGCGTCGATTCGGTTCACGAAACACTACCGTCGCAGCTCAGCCTGACCGGGTTCGTCAACTCGAAAGGTTTGAAGCACAAGGGCGACAACATTCACTTCGATAGCGAATCATATCGCGAGTTGGGCCGGAGGTATCACGCCGCATTTAAAGCCATCGAGGCAGCGATCCAAAACTGAAACTACAGTAGGACTTCGAACAAGAACTTGAGCGTTACCGCATCATCAGTTCCGATCGAGACTGGCTGACCAACGTTCCTTTGGATCATCGGCAAATCAGTGAAATAGGTCACGCCGATGGTTGTGCCAACTTGAATTTCACGAAAGTCGCGGCGAGTCGTGAAGTTGGTCTCAATCGTGCTAACGTTTTTGGTCATCTTATGCTCGGCCGCGGGACCGAGCAGGCCAGCCTCAGATCCATAAGTTACGTTCATATCGTAGAATCCGAATAGCAGATCTATGTTCGTGGCACGACCACAGAAACAACCGTCCCAACCGACGAATCCCTTTCCGCCACGCAAGTCGGAATCTAGCTTCTCTCTCAACAAGTCGGCGCTACCTACCGTGGAATTGAATGTCTGATCAAATCCGATGTAGCTGAAGGCACATCCGGCTGATAAGCCACCAAACCGGGTAATCCATGTATCTCGCAGAAGAAGGTCAAGACCATAGTTATCTATATCACTTGCAAGCCGGGTTGCTCCGGGCTGAATTGCTACCGAGGAACCAGCAGAAGGGCTCAACATGCTTAGATCGCTGCTGCCACCGTTTGCCGTCGATTCGGAAGTCGCATAGAAAGCACGGCCCTCAAAGCTTGTTCGAGTTCCAAGGAAGCGTCTAACTGCTTTCAGGTCACCGTGGTACCCCACCGAGTCCATGCTGTCGCTAAGGGCAGGAGCACCGCTCAGATCTTCACCTAGGGAGTAAGCTGGCAGTAACGCGCCCCATAAACCTTGCCCAGTCGAAAGCTCGAATGGATTATTGGAAATCGTGCTCTGACCCCAGACATTGCTGGTTCCGATCAGGCAAAAAACTAACGCAAGGTTAAATGCTACTCGGCTCATCCCGAAACACCACTGTTATACAGACGCGGAATACCCTTTTCTTATCGTTCTATCTATCGTAGTTTTTCCTACTAAATCAGAAGGGTTGCGTCAGAAATTGGAGGATCGCAGCTGTACCGCGCAGAAGGAATACTGCCTGCGCAACACAGGCAATCCAGGCAAAATGGTTCGCGTGTTGCTACCGCGACAAACAAACACATTGATGCGTTCCCCGAGGCAAATGAATCGTCAAATTTTTAATTTAATCATCAGTTCACCTAAAGTTTTCACAAAGAAGTCTTTGCATCCCATGCAACACCGATCCTGTTTCATAAAGTGATTCTGACCGTCGCTTTAGTCGAATTGGATGAATTGCTGTCCTTCGCCCGCGACATCATCCAGCGGTACTACACACCTTTGGTCCTCGTTACGTGGACTATTTACATACCGTGAAACAGTCGTCAATTTCAAAAGGGCCCGTTCCGCAGGCCGCAACAGCATCTTCAGTTTGGAAACATCATAAAGCTGCGGGTCAAGCCAAGCAGACAAATCACATTCACTGATGAAGGCTGGCATCCGCTGATGAATGTGAGCAGTCGTGGAATTGGCAGGCGTCGTAATGATGGTGCACGAATAGATCGCTCCATCGTCACCCAACCGTTGGTTTTCTGCCCACAAACCCGCCATGAACTTCACTTGTCCATCCACAGGCTCGATCAGAACTGGTTGCTTATCCCCTCCGCCAGCAGCCTTGGTCCATTCGTAATATCCATCCATTGGAATCACACAGCGTCGTCTCGCCAATGCCTGCTTGAAGCTTGGTTTGGAATCCAACGTTTCGCTTCGGGCATTGATCATTCTTGCCCCGATTGCGATGTCTTTTACCCACGCAGGTAACAAACCCCAACGATAGTGAGCCGCCGTCAAACAATCTCGCTGCGAATCATGCTGCAGACATAAAATATTTTGTGTTGGCGCGATGTTAAAACGCGGTGGTCCCACGTCAAATTTATTGCCCAGACCTACGGTTAACTGTCCCAAGTCCGCTGGGCCCATGGTCGCAAAGAAAAACTGACCCAAATCAATTTTGGGGGCTCGGAGCGTAAACCGTCCACACAAAACACAATCCTCCCGAGACTTACAACTAGAAAATGCCGCAATTTGCATCACGACAGTGCGGCAGAATCGTACACCCTTGCCAAGCTAAGTCTCTAATTATCGGTTATATGGGGGTAAAGACATCGGTGGAGAACACATTTTCAACTGCCATTTGGCGGCAGTCGAAGGTCAGGGCATCGCAAATGCCTTCGAGACAAGCGTGTTCGTAAGTAGCGGAGCGGCACCGCCTCCAGTGCCGCCCCGCAGAAAGGTAATCAAGGCCTCCATGGGGAATAGAGATCAAGATTGCCACGGGGAAGGCTGTGCAAAACGAGTGCCAGTTAAATTGATTTTGATGATGTTTGCCTGCCAAGACATGTTCAATCGAACTCTATTTTCAAGTGGTGGTACGAAGCTTGTAATGCAGTGGTTAAGCTTGCACCCTTAGGTTCTGTCCTTAGTCATGAAATGTTTGAGCATTGAATTTCCCACTTCTCCTTCGCTTGCTGGGTACGATTTGCCTTTTGATCGGCGGGTCGATGCTTGCCAGTCTGCCGTTCGCTGTTCCCCTATTTGCGAATCGAACAGACTTGGAGCCCGCGACATCATTTGAGACCCAAGGTGCGATCGCGTTGATCGAGAGCTTCCTGATCTGCATGGTGACCGGCGGTGTCTTGCGTTGGATTGGAAGACGACACCACGGTGGCCCGTTCTACCAAAAAGAAGCCATGGCGATTGTGGGACTCAGTTGGGTGATGGCCTCCGTGCTAGGTGCCCTGCCCTATTACCTTAGTGGAACATGCACAGCCGTCGATCAACCCATCACGTTCATCGAAGCGATGTTTGAATCGCAGTCTGGCTTCAGTACTACGGGAGCAACAGTACTAACCAATGTGGAATCAACAGAACTTGTTCCCAATTGCATTCTATTTTGGCGTTCGTGGACACACTTCCTGGGTGGGTTGGGGATCGTCGTTCTGTTTGTTGCAATCCTTGGACAGGGCTCAGCTGGCAAAGCAATGATGCGTGCCGAAATGCCTGGCCCCACCAAAGATGGCAGCCTACCTCGCATGCAGAACACTGCTTTGGTGTTTGCATCGATCTATGCCACCTTCAACATTTTGCTGACACTCATTTACAAGCTCGAAGGCATGACGATGTTTGACGCCTTGTGTCACGCGTTTGGCACAATGGCCACGGGCGGATTCAGCACTTACAACTCAAGCCTTGGACAATTCGATAGTCCCCTGATTGAGTACACGACAATCATCTTCATGATTCTGGCTGGCACGAATTTCACATTGCTTTATCTGGTTATCCTTCGACGAGCAGGCAAAATTTTTCAGGATGTCGAATTCAGGACCTACTTGGGAATCATAGTGGTTGTCACGTCGGCTGTTATGTTCTTCGGCATACGGGCCAATGATGGTGGTTTTGATTCCTTTGGTAACTCAGCACGCTACGGCCTGTTCCAAGTGGTGTCCATACTGACGACAACGGGATACGGCACCGCTGACTTCAATGGTTGGAATAACTTTGGTCGAGGTATCCTGTTGCTGCTCATGTTTGTCGGTGGCTGTGCCGGCAGCACAGGTGGCGGAATGAAGGTCATTCGGCATATTCTTTTTTACAAAATCCTGCGATTAGAAATTGAGAAAGCTCACCGCCCCAGAGTTGTACGGTTGATCCGGATCAGCGGCTCATCGATTGATGACCCAGCCTTGCCCCACAGCATTGTTGTTTACTTTGCCATGATCTTGGCGATCTTCGTTTTCTCGTGGCTGCTCCTGATAACCTTCGAACCCAACGAAACATGGTCAGCAAGAGATTCCGTTTCGCTTGTCAATTCGGAGCTAAGCGAAGCTGAAATCGACTCGCAACAGTTGAAGGCAAATGAGGAGTTACTGGATGCCGCCAGTGCGGTGGCTGCGACACTGAATAACATTGGCCCAGGTCTAGGTGTCGTTGGTCCCACCAACAACTACGCTCATTTCAGCCAAGGTGCGAAGTTGCTGTTTGTGTGGCTAATGATGCTGGGCAGAGTTGAAGTATTCAGCGTTTTGGTTCTATTTTTCCCGACGTTTTGGCGCCGCGTATAATGATTAGTCGAGCCTATTCCAACAGAGTAGAAATCAAGACGTTGTAAAACTTGACCGGCGAATGATGAAATCGCTAATTCCCTACAACTGTTTACTTGCTGTTTTGGCGAAAAATCATGCGTTGCCAGCTTTCACTCGACTTGTCCTTTACGTCCACCCAAATTTTTGCATGAACCAACGGCAAATACCTGCTGCCTTAGATCATCAGCCATCGAATTCAGGCACGACACAGATGCGTCATTTTGCATTTATCTTCAGCTTTCTTCTTTATTGTATCTCTGGGACACCATCACTCGCGCAAGTGATCAACCGCGGTACACCAGCCAAGACTGGCGTGGTAATTCCGCTCCACGAGGACATCAATCCTCTCAGCGGAGAACTGCTAAAGCAAAAATTTCAGCAAGCAATTGATTCTGGTGCTGATGTAATTGTGCTCGACATCAATAGCCCGGGCGGCTTCACGTATGTGACATTTGAATTGATGGACATGCTGCTGGATGCCAAGCAGGTTGAAACAGTCGCCTTCATCGAAAAAGACGCAATCAGCGGCGCCGCTCTACTGTCGCTCGCCTGTGATCGAATCATCATGCTTCCGACCGCCCGCATCGGGGATGCTGGAGAGATTGTCATGGGGGAAGACGGGAGATTTCGATACACGGAAGCCAAAAGCCGCAGCGTGCTAGCTCAAAAAGTACGAGACACTGCCGAAATAAGAGGAAGGCCGATCGCGTTGGCCGAAAAAATGGTCGACAAGGACCTCGTGGTGTTCGCTGCAACAAACAAGAATACAGGCGAGAAAAAATACATCTCGGATAAAGAATGGGACTCACTGGAGAATCGAGACGAGTGGGAAAAAGGAACTCCTGTCCGTGAAGCGGGAAAAGAAATGTTTTTTACCGTGAATGGTAAGCGTGCGGTCGAACTCGGATTTGCTGATGAAGTGATTCAAAATCGTGCTGATCTTGCCAAGGCCATCCATGTTCGCGAACCGATGCAAGTAATTCAAAGAACGTGGAGCGACACCTTTGTTTTCCTCCTGAATACCGGATTTGCCACCTTTTTGCTTATCGCAATTGGGCTCATTGCACTAGTGTTTGAGTTGAGCGCACCAGGCATCAGTGTCGGTGGCCTGACTTCATTACTGTGCTTCAGTCTATTTTTCTGGAGTCGTTTTTTGGGAGGAACTTCGGGGTGGCTGGAGGTTCTGTTATTTGCCCTGGGACTCATCTTCATCGCAGTGGAATTCTTTGTGATTCCTGGATTCGGCTTTGCCGGAATTGGTGGCATTCTGCTCGTCCTGATCTCACTTGTCATGGCGTCATCGCGAGGTTTTTTCCCTGAGACAAATGAAGAGTTGAATGGACTGGGCGCTGATGTGCTCACAGTCATGAGTGCATTTGCTTGTTTTCTGGTAGCCTTGTTTTTCCTCGCCCGTTACATCGGTGAAATTCCGGGATTAAGTCGCCTCACACTCAAACCAGGCGTCGCAGCTCCCGCTACCACGAGTAACTCGCTGCTGGCTGGAAACCACACGGAACAGCTACCTGGATGGCAACTGGTCAATATCGGAGACGTCGGAACAACGGTATCACCACTACGCCCCAGTGGGAAAATTCAGATCGGAGACGTGGTGGTCGACGTAGTCACCGAGGGTGATTTCATCGACACCGGCTGCGAGGTATGCGTGGTCAATACGCAGGGAGCCAAAGTAACCGTCCGCAGGCTTTCATGATTGCATCTTAGCAACCCGCTGTGTGCCGTTTCAGCTATCGATAGTTACCTTTTGATTTTGTTCGTTGATCTGGTCATTCAACGTAAACATGTCATAGACAATCCCGAAACCGAATAGACCTGCTGTTAACAGATAGAGCAGTCCCGTACCGATCTTGCCAAGATAAAAACGGTGCGCCCCAAAGATTCCGAACAAGACTAGCAGCCCCCAAGTTAGGCTGTAGTCGAACTGGCCATTTTCGTAGTCGCGATCTGCCTCATCAGTCATGGCGGGGATCAGAAATAAATCAACAATCCAACCCACCAGCAGCAAACCGCCGGTAAAAAACCAGACCGTCCCCGTCAAAGGTTTGCCAAAGTAGAAGCGATGCAAACCACTGAAACCAACGAGCCAGAACAGATAACCAATCAAACTTGGGTGGCTGTGGACGAGTTCTCGCTGACTTCCCTCGGCATCCTCAATGGGTGCATGGGCTTGGGATGCATGGGCT
>DOPG01000089.1:2683-6880 GCA_003513555.1 Rhodopirellula sp. | reverse complement strand
TGGGCTTGGGATGCATGGGCTTGGGGTTTCATTGTCGTCCTGCATCTGAGGCGGTGAACCTGAAGGCTTAGAAAGGGTAGCTATCTCGGAAGCCCCACAGCATGAACAATAATCACGGTGGAAGTTAGGCTTCTGCAAAACCTTAGAGAAAAAACCTGATTGCGATCGGCACACCAAGCCGATATAGTGTACAGAGTTACATCTTTCATGAAATCAGCGCAGCCACAGCCCCAACGGCTTATGCAGTACGTCGAATTGCATTGCAAAAGCAACTTCTCGTTTCTCACTGGTGCTTCTCATCCAGACGAATTGGTGGAGCGAGCATCGGAGCTTGGCTACCGCGGCCTCGCCTTGACTGACGAATCCTCCATAGCTGGAGTGGTTCGTGGTCACGCAGCCGCGAAGGATCTGGAACTGCAATACATCGTTGGAACAGAGGTTCATCTGACCGATGCTCCATCCATGGTGTTATGGCCGAGTGACCGCGCCGCCTATGGTCAGATGTGTCGCCTCATATCTAGAGGGCGAATGCGAGCAGAGAAAGGGATCTGCCAACTCGGCTGGCAGGACGTGATCGAATTCAGCAGCGGTTTATTAGCAGGATTGCTGCCACAGGCAGCAACGAATCAACTGACCCCTCGGACACCCCTGAGTCGTTTTCTAAGAACCCAATTTCGCGAGGTGTTCAATGACAGTGGCTATCTGTTATGTGAAGTCCATCGTGGCGTAGACGACCAGGTCCATGTACAGCGTCTACGAGAGCTTTCCATTGCCAACGATGTCCCGCTTGTGGTGGGTGGAGACGTTCACTACCACACGGCTGATCGCATGTTAATGCATGATTGCCTGTCTGCCATCCAGAATGGAACAAACATCGAAAAGGCCCATGAGAAACGCTTCCACAATAGTCAACGCCATCTCCGCTCATTGAAAGACATAGCGGACCTGTATCGAGATATCCCAGAGGCAATCGAAAGAACCGTTGAAATCGCAGAGCGTTGTCAATTCAAACTGTCTGAATTGCGTTACGAGTACCCGGAAGAAATTGCCCCACCGGGCATGTCACTGCTCGAACACCTGAAACGCTTGACATGGGAAGGTGCAAAAGCACGCTGGCCTGACGGTGTTCCTGAAAAAGTAATCGATCTGCTCCGTCACGAAATACAAATCATTCAGGAACTTAACTATGAAGCATATTTCCTGACAGTCTGGGACATGGTCCGTTTTGCTCGCCAACGCAATATCCTGTGTCAGGGACGCGGTTCTGCTGCGAATTCGACCGTCTGCTATTGCCTCGGAATTACGAATGTGGATCCCAGCCAATCAGATCTGCTTTTCGAGCGTTTTGTTAGCCGAGAGCGTGACGAGGCACCTGATATCGATGTTGACTTTGAACATCAGCGTCGCGAAGAAGTGTTGCAGTATCTTTATGGAAAATATGGTCGTGATCGTGCAGGATTGACAGCCACGGTCACCACCTATCGCACCAAGAGTGCGATTCGGGATGTCGGCAAGACACTGAACATCTCAGCCGACACAATTGATTCCATCGCGAAGTTAAGTGGCAGCAGTGCTACCTTTCTGGAACGCTGCCTCGAAGGTGGCCTGGACCCGGAATCAGAATTGGGTCAGCGATTCGTCTACCTGGTCACAACCCTCACAGGTTTTCCAAGACATTTGTCGCAGCATGTTGGTGGCATGGTGATAACAGCAGGTAGTCTTTGTGAATTGTGCCCGATCGAAAATGCGGCGATGGAGGCTCGCACAATCATTCAGTGGAACAAGGATGACCTGGATGAGCTGGGAATTCTCAAGGTTGATGTACTAGCGCTGGGCATGCTATCGGCTTTACACCGATGCTTCGATCTTATCTCCAAGCATCACGACCGCACCCTGACACTTGGCACGACCCCTCAGGGTGATAAAGCAACCTACGATATGATCTGCAAGGCAGACACGGTGGGCGTTTTCCAAATCGAAAGTCGTGCTCAAATGAGTATGTTGCCGCGACTTCAACCACGCTGCTATTACGACCTTGTGGTCGAAGTAGCAATCGTGCGTCCCGGTCCTATCCAAGGCAACATGGTGCACCCGTATCTGAAGGCTCGTGAAAACCCGCAAGCTGTCGTTTACCCAAATGAGGCAATACGCGGTGTACTTGAAAAAACACTCGGAGTACCGATCTTTCAAGAGCAAGCCATGCGATTGGCAGTCGTGGCAGCTGGATTCACACCGGGTGAAGCAGATCAGTTACGAAGAGCGATGGCAGCGTGGCGCCGCCCAGGACTGATTGACCGTTTTCGGACAAAACTTCTGGAAGGGATGCGAAAGAAAAACTTTACTGCTGCCTTTGCTGAACATGTATTCAATCAAATACGCGGTTTCGGAGAATACGGATTCCCCGAATCACATGCCGCCAGCTTTGCCCTGTTGGTCTATGCATCCTGCTATTTGAAATGCCATTATCCAGACGCATTCTGTGTTGCTCTGCTGAATAGTCAGCCCATGGGGTTTTATGCACCTGCCCAGTTGATTGCCGATGCTCAAAAGCATGGCGTTGAAGTTCACGGTGTAGACATCAATCTCAGCGATTGGGAATCGACACTGGAACCACAACAAAAAGCACACACCCAGCAAAAAGAAAAGGGAGCTAAAGCTTCACATGCCATCCGCCTTGGCCTGATGACCATTCGTGGACTTCAGGCCAAGACCGCTTTGGACCTCATCCACGAACGACAAGCAGGTGGTCCCTACATCAGCATGGAGGATCTTGTGAGACGTACTGGCCTGGGAAAAACACCTTTAGCGATACTTGCTGATGCCAATGCATTTGAATCACTCCATGTCGATCGCCGTGCTGCGGTATGGCATTCACTCGGTCAAGACCATAACCCTAACCAACAACCGCTGTTTGCCGATCTGAACGAAACAGAAAAGACGCCAGATGCACTGGTCCCCATGACCCCAATGGAGGAAGTTCACGCTGACTACGACATGACTGGCCTAAGCCTGAAAGCGCATCCAATCTCATTGGTTCGCAACGAACTACAAACTCGAAGGTGTGTCACCTCCAAAGACCTCGATCATCTTCGAAATGGACGACATGTTCGAGTTGCCGGGCTGATCTTACTGAGACAAAAACCCTCAACGGCAAAGGGCATCGTCTTTGCAACGATGGAAGATGAAACCGGCTCAATCAACCTGGTTATTTTCAAAGCCGTATGGGAGCGATTTTTCCGCATTGCTCGAACAAGCAACGCTTGGCTCGTAGATGGAAAACTGGAAAATCGCAAAGGTGTTCTTCACGTTGTCGTCGGTCGCATCACTGACCTCAGCCAGGAAGTGATAGGGCTGTCAGTTTGCTCAAGAGACTTCCATTAAAGATCGCCTAGAGAACACTATCAGCGACCAGTCGCTCCCTCAATGGCTGAACGATATCCATCTGCCACTGGCCTCTTCCCTTACTATCAACACGATAATCCATAAACATCTGTATTGTTAATTTGCTATCACCCGTGGGATCTGTCCAAATGACCTCAGCATGGTCTTTACCATATTGGTAGTAGATTCGAATGGGCCGTTCCAATGCCCACTCTGCCTTGGGACCACGTCGCTTGAATTCCTGATTAACAACATCTGATTTAAACTGCACCAACGACTCTGAGATACGTGGATCTGAAATGTAATGCTCTGCCAAATTCATGTCTGTCGAAAGGCGGTTGTACCATTCCTTCTTCAATTCCATCGCATGCTCATCATGCCCCAAAGCGACCAACTCCATGTACTGACCAGCAAACTCTTCTGCCTGACGACTGAGCGTTGCCTGCTTCATCAGAGGGATTGTGTAACCACATGCCCCAAAGCCCACGCTCAACAAAATACCCCAGATTGCAAATCGAGTCCCAGCTGGTCGCGGACCGTCATACTTTCGCAAAGCAATCAGCCCAAACACGATCGAACCCAACGCAAACAAAAGCATCGGTTTGCCCAAGAGACTAAAGATGCTGAGCAACCCCAACAAAAAACAGATGTAACCAGTCACGCGTAGCGGTGGTGACTCTTCAAACTCGAATCCATTCCCCGAGCCCATACTGAGCATGGTTTTTTCATCACGTTCGTCAGTCATATCGAAATCGTCTGGCAGGAGAAGGATAAGTTTACCGGTCCATTTGGGCAGGCAGTCGTCAGTTCTGTCGT
>DOPG01000089.1:0-2463 GCA_003513555.1 Rhodopirellula sp. | reverse complement strand
GTCGTCAGTTCTGTCGTATTGAGGGCTATCATCGTCTGGGAAGTTCAGCCGAAAACATCGCCCTGTCAAGGAGAAATTTTCTCGAACTCATTGTGCTTGCACTGGGGCAACGTGATCAACAGGGTTAAATCCTCGCGACAGGCACAGGTACCAGCCACCGATCTGTAGATCTGGACTTTCTGCCTGAAATGCTCGCAATCCGGCGTTTTCGGGCACGGACAGAATGAAGCGCCAACGAGGTTAAATTGACTTACACTGGGTTGCCAGTACGCAGTCGGGACCGAACTTGTTTTGAAAAAAGGCTGATTTCGCAATCAAACTCCAAAATAGTCGGGCTCTTGTCAGCTGATGGTTGCTACGCCGCTCGCCGAGACAAATCACCTGAGTTTTTCCGTCTTTCTCGCGTTCCCCCAACGCCCGACAGCTGACGATGAATGAACTCAGCAGCTCGCTGCGATGCTCCGGGCTGGGCATATTGATCACGTAGGCGATCCAAGCTTTCCAGCAAGCCCTGAAAATAAAAATGATCATTCAGCATGGCGTGCACAGACTGCGTCAGAAAGTCAATCACTGGCTCCGTTTTGCCAACGGAAACCATTTCGGGAAACACTTTCCGGTCACTCATCAGGTTCGGAAGGGTAATGCTATCCAGCTTGAGCACGTGCTTACCAACGGCATGCAAAACGCGACCAACTCGATAGACCACAGCAGCTGGCGTTCGCCGCGCCATCAACTCAAGGCTGACGCTACCGCTGACCATCATGGCACAACGTGCGGCTTCAACCACCTCACTCGTCCGGTCAACGAAGAACTCTATCGGTAAATTCTGATCTTCTTCCGTCATCTGATCACGGCACCAAATACACTGCCGATCTCGATACGCAGCTACAAGAAAACGCGTTCTGGGATTAGCACGGTGAAGCCTGCGAATCGCCTCTAACATCAGTGGCCAATTCAAATGCACCTCGTGCTCTCGGGATCCAGGCAAGACAGCGACAAGATGCTCGCCGCAAAGACTGATTTCACGAAATCGATCAAGCAGCTGATGATCTAAAGAATGACACGCCACTGCATCGAAGAACGGATGCCCCACAAAGGTGGTAGGGACGCCGTGACCTTCGAAATAATTTTTTTCGACTGGAAGGACAGCCAAAACATGATCCACTGATCGTTTCATTTTCTTTATCCGCCAGCCGCCCCAAGCCCACAATTGTGGTGGACAATAGTAGTAGACGGGAATTCCATACTTTTTGGCACGCTTTGCAATGTGCCAGTTGAACCCCGGGAAATCAACGAGGACGACAGCATCGATGTTCCCTTGACGAAAAACCTCCTCAGCCTCATCAGCGAAGCGGAAAAAATCCCGTAACTTGGGGATCACTTCGATCAATCCAACGACAGCGTGCTGCGTCAAATCACGATCAAGGCGACAACCAGCCTCTCTCATCGCCTGACCACCAAACCCTCGCAATTGGATCGTTGAATCCAATGCCAAAATCTGCGAAACCATCCGGGCAGCGTGCTGGTCGCCACTCGGTTCGCCGACAGAGAAAAATATGTTTGCTGACATTTTGATTACCCGAGCTTCTAGCTCTCCTGCAGACCTCCATTTGCCATTTCAAGCATCATGCATCTTCGACCGACATGATTTTCTGACAAAGCGTGCCGGAGAATTGGCTTCGTTTACTCTATCACTAGAGAAAACGAGGTCTGATAGTCAACGCTAATTCGATGCTAGCATCGCGTAATGAGCATCAGATTTCTCGAGCTACTAAACGCCAGAGACGACCAGATTGAGCAAATATGGCTTGAGAGTTTCTGACGACGGAAGGCTAGTCAGAGTCGGATTTGCCACAGAGATTTATTTGTATGTCGTACTTGCAAGCAAAAGACTGAATTGCGATGAAACAACGACCTTGATGCATGCTCAGTTGTTTGGCTGGCACTCTCACCCGGATTACTAGAAAGCTAAATAAAAAACGACCCGTCAAGGAAATCCTCGACGAGTCGTTTGTTGGTCACGTCTGAAAGGTATTCAGAGCTTTCTCGTTATGCTTTTCAGCGAACGAAAACAGCACTGGCCTGAACGACGCGACGCTTGCTGGTCGCTTGAGCACTTGGGTCAACAACCGGTGCTGGCATTGGAGCAGCTTCCATAGCGGCTTCGCAGCCACAAGCTGGCTCGCAGCCACAAGCTGGCTCGCTGTCGCAGCCGCTGTCACAGCAATCATTCTTCTTCAGTTTTCCGAACAGCTTCTCAAGCAGTCCACAAGACTTCATAGGAGCACAGCCACTGTCGCAACCGGAGTCGCAGGCGTCGCTTTCGCAACCACATGCAGGCTCTTCTGCACCACAAGCAGGCTCTTCGCAACCGCATGCAGGCTCTTCGCAACCACATGCTGGCTCGCATCCATCGCAGTCGCTCTTCTTAGCGAAAAGCTTCGCCAAGAGTCCGCATCCACG
>DOPG01000263.1:15144-15374 GCA_003513555.1 Rhodopirellula sp. | reverse complement strand
TGATCATGGAATGATTCTTGTGACAGGCCCTACAGGAAGCGGCAAAAGCACGACATTGTATGGTGCATTGCAGGAAATTGACTCGGTAGATTTGAACGTCCTAACCCTCGAAGACCCCATCGAATACCAACTGGATGGAATCAGCCAAACACAGATCAATGAAAAAAAGGGCATGACGTTCGCATCAGGCATGCGCAGTGTTCTGCGTCAGGACCCTGACATCATCATGG
>DOPG01000263.1:3874-14944 GCA_003513555.1 Rhodopirellula sp. | reverse complement strand
AGGACCCTGACATCATCATGGTGGGTGAGGTTCGTGATGGTGAGACAGCTGTGATGGCCATCCAGGCGTCGCTGACAGGTCATCTCGTTTTCAGTACCCTACACACCAACGATGCTGCGAGCGCGGTAACCAGATTGTTGGACTTGGGTATTGAGCCTTATCTTGTCAGCAGTTCGTTGGTGGCGTCACTCGCGCAGCGACTTGTTCGCCGCCTGTGCACCACATGCAAACAACCCGACCCAGCCAGCACCGCATCACTCGCTGCACCACCATCGACACTCCTCAAAGAGCAGGACATCGTACTTACCGAGCTTCCTGGTGCATTCGCACCAGTGGGTTGCGAATTCTGCAGAGGCACCGGTTTCCGCGGTCGCGTTGGCCTTTTTGAATTACTGGTGATGGATGACAACTGCCGGGAACTTGTACAATCGCGTGGCAATGCATCACAAATTCGCGAGGCAGGAATGCAGGCAGGAATGCACTTGCTTGCCACCGATGGCTTACTGAAAGTTCATCAGGGAGTAACCACTCTCGAAGAGGTCATGAGAGTAACGACACTGTAAGACCGAATGCGCCGCCCCCTGGCTTCGAACCTGAGTCCACAGACGCTGATGTCATTCGAGAAACAATACATACGAAACACTTGACGACACCGAGTATATCCATCAATCGATCACAACGTTTCCCTTTTTAGATGGCAGTATTTCACTACACAGGCGTCAATTCGGACTCCTCCGTTGTTCGCGGCACAGTCTCAGCGGATACCCCCCGCCAAGCTCGTGATCAATTACGAGGGGAGGGTATTCGTGTAAAACAAATCGGTGAAGCCAGTACAACTTCAACCAACAAGAATGTGTCCTTAGCTTTACCGCTGCGTTCATTTCGATTTCAATGGGCAACCGCAATTCATGAAATGGCCATGATGCTTCACGCAGGCATCCCCATTCTTGATGCACTGGACACGGTTGCTGATCAAAACCGAGGCCCGTTTCGTGTCGCGATGCTGAAGGTTCGCGATCGGGTCGCATCAGGCTCGTCACTTGCAGGTGCTCTCGCTGAACAACCAAAACTGTTCGATCCGGCCTCGATTCACATGGTCGAAGTGGGCGAAAATTCAGGAACACTGGACACTGTGCTTCAACAACTTGCACAATTCAAACGCAAGCAACTAACACTTCGCAATTCCGTAACCACAGCCCTCGTCTACCCCTTGTTCCTGACTTGCTTTGGAACGGTTGCTGCCATATTTCTGATGACCTCAGTCTTGCCCCCACTGCTGGATAATCTCGAAGAGACGATGGAGGTCCTACCATGGCCTACTCAAATTGCAAAGTATCTGAGCAACCTACTTCTTGACTATGGCTGGCTGCTGGGTGCATTGGTGATGGGGATCCTGTTCAGCTTGATTTGGATCCTTCGCACTGAATGGGGGCAACGTTACTGGCATCAAAAACTTCTGAAGTTGCCGATACTGGGACCCATGACGGTCAAACAGGGCGTTTCTCGCATAGCCATGATCATTGCCACTCTTTCGCGAAGCGGTATCGAATTGACCAAAGCGGTAGAACTGGCAGAGCGTTCGACCTCGAATCGTGTATTCAAAAGTGCCCTGAAACAATTCGGAGAACGAATCGCCGCGGGGGAAGATGTATCTGACGCGTTAGCCAAAGATGGTGCTTTTCCCCCACTGGCCGTCCGAGTTTTTTCGGTAGGACAGGAGTCTGGTAAGCTGGATGAGATGCTTTTTCAACTGGCGGATGATTATGATGAGCAGGTAGCCACTGCATCCGCCCGACTCACAGCCCTACTGGAACCCGCATTAATCCTTATTCTGGCTGCTGCAGTCGGCTTCCTTTTATTAGCAACCATCCTTCCTATTCTGGAGGCGGGAAATGTCATGTAAACAAGCGTCTGGATACAAGATAAATCAGCGGCACGCTTTTTCGCTGGTGGAACTGATCGTGGTGATGGTCATCTTGGGCATGCTCGCTGGATTGGTGGCGGTTCGAACCCGCGGCTACCTGATTTCATCCAAGCAAAATGCAGCCAAGACGGAAATTGCCAACATCGTCAAAGCAGTAGAGACGTTCTACGCAGATCAAAGTCGTTATCCAACCACCGATGAAGGCATCAACATTCTGTTGGCACCAACCGACTCCTGGCCAGACGGATTTCTCAACAAAGCTCCTCTCGACCCTTGGAAAAACCCCTACGAATATGTAAGTCCTGGATCCTCTGAGCCCTATGAAATCATCTGCCTTGGCGCTGATGGACGCGAGGGTGGTGAAGGAGAAAATTTGGATTTCACAAGTGAATCTCTGGGTGGTGAAGATGGGCGTCAATGAACGCAGGCAAGGCTTCACGCTTCTGGAACTGATGATTGTTTTCGCGATTCTAGGCCTATTGGCTACGATTGCGATGACATCATTGGCCGGCAGAGTGGGTGACTACAGATTTACCCAGGCAATGGAAATAATCGGACGTGTAGATGCCCACGCAAGACGCCAGGCACACACCCAGCGACAAATGATTCGCACTTCCGTTGCAAGCCTGGCAAACGTACTGAGGGTTGGTACCCCAGACGATCCAACTACACGGTCCTTCAAATTACCAACCGGCATACGCATCGGGGAAACCAAGTTTCGGAAACAAATGATTCCCACCACTGATTTTGACATCCGCTACACCCCCTACGGAAGTTCCCCCACTTACGCAATGGAACTGACCCTGGGCGCACAAAGCCGTTGGATCATTGTTCTGGGTTCCAGCGGGCAGATCATCCAAACCAATGAAGTGGGCGAGGTTGATGAAATCCTTTCGCTCTAGACAAAGAGATGGCTTCACACTGGTTGAGGTGGTCGTTGGCTTAACTCTGCTGGCGACGGTCATTGTTTCATCTTTACTGGCTTACTCAAAGCATCAAAAACAGGTCCGTTTGGCACGCTCCAAAATTGCTGCAGTGCAAATCGCGGATGACCTGTTGAATCGCATGTCCGCGAGTCGCACCGGAATCCCTCCTGCTGCGAGTGGCACCATTCCCGAACATCCGACTTGGTCTTGGCGAACAAGCGTCACTGCAGAAACACTCCGCGACCCCATTCCCATGCAAATCATCGAACTGCAAATCATCGAGCGGGAAAATGCAGCCAAGCTGAATCTGCTTGCATCAACGAGTGTGGTCAAGGCGGTCGATCCATGAGAAATCACAAGCAGCAAGCTGGGTTTACTTTGATTGAGCTGGTCGCCTCAACTGTCCTGACTTCGATCATGATGACCGCGATTCTCGGGATTGTCTGGTCAACACTGAAACAAACAACACAGTTCAGACGCAACGAAACGCAGCAAGCTTCTTCCGTTACGCTAGCCCGACAAATGAGGATCGACCTGCAAAACGCAAGAGGCATGCAAATCGACCCCAACGGAATCACGCTGCATGGCTTCTTGGCCCGTGACAATGCCAGTCGCAGTATCTCACTACGCGCCGGACGTGTTCGGTACGCCCTTCGAAAAGTCAATAACAAGCGCATGCTGGCGCGAACATTCGACGGCAGTACATGGGAACCACTGTGGATCGATTTTGGATCAATTTCGATCGACCCGCTCTCCTTCCGTGAAGCCGATGACGACGATTTGCCGATGGCAGAGACAGGCGGCCTGCCTGAGATCCCTGAATCATTTCGAATCACTGTCCGAAGTGACAATGGGACGATTATCTGGAGGGAGGTCATTCAGCATCATGCAAATTAAATCAGGGCCAAAGGACGTACCAGTTACGAGTCAGGCACATCGACACTGGAAGCAGAAACGCAAACCTCACTCGGGTTATGTCCTGATGACAGTCATCGCTGTTTCTATTCTCGTGATCACCTGCCTCAGCTTGCTTGCACGTCAAAGCCTAAGCCTCGGATTGAAGGCTGCAGATCAGGAACGAATGCTGCAAAAACGCTGGGGCTCATTAACCCTGCAAAGAACGTTACTGGTAAACGCTGAACGCATTTTCGAACGACTGGAAGAAAAAAACAGGCGCCAGGGCAATGGCACGCCCCCAGTGATTCGAAGCAAGCTTGTCCTCGGTGAAGTCGCCTTTGATCTGCTTCTGGCGGATGAGGATGCCAAGCTACCGTTGAACACGCTTTATCACTACGTGGGTTTAAAGAAAACAGAAGATAGTATTAACCGAGTCGCTGGATCGAACGCGACCCTTGCAACACGCCTGATTCCCGCCGTGGAACCAATGCAGATCTCGCGGGAGAAGCAGCGAGCCACAGCCTCGGATGACGAGGAAAACGAGGTTACCGAAGATGTACCAGATGCGTTTCGGAGTTGGGGAGAGGTGTTTGACCTCGCTACTCTAGGCAAGGGGTCGGGAAACAAGACCTCATTGCAGGCCAGCACAACAAATTTGACTTGCTGGGGAAGCGGACAACTCAATTTCCGCAGAGCCTCCGACAAAGCCATCTTGGCATTAGCCCAGGTTGTCGTGCAGGATGGAAAAGCACGACGGGTTTTGCAACGATACAGGGCAAGTCCTACCGCGTCGCTATCGACCCTGCTGTTGGGCGAAGTGAGCGACCAACAGAAACAACGTCAATTACAAACCATTTTTTCAGAAACCAGCACCAACTTCTCGATCTGGATTGATGCACACTCACGATCCGGGCCACCGCTAACAACATTCACCGTTATGAAACGCGATGCAGATGGCGTCGTAAAACAACAACGCTTCTCTCTCTAAATAAACTCGATTCCGATATGGAACTGCAGCGACAAAGGCACTACCTAACGCTGACAACAACTTGTTTGTTGGTGTTTTCTGCTGCCATCGTAGCCTGGTCAGTTTCCGCCATCGATGAATCCTCGCCACAGTCAGCAAACGTACAGCGTGGTCAAGTTGCAACGCCAAAATTTACTCACGATCCAGAACTCACCATTCCTGCTGGGATGACCAAACGACAGTTACGCGGCCCACTCTATGATCCTGAGCCAGCACCCGTTTCCCCACCCAAGCCGAAACCTCCAGTAGTCAACCTTCCCAAAACTGTTCCCAAACTCGAGTTGAGTCTCGTCGGAACAATCATCGAATCAAACAACAGCCTTGCCATCATCGCTGATGCCAATGGTGGATTCGATATAAAGGGTGTTGGCGAAACATTGGAGCTAGCACCGGATGGGATCGTAATCAGGAGCATCCAGTCCGAGCAGGTCATTCTTAACCACCAAGGTAAAGCAACCACATTAAGCCTGGAACGCAAACAGCAGAAGAACAAAAGCAGTAACGGAAATCGGACGAACCGAAAGCGAGGCTTGAAATGAGTTTTCGCGGCAGCTTGATTATCGAAGGAGAGCATGAGTGGCGTATTCATGTTGCCGATGATGTCCGCACACTACCCAGGGCATCAGAGCCTGATGTAATTGTCGCGACCGTCAAAGAGTTGCTGGCCAATTCAAAAGGCGTGCATTCAGGATGCATCATTGCTCCAGCATCCACTTCATGCTTTTTCTGCTACCTGAGCTTACCCCCTGAAATTGACACGCGAGATCGACGCTCACTGATTTACGAACTGGAGAACCATCTTCCCATTGATGCTGAATCCATGGCAGCTGATTTTTCAATGCTACCTGCTGCGGACCATGAAGATCCAAGGCTGCATGGGCGTTCTGTTTCTGCAGTTGCGGTGGAGGTGGATGACTGGAAACCGCTTGCTAACAAGTTGGAATCCGCAGACATTCCAGTCAGTCACATTATCCCCAGTGCCATCCTCGCCATGGCATCAGTGCATGAAAAGCATGCGTTTGTGGGGGTTAGCAGCCTCATGCTCTGTCATGGCGATCATGCGGATTTGATTACACTTGCCGATGATCGCATTTCTTCGTGGAAATACGGCAAGATTCAGGCGACAAGTCTGGAAAGGCATAAATCTCTGGATCTTCCAGAATCCATTCAGACCCTCGTCGTCGATTGTACGGAAGCTCAGGCCTCGCTTATCCGGGACAAGATTGGACCGGTTCAAATCGCACCAGACTCATTTGTCACACACTGCCTTGAAGGCGCTCATACAGTTCTGTCCAAGCCCGCCTCAATCCCATTCAATCTTCGACGCGATGACCTCGCGTCTGAGGATCCGCTTCGCCCCATCAATCGGCAACTTTCGTGGCTAGCGTTTGCGGTTGCTGCCTGCCTCCTCGCAATGATCTTCGGAAGCTGGTGGCGGACAACACGACTTGAGAAAAGAATCTCCGATAACCTGCGAGCTCAATCTGCAGCCTTCAAACAATCATTTCCTGACACGCGAGTACCTGCTTCCCTCCTACGACGAGTTCGCAGTGAGCACTCGCGAATCATGGGATCCAGAAATGCAACCCAACAGATCGAAGCTCCCAATTCAGCAACTGCAGTGATGTTTGGGCTCTTGGCATCCTTGCCAAGCGATATCCGAGTGCGAATCAGCTCAATCGATATTCGCAACGGGGATTTGGACCTTACGTTTCAAGTCCAACACTTCGTGGAAGCAGGCATCGTTGCAGAAGCACTATCTCAGGGTGGGTTCGACGTTTCCCAGCCTGCGACGGCACAAAAAGACGCCAAGACATTCGAATCCACGATTCAAGCAAAATGGCGTCAAAGCTTATCCGCAAGCACCAACCAGGCTAGCGAGGGAGCAGCCGTCTCCTCCGCAGTCCAACAGAACAAACCCTTCATCCGCAAACCCAACACACCTACCTCCAGCAATACCTCTCGCATCGCACGCCCCCGAACCGAAGCACGGGAGGTCGATGCGAAATGACAGGAAAAAATCATAAACGTCAGCGACAACTCATTGCCGTGGCTCTCGTGGTGATGGGAATCTACGCAGCCAGCGGTGTGATGGGGACGCAATCGAAACAGAAACGCTTCGACCAATCACTGCGAGACTTGGATTCGATCCGCATGATGCTTAACGATATCAACCGTTTAAAAACAGTCCCCAAGGTCGCCGCGTTGCGTCTCGACTCACCGGCCGAAGTCACCAACCGAATTTCAGCAGCTCGGGCGACTGCCGGTCTGTCCGAATCAACCTTGCTGCGTGAAGAGCCGACTGCACCTCAGAGAATTGACCGATCGGATTTTGAACTTCGGTCCACAACGATTGACCTTGCTCCGGCCAGTCTGACGCAAATCATTGCTTTCTGTGAAAATCTCAGAGATGAGAATTCAGGTACTTTAGTCAGAGATCTGACACTCACCGAACCGCGAACCGGGATGCAGCAAACCGGCCCAGAAAAGTGGAAGGCAACATTGGTATTGACCCAAATGTTCTTTTCACCGACAAGTCAGCAGGAATAGAGGAGCTCACCAGTTGTACGCAGATTTGAGGTGACCAGACTCAAGAGCCCACGGTTTTCTGTCGTAACATGCTTCTGGCGATTCACGGATGAGGACTAGACGCACCGCCTTTTCAGCACTCACCACCGCTTCGCTGCTGGTGGGAATAGCCGGTTGCGCAGCATTCAATGCTCAACATGATTCGCTGATAAGAATCAAATCAAATCGAAATCCAGCCAAAGCTCAACGTTTAACATTGGCCGGAGTCAACGCGTTAGAAAATGGGAAGCCAGAGTATGCAGAAGAAAAGCTGCTCTCGGCAATCAGAGCAGATCCCAAGTACGGCCCCGCCCACAACAATATCGGGCTGTTGCGATTTGATGACGGCAAACTCTATCAGGCGGTTCTTTCGTTTGAACGCGCAAGGGAATTGATGCCATCTGACCCGGCAGTCCATTACAATCTGGGATTAGCACTGGAGAAAGCAGGCCGTAAGAATCGAGCTCTCGACCTCTACTGGCAAGCAGTCGAACTTGATCCGACTGAACCACGTTTCTTGGGCAATCTCGTTCGCTTGAGACGTAGACTCGGTGAAACCGGCCCTGATGTGATCGCACAGTTGCAAGACTTGATGCTGATTGAAACGCGGCCAGACTGGAGAGACTGGGCTTCTGAACAACTAAAAGTAGCGCTCAATCCACATCTAGACCGCGGCCCGGAGACACCGGAATTTAATGGTGGTGAATCAACAAACGAGCCGACTGGGAACAACCGTCCCAGCGAACCTCACACAAGAATCATCGACCTCAGCCCTGATGCCAAAACAACGGGTCCTAACCAACCGGACAAACCAACAGAGCAATCACCAATGTCTCAGGAGTTGTTACCACCAGAAACCTCGGGAAACCTGATTCCCAAACGGCATCTTCCTGATGACCACATGAAGAACCGGGATGAACTTGACCATGAGTCCACTTCTTTCAGCAGTTCCATCCCGATCCGCAGCGAGGGCGCGTTCAACACTCTGCCGCAAAGCATCAGTGAGTCAACAGACGCCACCTCCGCAGCACTACCCGACAATGAGGGCCATTCCGTGCTCAGCCAGCCCACGGAATGAAGCCTTTTGCGTCTTCATGGGGCACGGCCATCATTCGTGCAACCTGACATCTCGTACATGGGTCGATGAAAAGCATCGGTCCACCGAACTGCTTCGGGCGATTTCATCTGCGGTGACATTACATCACACGTAACACGTGCTAACGCAACACGGGACATACATCGAACCATTCACGTCGTTGTTGCTGCATCCACTCCGAAGCTTCATTCGGCCCCCAAAATCCTGTTTGATAGTGATGCAAGGCGGGCGCGGCAGGACTTTTCCAAGCCGCAATGATGGGATCAATGATACCCCAAGCCAATTCCACCTCATCACTGCGAGCAAACAAACTGGCATCGCCATTGAGTGCGTCAAGCAACAGCCGCTGGTAAGCATCTGGCAAAGACTTACCACCACTTGTTCCCTGAAAACTGAAATCGAGTGTGCTGGTACGCGTCCTCATCCCTGAATCTGGAACCTTGGTTTCAAAATGCATCTGAATGCCCTCTGCCGGTTGCACTTGAATCACAAGCCGATTTCCAATCGGTGCTTTGGGCATATCCTCAAACAGAATGTAGGGCACTTGCTTGAACTGAATGACAATCTGCGTCGTCCGGCAGGACATCCCTTTACCACTTCGCAGATAGAAGGGCACACCCTGCCATCGCCAATTATCGCAATACAACTTCAGGACCGCGAAAGTTTCGGTCGAACTTTCTGCGGGTACGCCTTCCTCGTCGAGGTAGCCTACATATTGTCCACGCACCGTGTTGGAGGCAAAATCGCCACCGGTCATTTTGCGAACGCCATGCAGAACCTTGACCTTCTCATCGCGCACCAGAGCAGCGTCGTAACTTGCAGGTGGTTCCATCGCAGTGATCATCATCAGCTGCAGCAGGTGATTTTGGAACATGTCTCGTAGGATTCCCGATGTGTCGTAATACCCTGCTCGTCGACCAATCACCACCTCCTCTGCGACTGTGATTTGCACATGGTCGACATAATTTCGATTCCAGACTGGCTCAAAGATACTGTTTGCAAAACGCAACGCAAAAATATTTTGCACCGTTTCCTTTCCGAGATAATGATCGATTCGATAAATCTGGTCTTCGCGAAAAGAGCTGTGAATTGACTGGTTCAACGCTTGGGCCGTTTTCAGGTCAGTACCAAAGGGCTTCTCAATAATGACGCGTCGAAAACCATTTGAATCATCGGAAAGCCCCGCACTCCCCAAATTCCGAATAGCCGTTTCGTACAACTGCGGCATGGTAGACAGATAGTACACTCGCCCGCACTCAGCACACGGTGCCCCCGCCTCGTCCCGCTCAATGGAATTTAGAAAGTTACCCAAAGAAATAAAGTCGTCGGGACTCGTGATATCGCCACGTTGATAAAAAACGTTTTCACTGAACGCAGCCCATTTCGCAGCATCGAACGCATCTCCAGCATACCGTGCCGTCGTTTCACACAATGAATCTCGCCACTGCTGGTGCTCAAAGCCGCTTCTGGAAACGCCGATGATCCTTGAACCCGCCGGCAATCGTCCCTTCACAAACAGCTGGTAAAGTGCAGGTATCAACTTCCGATTGGTCAAGTCTCCCGAAGCACCGAAGATTACAATTGAATCAGCCATCTGCCCAACCCTCAAAAAATACGTTTGTGACCCGACGCTCCTATGCCTCGCCCAAGCTTACGTGAACAGGAGGCGATTGGGGAAGGGAAGGTAGAACACTGCACTGACGCGTTCGCGCAACATCCACCAACATGATTGGTGGACTACTCTTCCCAGCGGATTTCACCTTTACGCTGCCGAACCCGCCACTTCTTCATGTATTGCTCTCTTCGCGCCTTACTATCATGCTCGGCGCGATAATTGAATGTAACACCTGTAATTCGGCGTAGGTTTTCAAACGCCAACACACGCACTGACATGTCTGCTGAGTCAAGATTTTCCAACAACTGTAAATCACTGCCCGCTTCTAGTTGCGCATTGGTGTACCCCACCAACATCTGAAACAACTGCACTTCAGCTGCCGCATCCATTTTTTTAATCGCTTGCTGAACCTCCAACGCAGCCTCTGGTCCACTATTAACGGTCGCAAGCAAAGCGTCATAA
The DNA here is from genome assembly GCA_003513555.1 of Rhodopirellula sp. Classification (GTDB taxonomy): domain Bacteria; phylum Planctomycetota; class Planctomycetia; order Pirellulales; family Pirellulaceae; genus Rubripirellula. The sequence goes on along the minus strand of DOPG01000263.1, from coordinate 4,429 downwards.
TGCTGCGGCCAATACGCTCTCTGATTTGGATCACTGAAAACACCAGCTCCTCCAAAATAGACATCCGATTTCCCTAGCACAAGCAATGTCCTGGCAGCCAAGTCAGCTACTTCCGAACGGCGGAAAGCCAATAATTCTCGCAAGCCGATTTCTAATGATGACGCGTCTTCAAGCATCGTCAGTAAGTTCTGCCGTGCTGTCGTCGCAAGAACATCAGCGTTGGGGACGACCTCTAATGCCCAATCAGGCACGGTATCGAGTGGTTCCAATCTGGGTTCCCCCCCACCAACCTGAATCCACTGATGATCAGATTCAATTGCAATTGAAAGTCCGCCAATCTCTGCGGTCACACTGCCGTTAACAGCAATCAAATGACAAACCGCCAGATGATTGCCCGCCAATAACGGATCAAGGCCCACTTCGCGTGTGTGGAGCAACTCAATCGCAACAACCGTGTCCGAACTTGCTAACTGAAGCCTGCACTTTTCCTCACCAAGTTGAATTTGAACAGAAGGCTCGGATATTTCTGCAGCAGAGGACTCTGGGGATTCTGTA
>DOPG01000263.1:0-3674 GCA_003513555.1 Rhodopirellula sp. | reverse complement strand
GATTCTGTAGCAGAGGACTCTGGGGTTCTCAAAGAGACCAGCATACGCCCGAAGTTGAGACGCACACCGAGACCTCCTGCATCATCGGATAGCAACATGGCGGAAGACGGGCCGACAAGAGTGATCTCTGCAGCAGGGATCGCGAGCTTTGCGTGAAAACCGGGCGCAACCACTAATGGCTGCTGCACCCCGACTTCTGCATCTTTTTCCAAACGCTGCCATTGCCCCTCCTTTTCAACAGCCAGCAACGTTTCTTCGCTGATCACCTTTGCAAACAGAGGCAAAGGTTGATCATTCTTATCATGCGATTCCTGCTCCATCTCGTCTGAAGACGGAGTGACGACTCCGGGTGGCTGTGACTGGGGTGGCTGTGGTGCAGATGGTGACGCAACCGCAGAAGGAAGACTACTGGACGATTCTTCATCCGACGTGGTGGGCAAGGTGGCATCTTCAACAGCGTCACCCTGATTCATGTCCAGCTTATCAAGATTGGCACCACTGTTGTCACTTGCTTCGTCACCAGGCGAGGTGGGTTGCCCCCCCGTAGCAGCAGGTGTCTCGGCCGGTTCATTATCGACATCACTGCCATCCGAGCCAGAACCACTGGGATCTCCATCGACAGCATCATTCTTCGCAAAATTGCTGCCGATATTCGACTCACTGGTGTTTGCTTCACCATTGAAAACAACATCAGTATCCTCGTTTTCAGTATCCTCGTTTTCCACGGGGCTGGATTGGCCAGTTGTATCTTCAACGCCTGCCGTCTTATCTGAGTCCATCAATGGCTGGAAGATCTGCGTCAATGAATACAACAGTACTGCAGTCAGGCCGAGTGTGACCAACCATGGTGTGATTCGAGAGGAGCGAATCTGCCCACCGTAAACACTGCTATCAGATTGAGGATTAACGGGCCGAGAACCAGCAATCGCAGGTCCCTTCTTCGCTGCCTCGGCGTCCGCCAACTCTCGCTGCCTGAGCCTTTCGGGGGCAGCCATCACCCCCGAGTCCCCAACGCCGACCGGTCTCACTGGCTCCTGCGGCGGCGGTGGCACCTCCGACGATAAGACTTGGCTTGATGGGTCATCAAAACTGTTAACGGGCTCTGGAATGGCGAGTGCAGAAAAACTAGTAGTCTTGCTCTCAATGCCTCTCTGTTCACCGGGCAACTGATAAATTCGATCACGCAGCACTACTGGTACAGCCGCAGGATTTTCCAACACCATGGTGAGGATCTGGTGGCAGGCGGCAGCCTCAGCGAGGTGCGGATCCGAATCAAGACAAGCACGCTCGACCTCAGCCACCTGCTCTACCGGCAGCGTACTGTCCAAGTATTCACAGATGACATTCGCTTCCTCAACTGGCCCGCGAGCCAGTGGTGAAGGCGCGGACAGGTCAGCTTGTGTCAGCAAACCACGAATCCGCTGCACCATCTGCGTTGCAAAGCCACTCTCGGCCAACTTACTCTTCAGCGATTCCGCATCTTGAGGATCCAACGTGTTATCGAGATACGCCAGTAGCGTTCGCAGTGTCAGTCTCATCAGAGAGATCCAGGCAATTTGGAAAGTTCAAAAACGGCTGGTACAACACCTTGCCGTCACTTGATTAGTGACAATCAGCCTTTGCTGCCGTACAAGAATCTTGCAAAACGCTCAAGTTTTCCCGATTCGATCTCGTATTCGCTTCCCATAAAACCCCAATTGCAGGGCGAGCAATATCATCCAGAGCTACTCAAAAGAGTAAGATGTGGCAGCGGACATGCGTGCTTTTTTATCGACTCTTACCCATTGGAATCGACTTTGACCTTCTATTGCTGCCGACACACCAAGCGAATTCGGAAACCAAGACAACTAACGTCGAAGTTAAGCGTGCTTTTCTTAATTTTCATTGCATTCTGGGCTGCCTCCCCCGCCTCTCATTGCTGCTCAACCGTGACGGGTCAGAATCCTCGGCTGCCCTCACCAGCCGTTCCTGGCGTGCTAGATTCTCGTGGTATCCAAGGGTCGCTAATCATTTCGGGTGGTGGCAAACCAGCCCCCATAATCAAAGAACGCTTCATTGCATTGGCAGGTAACACTGAGGCCAACTTGGTCGTCATCCCAACTGCCAGCTTGACGGCTGATGACGCAGCTAAAGACCACGCCGCGGCATGGCAAGATGCAAACCTTGCTACGATCACGATCCTACACACAAGGGAACGCAGAAAAGCAAATGATCCGGCATTCGTTGCCCCTTTGAAATCGGCATCAGCCGTCTGGATCTCGGGCGGCAGTCAAACGCGTTTGTCGGATACGTATGTCGGCACGCTAGTTGAAACAGAACTGCATGCACTGCTTGCCCGTGGTGGGGTGATCGGTGGTACATCAGCCGGCGCTGCGATCATGTCACGTGACATGATTGCCAGCGGCAGAAACACCCCACAGATGGGGAAAGGATTAGGATTCCTGCCTTACAGCATCATCGACCAACACTTTCTGAGGAGAAATCGGCAAACACGCTCACTGAAAGCGGTGAAAGCACATCCAGGTCGATTTGGACTGGGAATCGATGAGGGCACTGCACTGGAGGTGAGTGGAAGACGCATGCGAGTCCTTGGCAATTCGACCGTGACCGTGACGCTTGGCCCCTCGCTGAACCGAGAAGCAATGACGACCGCAGTTCCTGCCGATGCCGTCATGGACCTTACCAGCCTGAGACGGGCCGCTATCGCCCGAGCCGGCCCACAATTTCCGGCGCCAGCAATGTCCCCCCCTCGTGTAGCCAAGGGAGCCTTACTGATCATTGGCGGAGGTGGCGTCACACAAAATATGATTGACAGTTTTATCGAGTCTGCAGGTGGTAATCAGGCTCACCTCGTCGTACTACCCACCGCCATTGATGACACAGCGGCGAGACAAAGTGGCATCCCATCGTTTCTCGAAGAGCAAGAAGTCAAAAGCATTACTGTTTTGCCGCAACGCTGGCGTGATGAAGTCAATGGTCCAGTTTTTAAAGAAGCACTTGAGAGAGCAACCGGTATTTGGTTCGGTGGGGGGCGCCAATGGCGGTTCGTCGACGCTTACGAAAACACCGAAGCTGTTGAACTTTTCAACGCAGTGCTGGCACGCGGAGGAATCATCGCGGGAAGCTCGGCGGGAGCATCGATTCAAGCAGAGTACATGGTGCGGGGAGACCCACTGGGCAATCAGGTCGTCATGGCAGAAGGCTACGAACACGGCCTGGGCTTCCTGAAGGGCGTTGCAATCGACCAACACCTAACCCAACGCGGACGCCTGAAGGACTTACGCGGTGTGGTAAAATGCTTCCCTCAGTTGCTGGGCATCGGACTCGATGAAACGACTGGGATCCTGGTCAGAAAATCGAAAGCACAGGTGCTCGGGGAAAATGCCGTATTTTTTCTTGACCCTGCCACAAACAGCGAGTCACGTGTCATAGAAGGGCAGATTTACGACCTTGAAAAACGCGAGGTCATTCAGACAGACAAAGAAGATGCAGCCACGGAAGAAGACAGCCCATAACAACCACTTGAGCCGCTGTGAATCACCACTTGCCCATACAAACGAACCAAGCTGCCCCCTGCCATGACTGATATGGCGAGAAAAGTCTTGCAAAGATTCACAGCCCGGATGAACCTTAGTGTTGGCATGAACACCTTTTTGGTTTACTTGACCCGATCG
>DOPG01000131.1 GCA_003513555.1 Rhodopirellula sp. | reverse complement strand
TCAATACGGGGACCACACATCTCCTGCAACCCTCCTTTTCCTAGAGGCACCTGCGTGGCCCATGAGAGTCAGTCCCCGTTCGCTGCGCCCCGTTGTTTTTTTTCCGGTTTCACTACCTTCCGTGATTTTTTACGGCGCCGATAGGTGTTCTTGGCCCCATTCCGAACTTCGGTGTCGTTGTTACGGCGCCGGCGTGAGCGATTCCCTTTCTTTGAAGTTCCTTTTCCGCTTCTTTTAGGTTTATCACGATCATGCGTTCCTTCGAATTTCATCTCCGGATTCTCGACGCGTATTCTCGCGCCTAACAGCTTCTCGATTACCCGGAGGTCATCCAGTTCATCTCGAGTGCAGAATGTAATTGCAATCCCATCGGATCCGGCACGTCCAGTACGCCCAATTCGGTGCACGTAGCTTTCCGGATCAACGGGAACATCAAAGTTAATGACATGGGTGATCCCATCAATATCAATTCCCCTTGCGGCGACATCAGTTGCCACAAGCACCGTAACCTTATTTTGCCGGAACGCCTCCAATGCCCGTTGCCGTGCATTTTGGGTCTTATTCCCATGAATCGCGGCTGCGGCAATACCCGCACGGTCCAGTTTTTTCGCTAATCCATTAGCGCCGTGCTTGGTTCTCGTAAATACGATCGTTCGCTCAACGTCTTTGCCGCTTAGAATTTCTATCAGCGAAGCCAGCTTGTTTCCTCGTTTCGCATAGCGTACAGACTGTTGAATTCGCTCAACTGTGGGGGTCTTCGCAGCAACGGTAATAGTAACGGGGTTAAATAACAGGCGTGCAGCGAGGTCACGAATTTTAGGCGGCATCGTTGCCGAAAAAAACAGGCTCTGCCTTTTCTTGGGAACCTTCGCAATGATTTTTTTAAGTGCAGGTAGAAACCCCATGTCGAGCATTCGATCTGCTTCATCGAGAACAAAGATCTCGATCTTAGCGAGGCTCACATGCGTTTGGTCCATCAAGTCTTGGAGACGGCCGGGAGTGGCGATCAAAACATGAACCCCTCGCCGAAGTTCCTTCACTTGTTGCCCTTGCCCCACGCCGCCGTAAACAAGCGCTTGGCGAAATTTCATGTGCTTCCCGTAGGTGCGGAAGCTTTCGCCAATTTGAATAGCCAACTCGCGAGTAGGTGCCAACACCAGTACGGCAGGATGATTGGGTTTGGCGTTCGGTTTCTCGTGCCCCAAATAGTCTAAAATGGGCAAGGCGAAGGCAGCGGTCTTTCCCGTTCCCGTCTGGGCACAACCTAAAACATCCGCGCCATCGATAGCAGCTGGAATGGTCTGCGACTGGATGGGAGTTGGTTGCTTGTAATTCTGTTCGGCCAATGCTCGCTGCAGGGGAGCGAACAAATCCATGCTTTTGAAATCGTTCAAGTGTGTTTTTCTGTATGTTTGTGAATGCAACGCCCACTATTCCCCAAGCCACAGCTCAAGGAATCTTTCGTTTTGTAAAGATTAGACAACAGATTCCTGTGTGCGGCCGCAGAATACTAAACCCCACAGGCGGAAAGCCTGCTGAGAGCTGAAGAAACGGCGGACGTTTATCGTTTGATTTGAAGATCGTGCCTTGCTTGCTGGAATCGGCACAAGCGGCTCTCCGTCGACTCCCGACCAATGAGCTTGTCGTGGAATTGGCTGCGTCTCCCTGACGCAAGCAGTTCTTCCAGTGGATCGACAGGATCGTGGCTGGAAAACTGGTGACGATGAGTATCGCCAAACGAGGATCCGAGAGCCTAGTTAAGATTTGTCCTCGTGATCGGAATACGCCCCCTTAGCCGACAGCGCATCTCATTCATCCCGATCTTTTTTACCTATGGAAGACTTCCTTCCAGAAACAAAACATATCCGCGCATGTAGTAAAACACAATCACAGAACGCGGATTTGCTTTGGATGTTACCCACCGCGACGATGGTTGATTCATTTGTGCCGACCGGGGGATACGTGATGCTCTCTGTGTAAACCGAATGACCGCATCGCGAATGAAGTAAACGTCATCAAGGAAGGGAAAACCAGAGATGGAATTCGCATTCACCGAACTAACCACGATGTGGGTTCAGATACATAAGTACCGGCAACTGGATTAAAAGCCCCCATTTTCTGGACTTTCCGCGACACGATCCCGCCATTCACCAGACAGGCAAGAATGATCTTAACGATTGTGTTACCCGCCTGCAGTATCCTTGTGCGCTGTGTCAACGGCTCAATCCACAAGAAAAAACAGTACAAAGAGGCAGAACGGTTGCGGCGCTGATCCCATACGCCCCTGTACGCGAGGACGTACTGCGAGAATCTCGCGAAATGTCCTAGAGCTGGCAACGCAAACGCAAGCTTTGCCGCCGAACAAGCCATTTAGAACCGTCAACCAACACCGTACACGTCACGACGCATCCATGCAAAATTGAGACTTGTCTTATTGATGCATCTCAATCCACTTTCAGCTCGAGAAGTGGGTTAAGTCCACGCCCATGCTCCAAAGGTTGACGAAGCGTATTAGCCCAGCGGCGACGAACAGCCGATTGTCATCATCCAACCCGCATGTCTTGGTGCCTGGGGCACCAAGACAAAAACAGGTACGAGTCCTAAACCGCTGGGTGATCTCAACCAGGCTTCCAACGCAACACGCTTGATCGCAATCATGTCAGTGATGTGCGTTAACAGGTTCGCAAAGCACTCTATTCGACTGACACAACCCGGCTCTTTTCTTAACGAAAGTGAA
>DOPG01000140.1 GCA_003513555.1 Rhodopirellula sp. | reverse complement strand
ATCGGAATTGGATCAGGCCAATAGCGAACTCAAACAATTGCGTGAAGCGAACGAGGATTTGACGCGACGCCTTACCGAGGTGAAGCAGGAACGTGATCAATCTCGTCTGGAGGTTGAATCAAGGCCCAGCCAGGAAGAAGTCGAATCACTTCGAATTCAGCTCGATGCTGCCAATGAGCGTATTGGGACTATGCAGCTTGATCATCAGCAAACTCTGGTCATGCTGGAAGCAGCTGAACAGCAAAATGAATATCGGCAATCATCAAATGAACCGAATGCAAATCAAGCTGACGCGGTTTGGGAAGCGGTCGGTAACGTAGAATCCGGTAATGAGGCACGCGATTCTGTTCAAGGAACCATCGAGCAGAAATTGGGCTGTCAGACGGTCGGCGTCAGTGTGCCAAACGATGGGATCGAATTAACCCAAGACGTTACGCCTGATGCTGAAAATCCAGAACTTGGGGACTCCTGTGTGGGCAACTCCAGGCGAACTATACAAGATGCTGATTCACTACAAATGCAGCTTGGGACTGAGGTAGGGCACGACCGTGAATCGTTTGACGACTACCCGATGATCGGTGACGCACTGAAAAGTGAGTTGAGTCAGGATTTGGCGGCTGAGGATACTTTTCCTGCAAAGTCATCAACCGACCAGCCAGGTGCATTGAATGGATCTTCCTGTCAGATCGATACTGGTGATCAGAAAGATGACCTAAGTGATACTGACTGCATGCCGCCGAAGTCTGAAAATTGGGTGCCAGAGGCTGCTGCGGGCGATGAAAGGTTGAACGATCATGCTGAGACTGGCGATGAGCTGAACTCAGTGGTCAAAGAGGCTTCCGCTGGGTTTTGTAACATCGGTCGGGAAGTTGATGAGTTTGAGAAAGAACTTGCACCCTGCCAGAGCAGACAAGAGAGCATAGAAGAGGAGATTGATCAGAGCACAGATCAGGACATGGACTCGAATGACGGGACTGCCATTGCTGCTGCGGGTGAGGCAGCCGATGACTTGTCCTCCAGTAATGACTTCTCAAGCGACAAGGCGGTAGCAGACTCTGAATTAATGGACAGTGATGAACAATGTGGTACGGTCGAAGCTTACATAAATCGATTGCTAAAGCGTGTCCGCGGCGATGCCGAGGGAAAAAGCAGCGACGACGATACTTCCGCTGACGCCAAGGCCTCGCAGGAACAGAGGCTTGAACCACTCGATTCCAATGCTTCTGTTGTACCAACGCTACTTGTTCCTGAAGGAGACGCAGATCTCGACGCTATGCATGAGTTGGCTAATGTGTCGGCACGTGTTGCCAGCAAACGCAGAACACCGCTGCGAGCTCGCAATATCCAATTCAAGGGAATGATTCGCTTGGTGTACGCTTTGGGAGCCATTGGGTGTGGTGCTGTTTGCTTTGTGTTGTTTACAGGAATCCCCACCTATGTGATTTCGGTCATGGCTGGGCTTGTAGCGGCCATTTACGTTCGCGAAGCCATGCAACTGTTTCAGGAAGCGAACTATCAATGCAGTGCAGTAGTGGGTGGGCTGCAGGATGAAGGAAATGTCGCAGCATACAACGACGAATCTGGTGACGTTTGAGTACCGTCCCCTGAAAATGAGTTGCTTCAGGTAGGTGTTCATCACGTCATCTTTTGTATCGATCTTTTTGCCGCTGTATGAAGACGTGGCAAGCACAGATGTGGTTGTCTTGCTGATCCTGATCGGGACATGCATTGCGTTCTGATTCCAAGTGTCCGTTTCTCGGTGCCGATTTTTGGATGCAAGTTTCGTGATAACGGTTTTTCAATACTGATATAGGTTCATTTGACTGATTGAGCTTCGTCCTATCACGTCTTGGGAATCGCCTCCGTTCTTCGACTGTTGCCGCCAACCTTTCAACGGGGGCCTCTTGGTGGGGAACAGGTAGCTTCTTCACTTATCCCGTTCGCTTCTTTGACTGTCTGACGCCGTGTTGCTTGAGGACGCAGGTTGAACTGGAGCAGTCGAAGGAAATCAGGGATTCGGACCATCGAAGACGGAATGCTTGGTAGGAGGGTCATGGGGCGGATATTGCTGGCTGCTGCAGGAAAGGCTCGACTCGATGGCCGAAGCATGGAAAGATGGCTTGTGGCTATGTTCGCAATGCTAAGTTAACGGGGCTCCGGGTGGATTTCGTGTGGTGCAATTAAGAGGTTCGGAATGACTGGTCAACATGAACACAAGCTGATTGGCAATAATGCTGGTTCAGACGCGAACAGTTGGTCGAGGGAAAGCCAGTCAGTGGAGGCGATTTGGTGTCAGTTTGGGGACCAGTTTCGTCGTCGGGCGAGAACGCGATTGCGACAGTATGGGTTGACTGGACAAGCGGAGTCGATGGACATTTGTAACGATGTCATGGCAGAGATGACGAGAGGTTTCAATGCTGCCGGCGTCACGCCTGATGATGCCTTGGCGTATGTGTTGCGGGCGATTGATAATCAGGTGCTCGATACCTTTCGGCGATTGGCAAGGCAGTGTCGTGATTTCCGTCGCAATGAACTCGTACCTGTTGATGAGTTGCCTGTGGTGAATCAGGGGCATTCACCAAGCCAAATCGCATTGCATCGGGAGGTCATCGCACGAATTAAAGCTTTGCTCAACGACGAAGATGCGTTGGCTGTCAGCATGATGCTTGAAAATCGGGACTGGATTGAAATTGGCGAGTCACTTGGTGTGAAGCCAGATACGGTTCGGATGCGGGTCAAAAGAGCTTTGGAGCGTGTGCGAGAAGAAATCGGGTTCCGTGAAGGAGATTCGGATGACTGAATGTTCCGATATTTCCACTGTTGGTATTGATGGCCTCATCAATTGGCTAAATCAGCAACGAAGAAAAAAAACTACGGCTTCGTTGGTTGACTTGATTGGTGGGCGCAAGATAGATCGAAATGCTGTGTTGGATCTAGCGTGCATTGACTTAATGCACCAGCATCGAAATGGGCACCAAATCTGTGCAGAGCAATACGTGCGAGACTTTCCCCAGTTGGATCGCACCAGTGATTTGCTCGATTTGATTGATGCGGAATTGTGTGTGGCGGCTGAGTTGCGAGAACCTATCGATCTCGCGGCCTATTGCAAACGATTTCCTGATCTCACGACCGATATCAAAGAGTTGGCACAGCTTGACCTCAGTCCAAGCGTGCCGTGTTTTCATCGGAATCCTGAAAGCGGAGGTTTTGGATTTGACTTCAGCGAACCACCATCCTTCGACGTTTCTCAGACATTCGATCGTCCAGATAGTTCTTCAAGCGGTTTTTCGATTGCTCCGTCCGCTTCTCTAGATGATGAAGCATCATTGGGGAATCTGAAAATCTCACTGGAAAGAATTGTTGAGGATTATCCCTTGGCTATTCCCGATTGGTTTCTTGTGGATCAATGCATCGTGCGTGACAAGCATCGTTGCTTATTACGAGGTCGCGATGATGTTCGTGGTATCTCACTTGCCATGAAGATTATTCGTGTCCCGCGTCTGATGGCAGATAGGGATTTCACCGATCTGCTGGATGTTTGTGAAGCAGCCTCGCGAGTTCAGAATCCTCACTGGATCGCGCCGCAGATGGCTGCTGTGCAAATGGGATACTTGGGTGTCATTCGCCCATGGAAATTTGCAAATCCTTGGCAACCACCGTCGATTGTCCCGTCTCCAGAAAGTGGCGATTCTGCTAAGGCGGTGACCAAGGCATTGAATGAAAATGCCTTGACGAATAATGACCTCGATCAAGCCAATCAGGGGGATACCAAGGTCGATGAATCGATCATTCTGCGCCGCTGGCGGCAATTGGCGACCGTTGCTTTTGCCGTTGAGGCAGCTCATCGATCGGGAGCAACTCATGGCGCACTCCATGCCGATAACTTGGCCGTGGACCATGCAGGTAATGTTTGCGTCGTGGATGCAGCCTCAAGTCCCGTCGCATTGCAGCGATGGTTGGGCAACCCAGTTGCCGGTATGCAAAGTAGTGTCATTCAAAGCTTGGACCAGCGGATTCACTTGGATGTTGAAGACATGGTCAAGTTGGTGCGTGAGACTGCTACATGGATTCCGTCTGTGGCGTCCGAGCAGTTGGTGAAACAGGTGCAGGAATGCATGGTGGATCAGCGCCAGTCATTCTTGACGCGGATGGGAGAAATTCTGATGGAATACACAGATCATTATCAGCCCATGCGTCGGCATCCTGATGCGGCACAGAATCCCAGGTGGCGCACACGGATTGCGGGTTGGTTGTTGCGAAACAAATGATTTGCTTGATTCTCGATGACCCGACCCAATGGGATGTCGGAGGATGCACTGGCGATCTGCTGGCAAAACCGGTGGGGACGGACGTCATCTGTTACCATGGCTTTTGCAAGTCAATGCGTCCTTGTTTGTGGAGATCAGTGCATGTGGATCAACTGTCCCAGTTGCGAGAAGTCACTGTCACTCGGCCAGCCGAAGCCAGGGCGTTATCGACCCAAGTGCAAGTATTGCAGTGAACCGTTTGACTTGCGAATTGATTCGGGTGGCAACCCTGCGTTGGGCGCGGAACCTGAGGCAAGGCCGCGTTCTGCGGCTCGGGAGGTAATTGCTCAATACCAAGGTGAATCGATACCGCTGGGTAGGAAACACGATGCGGGGAGTATTCCGGATCGTCTGGGTGGGTATCGAGTTTTGCGTCTCTTGGGATGCGGTGCGATGGGGACGGTATATGAAGCCAAGCAGATTTCGCTGGATCGTCTAGTCGCTTTGAAAACGATTCGGGGACGGCTGGCGGAGAATCCTGCTTCGCTCGCCCGATTCACACGTGAGGCGTATGCGGCAGCTCAACTGACTCATCACAACGTAGTCCAAATCTATGATTTTGGAGAAGATCATGGTCTTCACTTTTTCAGTATGGAGTGGGTGCGTGGTGGCCCGTTGGCTGATCTGATTCGAGAGAAGGGAAGACTCGAACCAAGACTGGCAGCCAGCTATGCAGTGCAAGCGGCACGTGGATTGCAGTTTGCACATCAGCATGGAATGGTGCACCGCGATATTAAACCAGCCAATCTACTGTTGACCAAGGATGGCATTATCAAAGTCGCAGATCTTGGACTCGTGAAAATCCCTGATCATGGTGATACAGAGTCCGAATCTGATATGGCAGTCGATTTGGCTAGCGGTACGCACGTCACCTTACAAGGCACTGCAGTGGGAACTCCCGCGTACATGGCACCCGAGCAGAGCGTGGACGCCGCCGGGGTCGATGGTCGTGCTGATATTTATTCATTGGGTTGCACGATGTTCTTCATGCTTGCGGGACGACCGCCGTTTGAGGGAACGGTTGTATCGGATGTAAAGCAACAGCACGCGACCGCGCAACCACCAAGGTTGACTGAGGTCAATCACCGGGTGCCCGATGAACTGCAGCAGATCGTTTCCAAGGCAATGGCAAAGAATGCTGACGAACGATATGAGTCATTGGCAGGGATGATTCGTGATCTGGAATCCTATCTCGGGCTGGCCGAGGAACACGACTTTTCGCCGAGCTCACAACAGGCAGATATTTGGGAGGCAGTTGCGACCAAGTACCGCGACGCGACACGCTTGGCGTCCTTGTCGACATGGCTGCTGTGGGGGAGTTTCGTAGTTTCAATTGGTTTAACGTGCGTGTTGGTGTGGCTTGGTGCCGGGCCGCGATGGGTTCTGACAGGAATCGGGATGATCGTTGGGGCTGTGGGGGGGAGCCTCGTTTTGCGTGTGCGACTGTCGCAATGTCCCATTATTGATCATGTGCGAAAATGGCTTGGGGCATGGTCTCGATGGGATTGGGGGGTGACCTTGGTGAGCACACTGACAATTTCAGTACTCGTCTTGTTGTGTGGATTATGGCCCGGCTTGTTGATCGGGCTTCTGCTGGGTGCGGCGGTTGGATTTTGCAATGATCGATTGCTGGTCTTGCCCGTCTGGAAGGCCCAACGTGAGCCTTTGGCAGAGGCGGAACGCTTGATTCGGGATTTGCGAATCAGCGGTACCGATGAGAACGGCTTGCGAGCCTTCGTGGCACGCTACAGCGGACGCGGTTGGCAAAGCCTTTACGAGGACTTGTTTGGCTATGATTCGTTGTTGCAAATCCGTGAAAAAATGACACGTGATTCATCGTTTACCGAACCTACGGAAGTCAAGTCACTGCGTGACCGAGTGTGCTCTTTGCTTCGGCAGAAGATCGAGCAGCATCAGAAAAGACTTGATCATCAGCATTTGGCAACGATCGAAGAGCGTGGGCTGGCACGTGAGGGATTGTCCGCAGACGAAGCTCGTGATCGCGCATGGCAGATTGCTGCAGCCATCATGGAAAATACAAAGGTAGAATCTGGTTCCGAATCGCTTCCTGGTGCTGCCAGTGCTCAGGCAGCCATCCAGAAACGCGCTCGCATGAAGCAGATGATTGCCGACGCCCGAAGTGGGAAGTATCGACGAGAACGTGAACCGCTGGCAGTTGCCCGGTTTGCCTTGGGCGGGCAGACCCGATTTTTAGTCGGATGTTTGTTGTTGTTCCTTTTTGCACTCTTGGGAAATAGGAAAGGCTTGTTTGAACAGTTCAAGCAGATTGATGCATTGGGAACTGTAAGCACTGGGGACCTTGATCTTGATCAGGTCAGTAACGCATTGAAAGGAGCGGCAGCCACGGCCACCTATGGTGAAACGAGCACCTTGCTGTTTGCCTGGGACATACAGGTCTGGTCAATTGGATTGGCTGGGCTCTTGTTGGCTCTGTCGGGGTTCATTTCTGGTTGGCGGATGACTCCCTTTGCTACTGTTGCTTCTGTGGTGATCTTGTTCGGGCCTGCATTCGGGATTCCCGGTTTAACATCAATTTTGCCACCTTGGCTGGTAGCAGCAGCGATTGGCGTTGTAATTTATTTGCCTGGAGTGATCTGGGGAGAGCGGGCGGAGGACTGAGTGGGTTGGCCTCCCAGATCAGGTTTAAATCCACACTTTCAACGGTGGCCATGGTGATGGAAGTACCGCCGGTGCGCAGCCATGAGTCTGATAAACGCACTGTTGCGGTGTGGCAGTTTCCATCAAATCATTTGCGACTGCCGTTGATGGCCTAATTTTGGGCGGCGGCATCAGCTGCTGGTGGTGGTTCCGCTCTGGGGGGGGAAGAAATCATATAACCGGACCAGAACAGTGGCTGTTGACCAGTCAGGCCCTCGCGTTCGTGCTCGGCTTGCGTTAGCAGCGGTTCAGCCGCGGGGTCAAGGTTGGTGCCCAGCAGTACCAGCTTGGCTCTCTGCCATGCTTCGTTCATACCGATGAAGGGCAGTTCTTGCAGGAACTCCTTCAGAAGAACGGCGGTAGAGTTACCGCCGACTGCCCAGCGGCTAATCAGAACGTTGCGGACCCCAGCGACATTGAGCGCAGTAAGGGTCACGAAAACTTCCGAGCCATCTCCCATACGTCCCAATCCGACCGGGGTTCGGAAGCCAGCAAGAATCACATTGGCGGGAACCTGAGTGGGGAAGCGTAGCCATGCTGCAAGATTTCCGAGTGGGTTTGTTTGCTCATAAGGGGCCATTGGAGTGAGCAATAAA